>NZ_JAKTII010000019.1:0-81171 GCF_027855175.1 Acinetobacter sp. AOR14_HL | reverse complement strand
ATAATCTGACCCCATAAAGTTGGACAGCTAATTAAGCAGTTTTTAAAAACTGATTTCTATATTGTACAGGGGATAAACCTTGTAACTTCACCTTGATTCTCTCATGATTATAATAATGAATGTACTCTTGTATGGTTTTCTCTAATTCATCAATTGATTGAAATTTTTCACCATGAAAGCACTCCGATTTTAATATTCCGAAGAAGCTTTCTATTACAGCATTATCCAAACAATTTCCCTTACGAGACATACTTTGAATTAAACCCTGTTGTTTTAATTGCTGTTGGTAATGAGCCATTTGATATTGCCATCCTTGATCGGAATGGAGAATTGGTTTTTCATGTCGTTTAAGTTTAGCCAAAGCATGAATGAGCATATCTTTTACTAACTCATAATTGAGTTTGCGTTGGATTCGGAATGTAATAATTTCCCCATTAAATAAATCTATAATCGGGGATAGGTAAAGTTTTTCACCGTTCACATTAAATTCCGTTACATCAGTTGCCCATTTCTGATTTGGTCGATTTGCTTTAAATTGCCGTTGTAAAACGTTATCAGCCACTATCCCGACACAACCACTTTTATATGAGCGATATTTTAGTGCTCTGATACGTGATTTAAGTCCCATAGTTTTCATGAGTCGATATACACATTTATGGTTAATCATTATTCCTGTACTTTTCAGAGCAAGAGTAATTCTACGATAGCCATAGCATCCCTTATGCTTATGGTATATGGACTTAATCTGCTGTTTTAACTCAGTATATTTATCATTAGAGCGTATAGCTTTCATGTGGTAGAAATAAGTACTACGGGCTATCTTGGCAATACTGAGTAAGAGCTTTAATGGATAAATTTGCCTTAATTCTGAAATAATTTGAACACTGTCTGCAGTACAAATTGAATTTAAGTACGTTGCTTCAGTTTTAAGGCTTTTAGCTTTTTTAAAAAAGCGACCTCTGCGCGTAAAGCTGTAAGCTCATCAATGAGCTCTTGCTGAGACTTGTCTTTATCATCTC
This sequence comes from Acinetobacter sp. AOR14_HL, assembly GCF_027855175.1. NCBI lineage: Bacteria > Pseudomonadati > Pseudomonadota > Gammaproteobacteria > Moraxellales > Moraxellaceae > Acinetobacter > Acinetobacter sp. AOR14_HL. Next base: position 80,152 of record NZ_JAKTII010000019.1, on the reverse strand, counting down.
TTGTTGGTTTCACTGTTTTAGTTTTATCTTGCTTAGTCATATTGGTATAAGTCCGTTTAGTATTAAACCCAGCAATCCCTTCTTTATGATACAGAGCTAGCCATCTTCTTAAAATTGACGTCCCGCTCAGATTTAACCGTCTTCTTACTTCTCTTACGGGTATCTTATCAAGAAGCATTTGTATTGCATTGATTTTAAATTCTGAAGAATAATAAGTTTTTTGAATTTTAATATTAAGCCCATCAGTACCATGTGCCTTATAGTTTTCAATCCATAACCGAATGGTTTGGAGATCTACATTAAACTCTTTGGAAAGAATTTTATAGCCTTTACTACCATCTAAATAAGCCTGAATTACTTTGAGTTTTAACTCTTTTGAATGCTTTGGAACTGGCATAGGTCACACCTTATAAGTTTAAAAAGTCTAACTTATGGGGTGCAGTTCAGGACGGGAGAGGGACACCCTCGGGTGTGCTGGTTAAATCTTTCACCAGTCTGCTAACCCTCTTTCGTTCTGCCACCATAATTCTTGATTAATGCTTTGGCAGAACTCCCCATATAAAGGAGTTGGCTATGCATTCTATTTTTATACCTCCAGACTAGTCTATAGCGCGGTTTGATGACCTTTGGGTTTTCAAGCATTAGCTCGTCACGACCAAAAAATCATATCAACAATAAAACTTGAGATGCGCTGAGGCAGTCTTTAGAGGGCCTTTGCATGCCTTTTTTTGCTTAAAACAAGAGCCTAGGCAGTTTTATCTCATTGAGACACAACAAGAACTTATTTTTATAACGGTAAAACTATGCAACATTTAGATCTTCCATTTCGTGCTTTAAGCGTGCTTCATTCTGCAAGATACCTTTTTAATAAGTATGGTTTTCACAAAGTCGGGGTGGACCGAATTATTGAAGCAGCAAAACTCCCCAAAGCTACTTTTTATAATTACTTTCACTCAAAAGAAAGACTCATTGAAATGAGCTTAACTTTCCAAAAGGATCGTTTAAAAGAAGAGGTGCTTTCAATCATTTATGTTCAGAAAGGCTTAACCGTAATTGAAAAACTCCGTAAAATCTACTTCTTACATGCAGATTTAGAAAGCCTTTATCATCTGCTATTTAAAGCTATTTTTGAAATTGAAAAGCTTTACCCAAAGGCTTATCAAATAGTGGTTGAGTACAGAAACTGGCTCATTAGCGAGATTTATAGACTGCTTTTAACAAAGAACTCAGAGGCCTCAAAAGAAGATGCACACATGTTTTTATTTGTGGTGGACGGGGCTATGGTTCAGCTTTTAGGTGAAAACAGTGTGGATGATAGAGATGCATTATTGGAGTATTTCTTACGGAATATCATGGTGGATTAATAATATATAAATGTGCATAGTTATAATTAGTAAAGGTTTAGTTATTCTTAATAAAACTCTTATTTTAACGCCTTAAATTGATATAAATTATAAAATTAAAATAAAGAAAATGAGAGTGGCTCCTGTATTTAAAATAGCAGGGGCTTTGCTTTTATAGGGGTATGACAATAATTTAGATAGATTTTATCAGTAGAGCTGTAATTCATGCTCTACTCATTTTTTTAATGATATTTTAATTCTTCTACAAAACACCTAAAACTATTAAATTGATATATTAAGCGGCGGAGCACGCTTGAGTTTCTTCAAAATTAATAAGCTTTGTTATATAAGACCATGTTTGTTCAGAATTAATTTTTGATTTATTTATTGTGCCATCAATAATGATGCCATCAATAATATTAAGGAAAAGACTGGTAAGCGTATGGGCATCTTTGATTTCTAATTCTACACATGTTGAGAAAACTAATTTGTAAATCCATTCTCGATATTTATTAACCTGATCTTTAATAGACGGGTACAATTGTAGAACTTCAATGGTGGCTTTTTTAAATAAGCAACCATTGAAATCATCTGCATTAATCCAGTCGATATACCAGTTGAAAATGGTTTTAAGTCTAATTAAAGGATTGTTAATATTATTAATTTTTTCTGATATTGAAGATTGAATTTCTAAATTTCTTTCATGAAGGCACTCTTCAATTAAGTTTTCTTTAGAAGAAAAGTACTTATAAAAAGTCATTTTTGCCACATTGGACTCAGCAATAATCTTATCAACACCAACAGATGTATAGCTTTTCTGGTTAAAAAGGGATGTTGCTGTTGTTATAATATTTTCTCTTTTTGTCATCGTGTTCACCGTCGCGAATATTTTTGATTAACTTTGCTATTGTAAGTGTTAAAGCTTAAATAAAACTTATTTTATAATATTTAAAAAACTATATTTATTCAATAGTTTGGTTAATCTTAAAAAATAATATTTTATATATTTGGTTGGCAATAATTTACTTTTTTAAATATTATTAATTAATCCATTGATTTGTTGAGTTAATAGACATAATATCAGGTTGTTAAGGATGGGTATATGGATTTTATTTTAGCAATTGAATGCAAATTGAAATAAGGGAATACCCCACTTAACTATAAGAAAAAACTTTTTATTGAGAATGATTATGTCAAAAAAATTTGAAGATTTTAATAATCCACGAGAAAAAGCATTGCAGGGGATGAGAAATAGTATTCCTGCAAAACAATGGGATGAAAATTTAAATTTTCTCAAACAGTTAAGAAATAAAATTGCAGAATTACCAGTTTGTAAACATCCTGCAATTGAAATGTTAAATCACGGTTATCTAGATAAGGATACTTTAACTCATATTCATTTAGAATATCGTCATGCAATTGTACAGATTTTTACTGATGCTTTATTACAAGCGCAGTTCCAAACAAAACAACTGGAACCAAAACTCCATTCTGGAGCTAAAATGTTTCCACGTGTATTATTAAGTTTAAATGTACTTGATGAATTCGGTTTTAGACCGGGATTAGGTAAAGATGATTATTATTTGGGGAATCCTGAATATGCTCATTATCCATTGTATGAAGATTTACTTAATGATTATGGTCTAACGGAAGATGATCGCCGTAATTATAAACCTTCACAAGCCGCAGATCAGGTCCGTTCATTCTTAGAATCTTCTTATGATAGTTATATCAATGTAGTTGCATTGTTAGCAGTTGCCGAAGAAGAGGTTATTCTTTTTAGCCCTCCATTACGTCAAGCGACCAAATTTGTGAATATCGATGTTGAAGGTGGTGGATATTACCATGTACATGGTGTATCTACCGATGAAACATCTGAGGCTGCTGATGATGACCATCAGGATGACCTCTGGTTTACCTTAGCGCAAGCAATTACAAAAGATGATTATGAAGGCTTAACCAAGCTATGTATTGATTATTGTGCTTTATGGAATGAGTTCTGGAATGTACAAATTGCCGATGTGCAATTTATTGAAGAAAAGAAACTGGCATAAGATATTCTGCTAAGTCCTAAGAAAGCCCATCCGCAATTGGATGGGCTTTTTTGATTGTAAAATCTCTAATGAGCGAAGTTGTATTCTCAAAAAATGTTCAAAAATCTTATGAGTGACTGATGGCATATCAACAATCATTAAACAGTTCTATAAATCTGCTACAATTACGCCAATTTTTATTTTGATCGACTTTAGATCTTTGGCACTGCAATCTCCGCAGTAGGTGTATTTCATGAGTTTTAAAGATGAGTTAGCGGCACAGGTTGCTCAACGCCGCACATTTGCCATCATTTCCCACCCCGATGCCGGTAAAACCACTATGACAGAGAAATTACTGTTATGGGGTAAAGCAATTCAGGTTGCAGGGATGGTAAAAAGCCGTAAATCTGACCGCGCAGCTACATCTGACTGGATGGAAATGGAAAAAGAGCGTGGAATTTCTATTACCACGTCTGTTATGCAGTTCCCATATAAAGGTCATACCATTAACTTACTCGATACACCGGGACATGAAGATTTCTCGGAAGATACGTATCGTACCTTAACCGCAGTTGACTCTGCGTTAATGGTGATTGATGGTGCAAAGGGTGTCGAAGAACGTACCATCAAATTGATGGAAGTGTGTCGTATGCGTGACACGCCTATCATTTCATTCGTAAACAAGATGGACCGTGAGATTCGTGAGCCACTTGAGTTACTTGATGAAATTGAAAATGTCCTCAATATCCGCTGTGTACCTATTACATGGCCATTAGGAATGGGCCGTGATTTTGCTGGTGTATACAACATTATTGAAAATAAATTGTATGTCTATAAAGCAGGTTTTGGTTCAACCATTACAGATATTGAAGTGCGTGATGGCTATGATCATGCTGATATTCGTGAAAAAGTAGGTGATTTGGCTTGGGCATCTTTTGAAGAGTCGCTTGAGCTCGTACAAATGGCGAATGAGCCATTAGACCGCGAATTATTTTTACAAGGTAAACAAACTCCGGTTCTATTTGGTACGGCATTAGGTAACTTTGGTGTTGACCATGTACTAGATGCTTTCATGGGCTGGGCACCTGAACCTAAAGCGCACCCTACACAAGAGCGTGTGGTTGACGCGAAAGAAGAAGGTTTTTCTGGTTTTGTATTTAAAATTCAAGCCAACATGGACCCGAAACACCGTGACCGTATTGCCTTCATGCGTATTTGCTCTGGTAAATATGAAAAAGGTTTAAAGATGAACCACGTGCGTCTTGGTAAAGATGTCCGCATTAGTGATGCTTTGACATTCCTTGCTGGTGAGCGTGAACATTTAGAAGAAGCATGGCCGGGCGATATTATTGGTTTACATAACCATGGCACGATTCAAATTGGTGATACTTTCACAAGTGGTGAAAATCTGCACTTCACAGGTATTCCTCACTTTGCGCCAGAGATGTTCCGTCGTGTGCGTTTAAGAGATCCATTAAAGTCAAAACAATTGCAAAAAGGTTTGAAAGAGTTGTCTGAAGAAGGGGCGACTCAGGTATTTATGCCACAAATCAGCAATGACTTGATTGTTGGGGCGGTAGGTGTGCTCCAGTTTGACGTGGTTGCTTATCGTTTGAAAGAAGAATATAAGGTTGACTGTGTTTATGAGCCTGTAAGCGTTAATACAGTTCGCTGGATTCACTGTGATGATGAAAAAATTCTGAATGAATTTAAGAAGAAAGCACATGACCAACTTTCTATCGATGGTGGTGGACATTTAACTTATCTTGCTCCAAGCCGAGTGAACTTGCAGATTATGCAAGAGCGTTGGCCTGATATTCAGTTCCGTAACACACGTGAACACTGATCATTTTAATGTGACAAACAGCTTCGAATAGAAGCTGTTTTGTTTTGAAAAATAAAAAAGGATGATGAAATGAACTTGAGTAAAAAGACAATTATTGCGCTGGTGGTTGCAGTCATAACATTAATTTCTGCTATTTCTATTTTTGTCTGGAAAAGCTCTCAGTCTTCATCATCTTCACAAACGAAACTATCGGGTACACAAACTCAAAATATTGAAAAAGCTGAAGTACTGCCATTTCTCAACTTGCAACAAGTAAAAGCCGATTATGCTTTGCCATTTTGTGAGAAGAAAAATTGTATTGATGTTGATATTCAAACGATAAAGACTCAAGACGCATGGTTAAATGAATGGATCGCCAAAAGTCAGGCTAAAGTGATTCAAGATCAAATTGATTTGAAAAAAGACTTAAGCTTGCAGCAGGCGATTAATGCTTATGTAAAAAAGTCTGATGAATGGCAAGATAAATATTCAAAGAATCGGGCTTATGAATTGCATCTTCATACACGTATTGCTTCGCAGCGTAATCAATATGTTTTATTGCAATTGGGGCTTGATACCAAGCAAGAAGAGCTCACGATTAAAGATCGTTATTACTTTTTTGTTGCCGATCGAAAATTGCATAAAAGTTTAAGTTTGTTAGATGTTTTAAAAAAAGATCAGCAAACAGCTATGCATCAAATGGTGCAGGTAGCCTATCAAGACTGGTTAAAAAAGCAGACTGTTGAGATAAAAAAAGAAGCACCAAAAACTTTATATTGGGGGCAAGCGGATTGGTTCTTTGATGGTGAAGGTATTGGACTGCATTATCAGGCAAACCAAATTACTAAAGAGGCACCACAGCTCGATATTTATTTATCTACAGAACAAACAAAAAAAATATTACAACCCGAGGTTTATGAACAAATGTTTTAAGATGGTAGCAGAATTTGCAACCTCTATTTATATGCGCTAATTTCTTAGAAAAGGCACTGCGTAATCTCCTTAGAATAAAAGGCAAAATATGATGTTATCTTCTAAAGTTTCACTGCGATTAACTTTGCTTGCTTCGGCTATATTTTTGGTGGCATGCCAACCTAAAGCCGATCCTAAGGATTCTCAAGAACAGCAGAAACCAGCAGTCGAAGAACAAAAGCCAGTAGAGCTGACTTTGAAGGGTGAAACAATTCCGAGTAAGGTTGCTTTACCTGATTGTGATGGTAAAACTTGTCCCGAATTTACAGTTGAGCGTTTACAGAGTAATTTTCCATTTATTGATAAAATTGTAGATCAGCAAATCTTAAAGGCTCTAGATCAAATTTTAGAGATTGCTGAGCCTGATACTAAAGTGAAGCAACCAGATCAAAAAACAGAAGCTTCAGCGGTTGCGGGTGCAGAGCAAAAAAATAGCTTTGATGCCCAAGTTCAACGTTATGCAAATTCATTTATTGGTTTGGACAATGAATTAAAAGCTTTAAGTAGTAGTCATCAAATTAATCTTTTAGTTAAACCTAAAATCTTGCAGGCTCAAGGTAAAGTGGTCATTGTTGTACTTAATAGCAGTAGCTATTTAGGTGGTGCTCATGGTTCTGCTGCACAGCATTACTATAATTTTGATTTAAAAGAACAAAAGCAGATCAAGCTTGAAGACTTGTTACGTCCACAGCAAAAGGCAGCGTTAGAGAAGTTGGCGCATGAAGCCTTTAAGACTTGGGTTACAGACTCTAAACTGGCTGATAATGCCGGTGATTATGAACAAGCTTGGCCATTTAAATTATCCGATAATTTCTTATTGGGTGAACAAGGTTTAATTCTTCAATATGGTGAATATGAAATTGGACCATATGTGGTGGGATTACCTCGATTAGTCATTCCGTATGATCAATTACAGGAAGTCTTGAAAAAAGAGTATTTGCCGCAGCCTAAAGCGCAACCAGCTTCAACACCTGTTGCAAAAAGTGGAAGCTAATGCGTCTGTTTGATACACATACGCATTTTGATGTTGCCGATTTTGATGAAGATCGGCAACAGTTAGCGCTTAATGCCAAAAAAGCTGGGGTTGATGCACTGGTTTTAATTGGTTTTGTGCAGTCACGTTTTGATGAGTTGCTACAAACCCATCATCAGTTAAAGAGCTGGGAAAATGTACCGACTTCATATCTAGCACCCGGTTTACACCCATTTTATATTGAGCAACATCAGCCAGAACATCTTTCTTATCTTGAGCAAATTTTGCAGAAAGAAGAATGCGTGGCAGTCGGTGAAATTGGTTTAGATACTTTCTTAAAAGAGCATAAGCACCCTGATATCTATGCGAAGCAAAACCAATATTTTGCCGATCAGTTAGAGCTTGCAACCCAATATCAAAAACCAGTACTTCTCCATATTAGAAAAGCCCATGGCGATGTACTCGCAATATTAAAAGCTCAGAAATTTAAACTGGGTGGAATTGCCCATGCTTTTAGTGGTGGCATAGAGGAAGCAAAGGGTCTTATTAAACTTGGGTTCAAAATTGGTGTGACAGGGCAAATTACTAATCCGAATGCAAAAAAACTCCATACGGTTGTGCAGGCTATAGGTGCAGAGCACTTGGTGATTGAAACGGATTGTCCCGATATGACCCCACTTTGTTGCCAAACCTCAACTGAAGAGCGTACCCGTAATACCCCAGTTAATTTGCCTTATGTTTTGCACAGTTTGGCAGAAAACCTAAACATATCAGCGTCAGATTTGGCCGTACAGCTTTGGGAAAACTCGCTCTCGGCGTTGAAATTATCGTAATAAAAATCAAAGATTAGAAATAGTAACTAAAACAAAACACAGCGATTAGAAAAGAAGCTTAAAGTAAGAAAACAACATGTAAAAACGTGAAAAATAACATTGCCAGACATGGGAGGATAACCCAATGGCTAAGTATAGCAATATCAATAGTTTTAATGCTTTACAGACGCTAACAGTAGGTTCCAGCAATTATCAGATTTTTAGCTTAGCCCAAGCAGAGAAAACGCTAGGGGATATTGCCAAACTACCGAAATCTTTAAAAGTATTATTGGAAAACTTATTACGGTTCGAAGACCAACTTAGCGTTAAAACTGAACACATCTATGCCTTAGCAGAATGGTTAAAAACCAAAGGTTCTGAACAGGAAATTCAATATCGACCTGCTCGAGTTTTAATGCAGGATTTTACAGGGGTACCCGCTGTAGTCGATTTGGCAGCAATGCGAGCAGCCATGGCTCAAGCTGGTGGAGACCCAGAGAAGATTAATCCGTTATCTCCAGTCGATTTGGTGATTGACCACTCGGTGATGGTTGACTATTTTGCCGATGATCAGGCTTTTGAAGAAAACGTACATATTGAAATGCAGCGTAATGGCGAACGATATCAATTTCTACGTTGGGGACAGTCTGCATTTAATAATTTTAGCGTAGTGCCGCCGGGTACGGGGATTTGCCATCAGGTCAATTTAGAATATTTGGCCCAAGCAGTGTGGTTGGGAGAAGATGAAGGCAAAACTTTTGCATTTCCTGACACCTTAGTGGGAACAGATTCGCATACGACCATGATTAATGGCTTGGGTGTTTTAGGCTGGGGCGTAGGCGGTATTGAGGCTGAAGCTGCAATGTTGGGCCAACCTATTTCTATGCTTATTCCTGAAGTCATCGGTTTTAAACTTACAGGAAAATTACCAGAAGGTATTACAGCAACAGACTTGGTACTCACTATTACTCAAATGCTTCGCCAAAAAGGTGTGGTGGGTAAATTTGTAGAGTTCTATGGAGATGGTTTGGCAGATTTGCCTCTTGCTGACCGTGCAACCATTGCCAATATGGCACCAGAATATGGTGCAACCTGTGGTTTCTTTCCAATAGATGAAGTGACTATAGGATATCTGAAACTGACAGGACGTCATGAAGACCGTATTGAGCTCGTTGAAGCCTATAGTAAAGCTCAAGGTTTATGGCGAAATGCTGGTGATGAACCTGTTTTTACAGATACTTTAAGTTTAGACATGACTACGGTGCAAGCAAGTTTGGCTGGACCAAAACGCCCGCAAGACCGAGTGCTGTTATCAGAAGTACCTAAAGCGTTTAATGCACTCATGGAGTTAACACTAAAACCAGCAAAAGAAGCAAAAGAACGTCTAGAAAATGAAGGTGGTGGTACTGCTGTAGAGGCAAAAAAAGCAAATATTCAACATGAAAATCCATCTTGTGTGATTGAAGGGCAGGAATACCCGTTAAATCATGGTGATGTTGTTATTTCTGCGATTACCTCTTGTACTAATACCTCTAACCCAAGCGTGATGTTAGCGGCGGGGTTACTTGCTAAAAAAGCTATTGAAAAAGGCTTACAACGAAAACCATGGGTGAAAAGCTCTCTTGCACCTGGTTCTAAGGTCGTGACTGATTATTTATTGGCTGCTGGGCTTACGCCGTATTTAGATGAGTTGGGTTATAACTTGGTGGGGTATGGCTGTACAACCTGTATTGGTAATTCAGGCCCATTACCCGAGCCAGTCGAAGATGCAATTCAATGTCATGATTTGAATGTTGCATCTGTACTTTCTGGTAACCGTAACTTTGAAGGACGGGTACATCCATTAGTTAAAACCAATTGGTTAGCTTCACCGCCTCTTGTAGTGGCTTATGGTTTGGTTGGGAATATTCGTACCGACCTGACAAGAGAGCCTCTTGGTGAGGGCAAAGATGGACAGCCCGTCTATTTAAAAGATATCTGGCCAAGTCAGGCAGAAATTGATGTTGTCTTGCAGAAAGTAAATACAGAGATGTTCCATAAAGAATATGCAGCGGTCTTTGATGGTGATGCGAGTTGGCAAGCGATTCAGATTCCAAAGAGCAAAACCTATGAATGGGCCGATGACTCGACGTATATCCGACATCCTCCTTTCTTTGAAGGAATTGGAGAGCCACCGAAACCAATTAAAAATATTGAACAGGCGCGTATTTTGGCTGTTTTAGGTGACTCAGTCACAACCGACCATATTTCACCAGCGGGGAATATCAAAAAAGATAGTCCCGCAGGTCGGTATCTGCAAGAGCAAGGGGTCGATCCAAAAGACTTTAACTCTTATGGTTCTCGACGTGGTAATCATGAAGTGATGATGCGAGGCACCTTTGCCAATATTCGTATTAAAAATGAAATGCTTGGTGGTGAAGAGGGTGGTAATACTATTTACATTCCAAGTGGTGAAAAGCTTGCCATATATGATGCAGCGATGCTTTATCAACAAGAAAACACACCTCTTGTGATTATTGCCGGTAAGGAATATGGAACAGGTTCTTCACGTGACTGGGCTGCAAAAGGAACAAATTTATTAGGTGTGAAAGCAGTGATTGCAGAGAGTTTTGAGCGTATCCATCGTTCAAACCTAGTCGGTATGGGAGTGTTGCCATTACAGTTTGTTGATGGGCAAACTCGTCAATCTCTTAATTTAACGGGTCATGAAGTGATATCAATCCGTGGTTTACTGGACGGAATTCAACCTCATCAAATTCTTGAAGTTGATGTAAAACGGCCCAATGGGGTAGCGAGTCATTTTAATGTGTTGTGCCGAATTGATACGTTAAATGAGGTCGAGTACTTTAAGGCTGGTGGTATTTTGCATTATGTACTTCGAAATTTGATTGCAGAATAATTGAAAAAGAAACCCTGTAAATTACAGGGTTTCTTTTTTTGAAACTTAACTGAACTTAAATAATTTCTTCCAGCTAAATGACGTAGTCAGCATCCAAACATCGAGTGAATTAAAATATAGTGAATCTAAATCAAAGAAATCCCCAGATGCTTTTCGGGAAAGCTTTAATAATTCTGAATTTTCATCTATCGAAAAAGTTTGATTCTCTAACAACTCTGGATTTTCGATAAGGATATATAACAAGAAATGATTCAGAATATAGGATGCTTGATCTACTTTTAGATTTATACATCCATCTGGTTTGCCAAATTGATGCATTCCACAAGAATAAAGTAAATTATCGTCGGAAATAATAGGAATAAAACCTTTAAACAGATCTAGGGTATTTTCAGCACTATAACTAAGCCAATCACTTTTAATATGTGTAAGTCCAGAAGTTTCAACTTTAATTGCTAAGCCACCTGCTTTGATGAGGGCTTGCCCTAACAATAGAGCTTGTTGTGCTAACTCGATTGATCCACCCTCACAAACAACATAAATAACCATATTATGTCGATCGATTTTTTCTAATTCACTTTCAGAAAAACGGCCCATACTCAATGACCTAAAAATCTGACTTACATTCGGATCATTTTCATACTCTTCAATTTCAGCATAATGCTCATTTGTTAAAGACTTAATAATTGAGCCTGCGTAAATATATCCTGTTTCATTAGTGAGGAGGGCATGTAATAGAGCTTGATGATTTTCCCAAACACCTGGGATACATAAGACAATTTTTTGATTAAGTTCTTGATTCATTATTAATAAATTTTAAGGGACTTTTGCTATTTATAATATCGTAAAAGATATCCTATGCCTAATTGATTCAGGTAAAATAGCCACCGTGTTTTATATCCCCCCAAAGAGTAACAATGACCGATCTCCAACAAGATGAATATGAACGTCGTTTTGCAGGTGTAGCCAAAGTTTATGGTGATTCATCGTTTCAACATTACGAGCAAAGTCATGTGATGGTGATTGGTATTGGTGGTGTTGGCAGTTGGGCTGTAGAGGCTTTGGCTCGTACAGGAATTGGTGAAATCACATTAGTGGATATGGATATTGTCGCGGCATCAAATGTAAACCGTCAGCTACCAGCGATGACCTCTACATTAGGCTGTGAAAAAGTTGAGATTATGGCGGAACGCTGCCGTCAAATTAACCCACGTATTAAAGTAAATATTATTGATGACTTCTTAACACCTGAGAATGTCACAGAGCTTTTAAATCCTGTACCCAATATTATCTTAGACTGTATTGATGACGTTAAAGCGAAGTTGGCTTTAATGCTGCATTGCCGTTTTAACAAAATTCCTTTGATTGTTTCTGGTGGAGCAGGCGGTAAGCTCGATCCGCTTAAAATTCGTGTGGCGGATTTATCAAAAACCGAACAAGACCCGATGTTGGCGAAGTTACGTAGCCAACTTCGTGCTCGTGGTATTTGTAAAAAACCAAAAGAGAAATTTGGAATTACCTGTATTTATTCGATTGATAACCCATTCTCAAGTGCAGATGTCTGCCCATCGGCAGGGTTACGCTGTGGTGGCTATGGCTCAGCGGTGGTTGTGACTTCGAGTTTTGCCATGATTGCTGTGGCTGAAGTTTTAAAGAAACTTGATTTAAAGAAAGCTTAGTTTAAATATTAAAAAGGCGTGCTCTTATGTTTGGGCATGCCTTTTTCTTTTTAGTCATATAACTCTATCGTGTCGTGTTTGGGCTGTGTTGGAAGTTGTTGATCATAAAATTTAAAGCACCATAAAATTAAAATAACGACAGTGAATATAGTGAAACCTTTTAAATACTTCATGAATAATTCAATCAAGTGAATGGTCTTGATAAAATTCTAGCGAAGGTGATCTATCTAATCTAATATAGAAAATAGACTTAATGATCTAATTTTGAGATGGGAATGCTCACTTTAAAACAATTTCAATATTTTATAAAAATTGTTGAAGAAGGCAGTTTTACGGCTGCTTCAGAAAAGCTCTTTATTGCTCAATCAGCTTTGAGTCGGCAGATAAAATTATTAGAGGAAGAAATTAACTTTCAACTATTTGATCGTACTGACAAGAAAGTAAAACTTACAGCAGCAGGAGAGGTCTTTTATAAGAAAATAAAAGATAACATGCTCTACTTAAATGAAATTATTGATCTTTCTAAAAGTATTTCGGAAGGGAAAAACCGCCAGATTAAAATTGCTCACTCAAGCAGTATTGTCATGGATCATAGAAAAGTTCAGATATTAAAAGAAATTAGCTTAGCTAAGCAGGTAAATTTTGAGGTGAATACCCTGTCATCTGAGCAGCAAATTTTAGCTTTAATGAGTGGAGAAATTGATATTGGTTTGATAAGACCGCCAGTATTGCATAGCCTTGAAGAAATAACGATTTTGAAATTATATGAACAGCCCTTATTTGTCGCTGTCTATATTGATCACCCTAAATTTAAACAAAAACAAAGTATCCAGATAAGAGATTTAGTAGATGAATATTTTGTTTCAACTCCACATCCAAAGCGGGGAGGTTTGAGCTATCTAGTCTCAAATTTGTGTGTAGGAGCTGGTTTCTTGCCTAAAACAGCGGTAGTCCAATCTCGTAAGATAACCCAATTACACTTAGTCGCTGCAAATTTGGGTATTAGTATTGTCCCTCAAGAATTTGAACAAATATTACCCAAAAATGTAAAACTGATTCCGCTGGAGAATAAGAACCTTTTCTCTGAAGTAGTTTTAGCTTATAGAACAGATCAAAGTGATCTGATTCAATCTTATGCTGAACATATCTACGAACTGCTACAAGCGTGCATATGCTGAAATAATTATTGTAGCCCGGTGTGCTCGCTAATAAGAAACCTATATTCGCTATCACCGTCTAACTGACGCTCCTGAGACATAATGTCTATTTTAGGGCGTTTATGTTGATAGAATTCTAAATTGATGCAACCACTATTATTAATTGCATAGCGAATATAGTAATTATCTGGCTCTAAAAAAATTGTTGCTTCTTCAAATGAGTGCAGAGATAGAATTTTTTTCTTATCGTGAAAAATCACAGAAGGACAATCTAGTAATCCATTTAAATATTGCTTTCGCATGACATGGATCCGAGCTTGAGGAGCCGTTCCTTTCAATAAATATTGTGGTTGATAAATCCTTTTTTCCGGTACTTTTTTGAAAACTTCTATAACGTTTGTATCGGGAATGGCATACGCCAAACTAAACGATGTCAGTAAGTAACCGCCTAATAGTATTTTTTTCATAAAGTTACATCATCATTTTTGACAAGTACAATATGAAAATCATGCAAAAAAGAAGCCAAACCTGATTTTAAAAAGTCTGTCTGATCAACTGTTTGGCATATTTAAAAAGGATTGAAAAACCCGATGCTTAGGTAGGTTGCCCTAAACGATAGTAAGTATAAGTGACGCTATCATCTTTGTAGACATCATAGCTGTTTTGTTTGAAGTCAGAGACCCATTCACTTCCTGTATAGCCAGCAATATGTCCATAAACGTGATTGCGAGTTCTGTGAATGATGTAAATATCGCCTTCTTGTGGCTCATCAAATGATGGATCTATCTCTTTGTAGCCAATCTTTTTGAGAGTGTCTCCCCAGTCTGAAGCTGCAATGGGGTGATTCCGAATATCTGCACCAGCAGATTCGAGAGCAAGGCGGATACTACGTGCACAACGAGCTTTACTGCGTCTTGAGGTAATACTTTCTAATTTAGCTACGAATCTATCAACATCTATTGCTGGAGTATCGGAAGTTTCAGTTTGATGATTACTAGGTTTCATGGTGAAAGGATAAGGGAGACTTGGAGTGCTGTGGGATACAACAATGGCTGCCTGATTTGAATCCTGATACATATAATTATCAGCTACTTGTCCGTCATAAATAATCATCGTGAAATCTCTACCGTACTATCTATATCCATATTAAAAAAATCACCACCTACCTGTGGCGTTCAGAGATACTAATAGGCGTACCTTAAAAGTTTTGTTTGTGTTATGTAATAACGTATCTTTTTTCCAGATATTGCTACTTAGAGATCAAAAGATATTTATTAAAATGAAACATAAAAAAATTTAACTTAAGTTATTGATATTTTTATTTAAAAATAATTAATCAGAGCTTAAATTTGAATATTTTAATTCAGTCATTGCGAATATACTCAAAATCTAAGTCCCTGATTTAAAATGCCACATTTTCTTACAATTTAAGAAGCCATCACATGCTTAAGCCTGATGTTCTTTTAAATATTCCTCAGTACGAATTAAAGCTGCTTGCATGTTGCTAATAGCCTGTTCAACATCACCTAAAGTTTTTGCATTTCCGCCACTTAGCGCCTGACGCCATTTACGCGCACCTGGTAAATTCTGGAATAAACCCAAAATATGACGTGTAATGATGGAGAGTGGAGCACCTTCAGCCATACGCTGTTCAATATAAGGTAGCATTTGTTCCATAATCTCGAATCGATCTGGAGCTTCCAAATTCCAAAGCTGACCCATTTCCGCGAGTAAGTATGGATTATGATAGGCTTCACGGCCAATCATGACACCATCAACATGCTGTAAATGTGTTTGAGTTTCAGCAAACGTTTTAATGCCACCGTTAATTTCAATGGTGAGATGTGGGCGCTCTTGTTTTAAACGATAGACATCTTCATAGCGTAAAGGTGGAACTTCACGGTTTTCTTTTGGTGACAGGCCTTTCAAAATAGCAATACGGGCATGCACTACAAAATGAGTGCAGCCTGTTGCTGCAACTGTATCTACAAAATGAAGCATCTCTTCATAAGAGTGCATGTCATCAATCCCGATACGGTGTTTCACCGTTACCGGAATGTTTACTGCTTTTTGCATAGTGTGAATGCATTCAGCAACCAAATCTGGTTCTGCCATTAAGCAAGCACCGATTTTATTGTTCTGTACACGGTCACTTGGGCAGCCTACATTGAGGTTAACTTCATCGTAACCCCAGTCTTCAGCCATTTTTGTGCAGGTCGCAAGCTCTTGTGGGTTTGAACCGCCTAACTGTAATACAATAGGATGCTCTTGTGCACTGTAGTCTAAATGGCGTTTAGCATCACCAAATAGAATCGCACCTGTGGTCACCATTTCGGTGTATAGCACAACATTTGGGTTAAACAAGCGCGCAAAGAATCGATAATCCTTCGTTGTCCAATCCATCATGGGTGCGACAGAAATACGAGGTTGTAACGATTGAAGTGATTGCATAACCAATAGCCCAAAAGTCGCTAAATTAATGAAAGGGCAGCATTATACGAGGTTTATGCTTGAATCGACAGAGGCATTTATCCGAGTAATTTATAACCACCCTTGTGTTGAATATAGGGAGATGATTTATAACAAGTTACCTTATTGGGAAATCATTTTCTTTTTTTGTAAGATAGCATCAAACAAGCTAAACAAAATACAAAGTACAACTAACCCAATACCAGCAAGGCAAGTCATGGTCCATCCGCCACGGTTCCACGCAAAAATTCCTAATGCTGAACCTCCTGCGCCTCCAATAAAGTAAGTGGTCATATAGATAGCATTAATACGAGATTTTGCATCTGGTCGTAAACGGAAAATAATACTCTGGTTGCTTGTGTGTACGAGTGCTAGCGCTAACTGAATTAAAGCAAAACCAGCAATATAACTCGCAAGCAAAGTTTGTCCATAATAAAAGCAGAGCCAGCTTAACAGGAATAAACCACAACCTATCCATGTGAGTAGAGTAGTACGTCCCTGATCGGCATATTTACCAATATAACGGGTTGATAAGGCACCAAAGATACCGACTAAAGGTACTAGTCCAATAAATAGATCAGGTAAATGATGTGCTGAGGTGAGGAGTAATGCGATGGTGGAATATAAAATACTCACAGATGCGAAGGCGAAAGCACCTGTAAGCGCTCTTAATAATAGTCTTTTCTCTTGTTTTAAAAGCTGACCCATGGAACCAAATATCTGTCCATAATTCATTTTCATGCGTAAAACATAAGGCAAACGACTTTTTAAGGTATATGCCAACAGAAGCATTAATATGCCGCTTACCACATAAACCACTTTCCAGTGGAATAAGTTAGAAAATAGGCCAGCCAGACTGGTAGAGAGTAAAATACCCACTAATAGACCACTCATTAAAAAACCAATGATCTCGCCAGTTTTTTCAGGTTTTACAGTCATTGTAGCAAGTGGAATAAGCACTTGAGCTGCCACAGAAAATAAGCCTGCTAAAATTGTACCGATCCATAGCATGGGTAAGTTAACAGCAAAAGCAGAAGTAAATAGGCCAACTGCACAAAGCACCATCAAAAACGGAATAGCCTTGGCTTTATTGACGATATCACCCATGGGAACAATAAAGAGCAGTCCGAGGGCATAAGACACCTGAGCAAATGTAACAGTCAATGCGGCTTGTGCTTGAGTAACAGCAAAGTCTTGTTGAATGGAGTGAATAAGAGGCTGGCAATAATAATTCACACCTGCACATAAGCCACATGCTGCTGCCATCAACCAAAGTAAAGGTTTATTTTGACTGATATCTTCAGGGGTAGACATGATGTTCTCTCGATTTTATTAGGTGTATGCGGTTGCTTCGACTTCAATGAGCATATGCTCTAATGCAAGGCGTGGTACAGGAATGAGTGTACAGGCTGGAAAAGGATGATTTTTCCATAAATTCTGCATAACTTTAATTAAAATTTCATGTTTTTCGACCGAGTGGTCAACAACTAAAACTCTTAATACGGCAATGTTGCTAAGCTCTGCATTGGCAGCAATTAAAGCATGCTTAATGTTATCAATAGCCTGGGAAACTTGTTCTTCAAAGTTTGGGCTTAATTCACCTTTTGAGTTTTCGCCTCCTTGACCTGCAATATGAATAATCTTTTTAAAGTTTTCTACCACAGCAACATGACTATAAGCATTTGGAGTAGGGTCGTATAAAGTTGATGGATTTATTATTTTAAAAGTTTCTTGATTCATGGGACTCAACCGTTCAGTAAAATTTAGATGAGTATCCAACCTCAACTTAAGTTGAGGTCAAGAGAAATTAGTATTTTAATCTTTTCTTTCTAAGGGTAATTATCATGACACCTGCAATATTTAAAATACAGCCTACCCATTGCCACATATTGAGATGTTCATTTAAAAAAGTAACCGCGAGCAAAATAGTTAAAACTGGTCCTATTGAAGCAATCATGGCAGATTGAGAGGCGCCAAGTCGCTCAATACTTTGCATGAGCATAACGGTAGGTAAAACAGTGACCAAAAAGCCAAGTCCGACGCCGTACCAAATTACATTAGATGGAAGTTGTAATAGAAGTTGAATCGGCTGAGGAGTGCTTAATACATAGTGCGTTAATGTACCAATACAAGCGATTGTTAAAGCTAAACCAGTGAAATTCCAAGAACCAAATTTTTTAATTAATGGCGGTGTCAGTAGTAAATAGCCTGCAAAAGCTACAGCACTCGCAAACACGAGACTTGTGCCTAACCAGAAGTTGCCCTGAATTGGTGCATTGTTGTGCTCTTGAAGCATGACCAATACAGTTCCACCATAACTAAGAAAAATGGCAAATAAACTTTTTGCATCTAATTTTTGTTTGTAGAGCAAGCTTGAGACTATGACGGTGAGAGTAGGATATAAAAATAGAATAATTCGTTCGAGTGAAGCACTAATAAACATCAGACCCATAAAATCGAGCCAGCTGGCAAAGTAGTAGCCTAATAGACCAGCAAAAATTAAAATTAGCCAATCCTTCTTTTTTATGCCCTGATTATGATGCCTGTTAAACCAGCAAATTAATAGAAAGAACGGTAAAGCGCTTAACATGCGTAAAGCCATCAGGACTGTAGCGTCTACTAATGGAGAAAGGGCATAAGTCTGTTTAATAAAGATTGCTTTTGTACTGAATAGAAAAGCAGAGCAAAGAGCAAAAAAAGACCCGATTTGAAACGAAGATAAAGAAATTTTCATATACAAGACTGTATAAGAGAGACTGTTGTCTGCAAAAAAAGAAAAAGCTTCCTATGTTACACCTCAAATCAAATATCGTGAATCATCAGTTCAAAATATGGGTATTTATTAAATAAATATTGGGTGGTATTTTAAAAAAGTTCAATTAGAATCCAAATTCTGTACAAAGAATACACATGGGGGAAACATTGCAGCTTAGCAATGTTTTTGACAATGAGAAATTAGCTTGAGGAACGCTCATGCAAATCGGAATCCCAACCGAAACTGTCGTCGGTGAAAATCGTGTAGCTGCTACGCCAGAGACAGTAAAGAAGTTGATTAGCGCTGGTCATAGCGTTGTGATTGAACGTGGTGCCGGTGTAAAGGCTGCGTACATTGACAGTGCTTATGAACAGGTCGGTGCAACCATTACGGATGATGCCTATACGGGTAGTCAAATTATTTTGAAAGTTCGTGCGCCACAAGGCGGGGAAATTCAAAAACTTCCAGCAAATACTGCTGTTGTAGCAATGTTTGATCCTTATCGTAATACCGAGCTAGATCAGTTTGCGAATCAGCAAGTTTCTGCTTTTGCATTGGAATTGCTTCCTCGTACGCTTTCTCGTGCGCAGAACATGGACGTATTGTCTTCTCAGGCAAACCTTTCTGGTTATAAATCAGTTTTGCTTGCTGCCGCTGAATATCAACGTATGTTCCCAATGCTTATGACTGCTGCTGGTACTGTAAAACCTGCTCGTGTTGTGATTATGGGCGTGGGCGTTGCAGGTCTTCAGGCAATTGCAACGGCAAAACGTTTAGGTGCAATTGTTGAAGCAACTGATTTACGTCCTACAGCAAAAGATCAAGTTGAATCTTTAGGTGGTAAGTGGTTAGACGTACCAATGTCTGAAGAAGAGCAGCAACGTGCAGCGGACGCCGCTAAAAATGGTTATGGATGGATGCCGGGTGAGCAATACATCAAAGACCAAGCCGCGATTGTTGACAAGGCTGTATCTAACGCTGACATCGTGATTACAACTGCATTGTTGCCGGGTCGTGATGCACCGCGTCTGATTAAGGCTGAAACTGTTGCCAAGATGAAACCAGGCTCTGTCATTTTAGATATGGCTGTTGAAACTGGTGGTAACGTTGAAGGCTCTAAAGTGGGCGAGACTGTGTTTACAGAAAATGGCGTGAAAATTTTGGGTGTTCCAAATATTCCGGCAACTGTAGCGACAGAAGCTTCCGCACTATATGCGCGTAACGTATTCAATTTCGTAGAAACTTTATTCGACAAAGAGAAAAACTTTGCGATTAATCAAGAAGACGAAATCCAAAAAGCCCTATTGGTCACTCATGGCGGTCAAGTACTGCTTAAGCGTGGTTAAGGAGATTTCTCATGGTTGAAACTATTACAATTTTCGTCCTTGCCATCTTCGTAGGTTATTACGTAGTTTGGGGTGTTACACCAGCTTTACATACACCACTTATGGCAGTAACCAATGCGTTGTCATCTATTATTGTAGTGGGTGCAATGTTGCAAACTGTGGGTCTGCCTATTTTGGGTGTAGATGCTAACGTTGCATTTCAAAGTGTGAATGTGGTGAGCGTACTGGGTGCGATTGCGGTATTTTTGGCAAGCATTAATATTTTCGGCGGCTTTGCAGTAACTGCACGCATGTTGGAAATGTTCAAGCCTAAGCAAAAGAAATAAGAGGGCTTTGACATGGAATTTATTCAAGCAAATGCAAATTGGTTGTACCTTGTAGGCGCAATTCTCTTTATCTTGACGCTTCGTGGTTTGTCTGGCCCTAAAACAGCAATTCAAGGTAACCGTTACGGTATGATCGCGATGGCGATTGCTGTAGTTACGACCTTCTTTGTTGCGAATAACCCAGTCATCTGGATGATTGTTGGTGCAATGGTGTTGGGTGCAATCGTTGGTATTGCGCGTGCTCGTACTGTGCCAATGACTCAAATGCCTGAAACTGTTGCGTTGATGCACTCGTTAGTTGGTTTGGCTGCTGTCCTAATTGCAATTGCTGCAATTTTACATAACAACCAACTCACTGAATTGTTTGCTCAAAATGAGGCGGCTTTAACTGCGGCTGGTGTGCAACATGTGCACATGAGCAGTGTTCACTTATTTGAATTGTTCGTAGGTTGTTTTGTTGGTGCGATTACCTTTACTGCATCTGTATTTGCATACGGTAAATTGGCTGCAAAAAAATGGGCGAAAACGATTTCTGGTGCATGGGTTAAACCGGTTCAAGCGCTTATCTTTATTGCGATGTTGGCTTGTGGTTTCTACTTCTTTACCACTGGCAACATGACTGCATTCTGGGCAATGACAGCACTTGCACTTGCATTTGGCTGGGTATGGATTGCACCAGTTGGTGGTGGTGATATGCCTGTAGTGGTATCACTTCTTAACTCATTCTCGGGTTGGGCTGCGGCAGGTATTGGTTTTACACTTGAAAACAACATGTTGATCGTTGCGGGTTCTCTCGTAGGTTCATCTGGTGCGATTCTGTCGTACATCATGTGTAAAGCAATGAACCGTTCAATCATCAATGTATTGTTTGGTGGTGCAATGGGTGGTGCAGCGGTTGCTACAGCTGCTAAAGGTGAGCAAGTTCAGCGTAACCACCGTTCTGGTTCTGCTGATGATGCTGGCTTCTTGATGTCAAATGCGGATAGCGTTGTGATTGTACCGGGTTATGGTATGGCGCAAGGTCGTGCACAAAATGCTGTGAAAGAATTGTGTGAAATTCTAAAAGAGCAAGGTGTTCGCGTTCGTTTTGCGATCCATCCAGTTGCTGGTCGTATGCCTGGTCATATGAACGTATTGCTTGCTGAAGCAGACGTAGCATATGAGGACATCTTGGAAATGGATGAGATTAACTCAGACTTCCCTGCAACTGATGTGGTGCTTGTAATTGGTGCAAACGACGTAGTAAACCCTGCTGCGAAAGATGATCCAACTTCACCAATTTATGGTATGCCGATTCTTGAAGCACATAAAGCACGTACAATCATGGTGATTAAGCGTTCTATGGCAACAGGTTATGCAGGTCTGGACAACGATTTGTTCTATAACGAAAAAACAATGATGATCTTTGGTGATGCTAAGAAAGTTGTTGAAGATATGACAAAAGCAATCAATGGTGGTGGTCACTAATCTGACCTCAAACATGATTGTAAAAGCCACCCGAGGGTGGCTTTTTTATTTGGTCTATTTGTTTAAAGAAATTTTTCTAAAAGGTCCATTGACTGTTGATAGAGGTCACGTGCAAGTTTCTGATTTTTTGCGTGTGAAGATTTCCAGTCTGGCATATGCGCACTGACATATTCGCCATTGCGATTCTGCCATGCATCTCCGGTTGCCATTTCTGTAATGAGATTTGCTGGAACTGAGGTTGGGACTAAGCCTAATTTCATCGCTGCATAAACTGGTTTTGGTAAGTCGCGATAAATATCAGAAGCGACACCACCAGGATGCAATGCATTGTTGGTAATTGAACTACCTGCTAGTTGTTCTGCTAATGCATTGCTGAATAGTAAATTCGCAAGCTTCGATTGCCCATAATAGAACAGGGGATTGTAAAAACCTTCTGCATGAAACTTGTTAGGTTTAATGGATCCCACCCAGTGTGCGATGGATGCGAGATGAATAATCCGTGCTTGCGGAGATTGTTGTAAAACTGGAAGTAATTTTTGAGTTAGTAAAAAATGGCCTAAATAATTAACACCAAATTGCTGTTCGAAACCATCGACAGTCAGTTGTTTGGTTTTGGCAAATAACCCTGCATTGTTAATGAGTACATCAAGGCTACCATAGCGATCTGCAATCTCGTTGGCTGTCTTTCGAGTTAATTCAAGACTGTTTAGATCGAGAGAAACTAAATCGACTTGTCCTTGGTTGAGTGAGCGTAATTTATTTTGTGCAGCTTGAGCTTTTTCTGGATTTCGACACGCTAAAATAACATGTTGCCCTTGTTTAACGAGTTGTTCTGCTGTGGCAAAGCCAATCCCTGTGTTGGCGCCCGTAATTAATATTCTCACTTTCTGTGCTCCGGTTATGCTATTTATTGGTGAGGACTTCAAGAGTTTGTATATTGCTGTAAATTTGACAATTTGTCATGTCAAATTTAGGTAAGACCGACGATCAGTTCTTATATAACTAAAGCCAAAGAGTTAATTCGAATGTTTTTTTGATACTGAGGGTGTGAAATGATTACTGGAAATCAAAAAAGTCATACGCGAGAAATTCATGGCAGAACAAAGTGTCCTTGTGAAAGCGGGAGAACATACGCGCAGTGTTGTAAACAAACTGATCTAAAGTGGTGTGTTAATGATAATGGGGTGGTATTGAAAAAAATTCCATTAATAGACGAGGCAATAAAACTTTTACGACAAGCTGAAGAACACTTCTTGCAAGTATTTGAGAGAAAGCCTCACAAAAATGATCCAGTATTTCTTGCTAAATATCTGCTGTCAGATGTTGATATACAGCGTGAAATGGTTAGGGGTATGGAGGAGGCTAAAATAGCACCTGAATTCATTTACGCATATCAAAAGACTGATGGGCTTTTATTGACAGAGGAAAATGAAAAGCTAGCAACAGGCAAGGATTTAGAGGATTGGAATAATGCAATTGATGAGTATTTTAGTGGAGTTTCAAAAAAATTAAGTAAATTAGAGGTTTTATTCCAGTCTTTTACTGAGGAGGTTTCCGCTTGTATTATTTGTATTGGTTATATTTTGGAAAATGAAATATTAAAGTCAGCAATAAAAGAAAAAAGTTCGAGTAAATTTTTTACTGTGGATGACTATGTGCTTTTACATGTAACACAGACTGCAAATGCTCTTCGAGCTATTGATGTATTACTAAATGAAAGAATGAGTAGTAATAGTCTGCCTTTGGTAAGACATATATATGAAAATTATATCCATATTGTTTTTGCAGTGAATTGTCCTGATCAACTTATAAATTTAATTGATGTGCCTGTGGGGTTGTCTCAGGGATTGTATGTATATGCTAAAAATAATAAGGGAGATGAGGATAAAAGAGTAATTATTAGGAAGTCTGATGGAAAGAAATTTAAGGGATATATTTCGAATTATTCAATGTTAAATAGTAGTAGGTATGAAGAAGATATTTTACTATTTGATTCTTTATATAAGTTTTTATCAGATTATACACATCCATCATTAACTAACCTTTCTTTAAGAATGGAAAAAGATGGTCGGATGGATCATTTGAAAAATGGTTTGGAAGGGGAGGCTAGATTCTATTCGATATGCATCTCTGGAATGGTTTTGGATCAAATGAGAAGCTTGAATTGTGTTTCAAAAAGAGCAAAAAAAGATATTAGGGTGATCGCTGGTAGAATTTCTAGAAAAGCTAATGAGTTGTTAGATCTACTATATGTTGAAGAAAAACCTGAGCATATCAATATACTACAAACTAGAATATCGAAATTGGGGTCTGGCTCTCCTTTTTAATTCTTATAACTAGCAAATAAATAAAAAAAGCGGCTCAAAAGAGCCGCTTTTTTTAAAAGCAAAATTTTAAGCAACCGACTCTGGAGCGGTACGCCATAAGCTTTCTAAATCGTAGAATTTACGAGCTGTTGGTAGCATCACATGTACTACAACAAAGCCGAGATCAATCAAGATCCATTCTGCATCTCGTTCACCTTCAACGCCAATCGGGCGGAAACCGGCTTTTCGAGCTTCTTCTGCAACATTGTCAGCGAGTGCTTTGACATGGCGAGTAGAAGTACCACTTGCAATTACAATAGCATCAGAGACATTGCTAATTGAGCTAACATCTAACTGGAGAATATCTTTTGCTTTTACATCAACTAAAGCGTCATGAACAACTTTGAGACAAGTCTGTACGTCTTTATTTGAGGTGTTCATTGCGAAATCGTGAGAATTAGACACGCTGGGCGATGGTTCTAAATTCATATAGGGTACATTTTCCTGACAATTACTCACTATCTAATATAGTGGTTTTCGCGCTAAATTTCAATCAGAAGTCGTAACAGTTTATATATTTACATCATCCGAAAAATACTTTTTCTTCCAGGTAAATGACTGATTTGAAGTATTTTCAGGCTTATATTCTGCTGCAATATAGTTTTGATAAGAGCTTTGCTTTAACCAAGAAAATATTTGTTCATAAGGGATTTGGGCTGTATCTGGTTCATGACGGCCCGGACAGTCCGCAAATTGAATATGTCCAATTAAGTTAATATTTTCTTGCAAACCCTCAAGTACATCTTCGCCCATCATCGCCATGTGATAGCAGTCATATTGCATTTTTAGGGCAGGGTGATTGACCGCTTCTAGCATTTCTTGTCCCTGCGCAATGTTCTGCACCAAAAAGCGTGGCATATCTGTACCGTTAATCATTTCAAAAACGGGTTCTATACCGTGTTCACTAAGTAAGTTACAGGCAAGTTTTAAATTAGCTGCTAATGTTTTCAAACAAGGGAGTAGGTCGGCATCTAGAGGCTGTTTCCCTGCCAAAATGTTAACACGGGGAACTTTTAAAGCAGTGGCATAGCTAATCGCTAATTCTAAAGCTTCACGAAAAGCTGTTTCTTGACCGGGTACGCCAGCTAAACCATTTCCGCCTTGCATAAGATCACCAGCAGGCACATTGATTAGGCAGAGGCTAAGGTTGTAGCGTTCGAGTTGAGTTTGAATATCTGAAATAGCCAATTCATAAGGAAATTGAATTTCTACATATTCAAAGCCCTGTGCATGCGCCAGAGCAAAGCGTTCAATTAAAGGAACTTCGGTAAAAATCATGGATAAATTGACTGCAAGACGACCCATACTCAAACTCCGTTTATTTTTGCTCTATTAATTGAATCATAGTAGCTAAATCTTTCTCAGCAAAGCCATTTTTTTGGTGAGTTTGTAGCTGTAGTAGAGCTTTTTGTGCAACTGGGATGTCTAAATTAACATTGTTAGCCAATGTTACTGCGTTGTTAAGATCCTTGGATAATGTTTGAACTTTCCACTGAACTGGTTCAAAGGTATGAGTTGCCATGCGTGGAGTTAGAATTTGAAAGGGTTTGGAGTCAGCAAATCCACCAGCTAGAGCAGGAGCAAGCAAAGTTGTATCTACACCAGCTCGATCTGCAAGTGCGACAGCCTCTGCAATAAGAGCGCTGTTTGCTGCAACAATAAGTTGATTACAAATTTTGGTGGCTTGGCCAGTTCCTGTATCTCCCATGCGAGTCACACGTTGGGATAGAACATTATAAATAGGAGTTAATTCTGTAATGGTTTGAGCATCACCGCCTGCAAAAATGACAAGTGTGCCTTGTTCTGCACCTGCTGTTCCACCTGATACAGGTGAGTCAATCCATGTGACCTCATGGGTAGCAGCTGCTTGAGCAAGAGTTTTCGTTGCGGCAACAGATAAACTCGAGAAATCAACAATAACCTGTTTAGCTTTTAAGTTAGGCTGAATTTGCTCAAATACTGCTTCTACTGCTTTGTCATCTGCCAGACAGATTAAAATAACTGGATACTCACCAATATTTGAAAGTTCTAAAGGTTGTGCACCGATATCAATAAGTTCGTCACATGCAGAGACGGTTCGATTCCAAACAGCAACTTGAAAGCCAGCTTGAATAAGGCGGGTTGCCATCCGACTTCCCATAAGCCCTATGCCTAAAAAAGCAATAGGGGTGTTGCGATCAAAATTCATAATCTAAGCTCTTATTTATATTGGCGTGGTAAAAAATTAACTTCCGGATGTTTGTCTTTTTTACGAGCAAGTTTGCTATTTTTACCAAGTAATAATTTAAGTTGCCAGATTTTTTCTAGACGTAATGACTTTTCTGGTTGATGTTCCATTGCGTCAAGTACACGTTTTGCCGCAGTGAGGGCATCAGGTGAGCGCTGCAACATTTCAGATGCAATCTCATTTGCTCTCTCTAAAGGAGAATCACTTAAATGAGTTACAAGACCAATTTCTTTTGCATAGTTTCCATCAAAAACACGGGCAGTTAAGGTGAGTTCTTTTGCAAGGTCAACGCTAATTAAACCTTTTAATGAGCGAGTAAGTCCCATATCAGGAACTAAACCCCAGCGGCTTTCCATAATCGACATTTTTGTTTCTGGATGAGAAATTCGAATGTCAGCAGCCAAGGCGAGTTGCATACCAGCGCCGAAACAATATCCTTCTAGTGCCGCAATAACAGGTACAGGTAAATTCTGCCAAGTCAGAAATGCTTTTTGAAAAAGACTTTGTCCTGGTTTTACAAGTTCCCAAATGGCAAAAGCAGAGTTTTTAGGATTGTTGAGGTCAGATAAATCAATGCCAGCACTAAACACATTTCCTTCGCCTGTCAAAATAACACAGCGAATATCTCTATCCTTTTTAATTGCTTTTGCAGTTGAAACTAATTCTTTTAATAAGGCAAAACTCATCGCATTGCGTTTGTCTGGACGGTTTAAATATACCGTTGCAATGCCATTATTTTTTTCAATACGTAAGAGTGCCATGAGATTCCCGCTTCTTTTTTTATAGATGAACGGAGCATAACATGGCTGTAATCTGGAAACATGACAGCTCAGTCATGCCTATTTGGTAGATATGTTAGTCAGGTATCACCAAGATCTGGTGAGCAGCACTTTCTACCTCTTTAACGACAAGACCTAATTCATCAAAGCGCTGTATAACTTCTTCAGTGAAGCCTTCATCTGCTATACGGCGTTCTTTACGTAACGTTGAAATAAATTGTTCAAAGTCACCTGTAACTTGCTGTAGTTTCGGGACACCTACATAGCGAGTGGCACCATACAGGCGATGTAAAACATGCTCAAGTTGAGGGAAGTCTTCAAGCTCAATGAGCTGCTGCATTTCGTCTAGCTCAGTTGGAAAACTATCAACTAACATTTTGAGTAGATCTTGTGCTAAGTCTTCTTTATTTGCTGCAAGTTGCAAACTTTGTTGCCAGTTTAAAATTTGCGGGTCTAAAGCTTCTGCAACTACGTGGTGGTCTTTATCTATGGCTTTTGCTGTAAAGTTGTTTTTAGTCCATTGCGTTAAGATCTGGATGATTTGCTCCATTTGAATTGGCTTGGTGACATAGTCATTCATGCCTACTTTAAGAAGCTTTTGCTTTTCATCGGCAAGGGCATGGGCCGTTAACGCAATAATTGGAAGCTGCATTTCTCCATCGAGCGTTGACTCTAAAGAACGGATAGCACGTGTGGTATCAATGCCCGACATAACCGGCATTTGGATATCCATAAATACCAAATCAAATGGTTTAAGTTTTTGGTCAATTCGTTCTTGAATAAGGTTAAGCGCTTCTTGACCACTTAACGCTTTAGTTGTTTTAACGTTTAATTCACCCAACAAAGCTTCTAAAACAATTAAGTTTGGTAAATGGTCATCTACTGCCAGAATGTGTAAACCCTGACCATTAAAATCTTGTTGTTCTTCTTCAAAAATAGGTTGGTTGCTTAATAATTGAATGAGTCCACTACGGCTTAATGGTTGATATAGAGGACGAGCACGATATTCACTGAGCATGTTTGGCTCAAGCGTCATTTGATAGCCATAGACGGCTAAATTGCCTTGATAACGGCTACGGATTTCTTTTAATAACGCTTCGGTATCACCGCTATGATCAACGATAAGCCACGTATTATCTTTTTGATCGAGATGTTTTAAACGACTAAACAAGTCCAGAATCGATTGTGTTTCGATATGAGGAACATGGTAGTTTTCAAGGTAATAACGTAAAACACTTGCTGTAGCAGGGTGAGCAAGATAAGACACCACTTGTAAATGCTCAAAGTGCGGATGTTCGATTTCGTAATCTTCATCTACCACAAATTGTGCGGTAAACCAGAACGTAGAGCCTTTTTCTGTCGGTGCACGTTCTTGATTGTCCTCAAAACCAATTTGACCATGCATCAGATGAACAAGCTGTTTAGAAATGGCAAGGCCTAAACCAGTACCTCCAAATTGACGTGTAACTGATGCATCACCTTGCGAGAATGATTCAAATAATTTTTTACGATCTGTACCACTTAAGCCAATACCACTATCTTGAACACTAAAATGAAGCAGACATTGCCCAATATCATCATGTTCCATACGAACACGAACAATAATCTCACCATCTGGAGTGAACTTGATTGCATTAGAAATCAAGTTGGTCAGAATTTGCTTGAAGCGTAAAGCATCACCAATCACTTGTTGTGGAATATTGTCGGCATAGTAAAAAGCCATGGCGATATGTTTTTGAGCAGCCAAAGGAGACAGCATATCCATGACATCAAAAATGGCTTCTTCTAAGTCAAATGGCGCTGTTTCAAGCTCTAACTTACCTGCATCAATTTTTGAGAAATCTAATACATCGTTAATTAATGCCAATAAATGGGCAGATGACTTGCGAATGGTTTGTAAATAAAGATTTTGTTCATTATTTAAATTTTGCTGACGAAGCAATAAATGAATAAAACCATCAATACTGTTGAGAGGCGTTCGAAGCTCATGACTAATATTGGCAAGGAAAACTGACTTTGCCTGATTTGATGAAATCGCTTGGTCACGTGCTTGGCGATAGGTAATGTTTTGGACTTCTAAGGTATCTAATGTTCTGCGTAAGTCTTCTTCTGTCTGTTCAGTGTGTTCTTTTAATTCTAAAAAGCTAAAGTGCAATCGCTTAACAACGTTTGCGATGTCTCGCTGTAGTAAGCGTAGTTCCCCAGTACTATTAATGACTAGGTGCTGGTCTAGAGTATCTGCATTTAGACGTTGTAACTGCATGCGAATTTCATACATCGGCGCAATCCAGCGACGAGAATAAAAATTCAAGCAAAGTAAAAGTAACAGTAAGGTCATTAATCCAGTAATGACGAGAGCAATCATAATGCGATAACGTGCCAACTCTAGGGGCTGGTTATCCATTTCAATCACTAACCAGACAGGCGCTTTTCCAGCTTTATTACTAATCTGTAGGCCATAAATATTGTTGTGGTTATAAGAGATTGGACCAAAAAAACTATTACTACTGGGAAAGCTAGGCCAATAACGATTATCACGGTAACCAATACTTAAATAAGTCTGTCCGTTGTTATCGATGAGTACTGCGCGTTTAAGATTTTTTTCGCTAAACATGCTTTGCATGATGTGCTGAGCATGATCGTATTCATCGGGCTGTAGTTCGACCAGCGTATACAAATCTTTCGCAATTTGATTGTAGCGAGCTAAAATTGCTGAGGCATGATGTAGCTGTTGTTGTTTTACCGAATGTGACGTTTCAGTTAAAACCAGAAAAGCACCGACCCCTGTTAAAATCATAATCGGCACAAAAATTAGAGCAATCAATTGCCCATATGCATGATTCAGACGTAAGCGTTTCGATAAGGTTTTATTGAAATTAGACATGGCTACATCAGATTTATCTCTCTGTACGGCATCTTATCACGCTTTATTTTAAAACAGACGGCATTTTATAAATGACCGCGCTTTAATCGCTTTCATGAAAAAGCATATTGAAATGGGTGCAGTACCGAGCATTTTTTCATACAATAGGCCCACCTCGATATAGGTGTTGATCATGAGTAATACACAACCTGACTTTTTAGCTGACGAATTTTTGTTAGATCACTATGTAGGTAAGACACCTCTAGTTCGTTTGCAGCGATTGGCTTCTCATACGCAAGCGACGGTTTTAGCAAAATTGGAAGGTAATAATCCGGCAGGTTCTGTAAAAGACCGTCCTGCATATAACATGATTATGCAGGCAGAAAAACGTGGTCAAATTAAGCCAGGTGACACTTTGATTGAGGCAACCAGTGGTAACACGGGTATTGCTTTGGCAATGGTTGCTGCAATGCGTGGCTATAAAATGAAACTTATTATGCCAAACAACATGAGTCAGGAGCGTAAAGATGCGATGCTGGCTTATGGTGCAGAGCTGATTGAAGTAACACCGCAGCAAGGCATGGAAGGTGCACGTGATTTAGCCTTGCAAATGGAAAAAGAAGGTAAAGGTCATGTTTTAAATCAGTTTGGTAATCCCGACAATGTTGAAGCTCATTACTTAACGACTGGTCCTGAAATTTGGAAACAAACAGGTGGGAAAATTACCCATTTTGTAAGCTCAATGGGTACGACTGGTACCATCATGGGTGTTTCTAAATATTTAAAAGAACAAAATCCAGATATTCAGATTGTTGGTTTACAACCAGCGGATGGATCAAGTATTGCTGGTATTCGCCGTTGGCCAAAAGAATATTTACCTACTATTTTTGATAGTAGCCGTGTGGATCGTACCATTGATATCCCACAAATTGATGCTGAAAAAACCATGCGTAAATTAGCACGTATGGAAGGCATCAGTGCGGGTACATCCTCAGGTGGTGCGGTATGGGCATCCATCAAAATTGCAGAAGAAAATCCAGATGCTGTTATTGTTTGCATTATCTGTGACCGTGGCGACCGCTACTTGTCTACAGGACTGTTTTCAGTACAGGACGATAACTCATAATTGAGAGAAATAATGCGTTTCCCAACCTTAGTTTTTGATATTGAAACTTTAACTGATTTAAAAGCGGGAGCGCATTTATATCATCTTGATTTGCCAGAGGCTGATGTAGAGCAAGCATTGACTAAACTGCGCCGTCAAGAATCTGGCATGGATTTTCAGCGCTTACCATTGCACGAAATTGTTTGTATTTCTGGTCTATGGATTGATGAGTCTGGTTTTAGATTGTTTTCTTTTAGTCGGGAAAACTATTCTGAAGCCGAGATTTTGCAGAAATTCTTGTCAATTTTTGATAAGCGTCATCCGACTTTAGTGAGTTGGAACGGCTCACAATTTGATTTACCCGTTATTCTATTTCGCGCAATGTATCATGGGCTTTCTGCACCGGGCTTGTTTGATCAAGGTGAGATTGATAGCCAGAAGCGTTTTAATAATTACCAAAACCGTTATCACCATCGTCACATTGATTTAATGGACGTGATGGCAATGTTTAATGGGCGTAATTTCCAAAAACTTGATGATATTGCCTGCATTTTAGGTTTGCCGGGTAAGCGCGGCGAGTCGGGTTATCATGTGCCGGAATATGTCCGTACGCAGCAGTGGTTAAAACTGACCAGCTATTGTGAAGGAGATGTACTTAATACATGGTTCGTCTATGTACGTTGGTTGTTATTAAAAGGACAATTAACTGTAGATGAGCATAATGATTGGGTAAACTCTAGTATTGATTATTTGAAAAATATTCCTCAGCAAGCAGATTTTCTTGAAGTATGGGAACGTACCTCAAAACATACTGAATTTACTTCACATTATTTTAATCCTTTAGATTTTTAGGTTCATCCTTTGAAACAACAAGCCAAATCTCGCAAGCCCCAACAACCTGAATATATTTTTCAGGTTGAAACACTTTCTCATGAGGGGCGGGGAATTGCGCATTATGGTTCTCATCCTGATCATCCCGCAGATAAGCATGGCAAGAAAGTTTTTATTCGTTATGCATTGCCCGGAGAAACTGTAAAGGCCAAGATTACCCATCAAGCAAAGCGTCTTGAAGAAGCTGAGATGGTGCAGTTGTTAGGAGAACCGTCAACTCATCGTATAGATGCAATTTGTCCTCATTATGGTATTTGCGGTGGCTGTAGCATGCAGCATATCCATCCTGATGAACAAATCCGTTTAAAGCAAAGTGTACTCCAATCACATTTACAGCATTTTGCAGGTATTCAACCTGAACAGTGGCTAGAACCGATTCGGTCTTTACAAAGTGATTATCGCCGCCGAGCACGAATTGGTGTGCGATATTTGCCGAAGTCAGATCGCTTAATTATGGGGTTTCGTGAACATCATAGTAATCGCTTAACTTCTATCCATAGTTGTAGCGTTTTGGATAAAAATTTATCAAATAGTTTGCCTGAGTTACGCACTTTACTCCAAAGTCTAAAAGGCAAAGCGCATATTGGTCATGTAGAATTAGCAAAAGGTGATCATGAAATTTCTTTATTGGTTCGTCATGTAGAAAAATTAAACAATTCTGATGTCAACCAATTAAAGCAATTTGCGTTAGAAAAAGGGTGGCAGTTGTATTTGCAACCTAAGGGCCCTGAAAGTATTCATCGTATTGATGATGAAAAAGGCGCTTCACGTTTACATTATGCTTTAGAGAGGTTTAATGTAAATTTTGCTTTTTCGCCATTGGATTTTACGCAGGTCAATGCCACAGTAAATGAACAAATGGTTCAATTGGCATGTGAATTGCTTCAATTGCAATCAGGTGAAAAAGTACTTGATCTATTTTGTGGTTTAGGCAATTTCTCACTCCCGTTAGCACGATGTGTTGGTGAGAGTGGACAGGTTGTTGGTGTGGAAGGGAGTGAAGAAATGGTGAAGCGAGCAACAGCTAATGCAAAATGCAATAGTTTGGTGCAGGCAACCTTCTTTTCACAAGATTTAACAAAAGATTTTTCGCATCATTCTTGGGCAAATCAAGGATTTGATGCATTATTGATTGATCCTCCTCGTGCTGGTGCATATGAAATTATGCAGTATGTATCAAATTTTGGAGCAAAAAGAATCGTTTATGTGTCATGTAATCCAGCTACACTGGCAAGGGATGCAGGTGTTTTGGTCCAATATGGTTACCAGTTAAAAAAAGCAGCGGTGATGGACATGTTTACGCACACAGAACATGTTGAATCCATTGCACTATTTGAAAAAATTCAAGAGATAAACGATTAAAAACATGAGTTACATATTGAGGAGAATGGTATGGTCACAGTACGTGAACAGTTACCTGAACAACTAACTGAGTTGTCCGAGGAAACGACTGTAGAGCATGCCGCCGAAACGCAAATCGGTTTAGCCTCATGGTTGGATCGGGTGCGTGAAATATTAGATGGGGCGAAGCTTGAACAGCTTGAAAAAGTTGCGAATGAAACCCTGCAAAAAGAGTTAGCATCAACGGTTAATCATCGGTCCAATACTTTCGCTACTGGCGTTGGAATGGCCGACATTTTGGCACATCTCCATGTAGATGAAGATACTCTATCGGCAGCTATGCTCTATCGTAGTGTGCGTGAAGACATTACTGATATAGAAGAAGTAAAAAAGAAATTTGGAGATCAGGTCTATAACCTTGTCAAAGGCGCTTTGGCAATGGGTAAACTCTCGGAACTCATTGAAAAAAATAAGCGGTTAGAAGACCACTTCAATAACAATCAACGAGAACATTTAAGTGGCATTTATAAAATGCTGATTTCGGTCACCGAAGATGTTCGTGTTGTTTTAATTAAACTTGCTGAACGTACCTATTCTTTACGAGAGCTGGCAAATTCCTCTCGTGAACGTCAAGAACGTGTAGCACGTGAAATTCTTACTATTTATTCGCCATTGGCACATCGACTCGGTATTGCTCAGCTTAAATGGGAACTTGAAGATCTCGCTTTTCGCTATTTAGCTCCAGATCGTTATAAAGAAATTGCGTCATTACTGAATGAAAAACGTTTAGAGCGTGAACATTATATTCAGTTCGTGATTGATCGTTTAAAAAATGAGTTGGCGTCTTACGGAATCGAGTCAGAAATCACAGGTCGGGCAAAGCACATTTATTCGATTTATCGAAAAATGAAAAGCAAAAACCTGAGTTTTGATCAGCTCTATGATATTCGTGCCCTACGTGTGTTGGTTAATAGTGTCCCAGAGTGTTACCACTCTTTGGGTATTGTTCATCAAATCTGGCGTCATATTCCTCATCAGTTTGATGACTATATTACCAACCCAAAAGCAAATGGTTATCGCTCTTTGCATACTGCTGTAATTGCTGAAAATAAATCGCTTGAAGTACAAATTCGTACTCATGAGATGCATGACGAAGCAGAGTTGGGTGTATGTTCGCACTTTAACTATAAAGAAGGTTCAAAGAATACCGACCATTCCTTTAACCATCGTTTGCATTCATTGCGTGCCGTTCTAGAACACTACCAAGAACGCAATGAAACGACAGTACATCAAAACGAAGATGAAACAGAAGGCTTTGATCAACTACAAGATTTTGAAGGTTTTGAGAAGATTTATGTTTTCAGTCGTGATGGTGATATTAAGGAATTGCCTCGTGGCTCGACAGTTTTAGATTTTGCTTATCATGTGCATACGGAAGTAGGGAACAAGTGTTACGCAGCGCGAGTTAACCAGCGTTATGTGCCATTAACCTATACTTTAAAAACTGGCGAACAGGTTGAGATTTTAACTAAAAAAGATCGTGATCCAAACCGAGATTGGTTGGTGAATTCTTTAGGTTATATTAAGACCTCTCGTGCTCGTGACAAGTTGCGTCATTGGTTTAGACAGCAAGATCGTAGTAAAAATCTTGAAGTAGGCCGTGAACTTCTTAATAAAGAGTTAGCTCGTCTAGCGATTCACCCAAAAAGTATCGACCTAAATGATTATTCATCACATTTTAATGTAAAAACAGGTGATGACATTTTGGTGAGTCTGGTAAGCGGTGATATTAGCTTACATGCCTTGATTAATCAGGTGAACCGCCAAATGCATCTAGATCAGGATGAACCTGAACTAGTGCTTAAACCAGCATTAAATCCACGTGCTAGCCATACGTTGTCGGCTCATGGAATTTTAATTGATGGTTTAGACAATGTAGAGTTGCACATCGCTCAGTGCTGTCAGCCCGTGCATGGTGAGTCAATCGCTGGATATATTACTTTGAACCGTGGTGTCAGTATCCACAAAGTCATTTGTTCAGATTATCAGCGTATGATTAAGCAGGAACCAGAGCGTGCTGTTGAAGCCGATTGGGAAATGCAGCCAACACGTGGTCAAAGCGTTCAAATTGTGGTGGAAGCTTATGATCGTCGTGGTCTGCTTAAAGACTTAACTCAAGTGATTTTCTCTGACCAAATCAATATTCGTCAGGTTAATACAATTTCTGAGGCAGATGGTATTGCCAATATGAAGTTGTTAATTGAGGTTAAGGGTTTAGCACAGCTTTCTCGCTTATTGGCACGCTTAGAGCAGCAACCTGGGATTATTAGTGCGCGACGCATGATTCAAGGTGTTTAAATAAATTGAGTAAAAAGGCTGTCAAATGACAGCCTTTTTAATTCGAATTACTTTCTTGATAAATAAATGTTAGTGAGTCGATTTAAAAACTGTGGGCTTAAAGTCGAAAGTTGATAAAGTAGTTTGGTTTTTATGCCAACTGGAGTGTGAGTTGGCGTCCAGAAATGAGCCTTTTTCTCTACAAGCGTAAGCACCTGCTGAGCAATATCATTTGGAGTTAAATCTATCCCCATATTTTGAATAGTGCCTGCATCCATATTGTTAACCATTGCAGTTTGTACGAATAGCGGCATCACATCTAAAACACGAATACCGTATTTCTTCCATTCCACATCTAAGCCTTCAGTAATTCCGCGAACAGCAAATTTACTAGCTGAATAAGAAATCAAATCGGCCTGCCCATAAATTGCAGAAGCTGAAGAGAGATTGATGACTCGTGCAAAAGAAGCTTGCTTTAAATAGGGGAGTGCAGCATGACAGCCATTGATGACACCGTTTACATTAATATTTATTGTTCTTTGGTGGGATTTAATATCAGTCGTTTCAAATGCACCAGAATATAAAATACCGGCGTTATTTACCAAGATGTTAAGTTCACCAGCCCAGTCAGTAAACTCTTTTAATATGTGTTGCCATTGGTTGTAATCACTTACATCTAGATAGCCAGCACATGCATTTGGCCCTAAGTCACTTGCAAGTTTTTGAGCAAGCGACTCATTAATATCATAAATGCCTACTTTATATCCCTGTTGGTAAAATACACGTGCAATTTCTGCCCCAATACCTTGAGCGGCACCACTAATCAGAATACTGTGTCTCATCTTTTTTCTCTTTGTCAGTACAATAGTGCGACTGATTTAATCGCTTTGATTTTGATCATAACAAATTAAAATCTTAGTTTTACTGACCGACTTTTTAAACTTGAGGGTTACCATGGATAAATTGCTTAAAATCATGCAAGAGTTACGAGAAAAATGTCCGTGGGATCAAGAACAAACCCCAATGTCACTGACTAAATATGCGATTGAAGAAGCATATGAAGTTGAGGCTGCTGTCCGTCAGGGTAATATCGATGAAATCAGAAATGAGCTAGGCGATTTGTTATTACAAGTCGTGTTTCAATCACAAATGTTTAGTGAGCAAGATGCTTTTAACTTTCAAGATGTTGTTGAGGCAATAAGTGAAAAGTTAATTCGCCGCCATCCACATGTTTTTCAGGCAGATCAATTTAATAACTTAACGCCAGAGCAAGTAAGTGAGCTTTGGAAACAAATTAAACGGCAAGAAAAACAAGGCAAGCCGCAATCAAGATTAGATGAAATAAAGCATGGACCAGCCCTATTGCAGGCACAAGAAATTCAAGAAAATGTAGCAAAAGTTGGGTTCGACTTTGAAACCGTAGAAGATGCTTATGGAAAACTAGAAGAAGAGCTAGACGAGTTCAAACAGGCACTAAGAAATCAAAATATTGATGAAATTCAAGATGAGTTTGGAGATTGCCTGTTTTCATTAGTCAATGTTGGACGTAAACTTGCAATTTCAAGTGAAACATCACTTTTATCAACAATACATAAATTTAGAAGCCGTTTTGCTTTTATTGAAGATCAAGCGAAAAAACAGCAAAGAACATTAGAAGACATGACCTTGTCTGAAATGGATGAATTGTGGAATCAGGCAAAGCGGCAGTTAAAGTTAGGGGAAAAAACACATGCAGCTCAGCATGAATCTTTGGAAGAGTAAGTATTATATTTTTATTGTTTTATTTTGGAGCCTGATTTCATCGACACTGATTCAGGCCCAATCTTTCGATCAAAATTTTAAGGAGTGGAAAGCTAAACAGCAGATGTATGATCAGAAGTTAAGTACGCAACACTCATCTCATTCTAATGTCTCAAAAAGTTCAACAATGACTGATTCTTCAGGGCAAGTTCACTTGAATCAAGCCAATATTGATGAGCTTCAAAAGCTAAAAGGGATTGGTGAGAAAAAGGCTCAGGCGATTGTAGAATACCGCCAAAAGAATGGCGGTTTTAAAAATATTGATGAATTTAAAAACGTAAAGGGCATTGGTCCAGCCATTTTTGAAAAGAATAAAACACGGTTGAGTTTATAAATCATCTGTTTGTCAATTGTCATTTCATGCGCAAACTACAGAGAATCAAATTGCCCTTTGTGTGCGTTAGAGCTATGATTAGCGACAACTTGTTATTTACGTCCTGACGTAGGAGACAGCGTCTTTTGCAAACCTTGCGAGCGTCAAAATGTGGTTTGTCCACAGCCCAACTTCCTTCTTCGATTTTAGATGTGATCGATAGCCTGACTAAAGCTGGCTATGAAGCTTATATTGTTGGGGGTGGTGTCCGTGATTTAATGCTAGGGTTTAATCCTAAAGATTTCGATGCAGTCACCAATGCGACACCTGCTCAAATTAAAGAAGTTTTTGGCCGACGTTGCCGAATCATTGGTCGTCGATTTGAATTGGCACATGTCTATTCAGGGCGTGAGCTGATTGAAGTTGCAACATTCCGTGCCCCTCCTAAAAAAGCAGTTACGAGTGCCTCAGGCATGATTTTACGTGACAATAACTGGGGTACCATCGAACAAGACTTTGCTCGACGTGACTTTTCTATCAATACCTTATATTACCAACCGCGTAAGGCTATTGTGCTCGATTTCTGCAAAGCAATTGACGATGTTAAAAACAAAACTTTGCGTTTATTGGGTGATCCAACACAGCGTTTTGAAGAAGACCCTGTGCGTATGCTGCGAACTCTACGCTTTGCAGCCAAGTTAAATTTCAAAATTGATTCAAATATTCTCGATATATTTGATGCCGAAATGACGCAATTATTGCGTGATGTCTCGCCGCATCGTTTATATGATGAATCTCAGAAGTTGTTCACAATGGGACATTTGGCGCGTGTTCTGCCAATGTTGATTGAGTTCGGTGTCTGGAAGCAACTTTTTGCCGATATTCAGCCTAATCTCACTGCATTTATTTTAAGAGCAGCAAAGAATACAGATCAACGTATACAAGTGGGTAAAACAATTAACCCTGCATTTTTCTATGCGGTTTTATTGTGGCAACCGTTTTTAGAGCGTTGTGAATTTTATTTATCTAAAGGTATTGTGCCAGCCGAAGCGCGTGCACAGGCTGGTTTAGATGTTTTAAAACGTCAAGCGACACGCACAGTTATTCCACGTTTTGCAGAAACTTTTATTCGTGAAGTTTGGGAAATGCAGACTCGTTTGCTCAATCCAAAACCACAGCAAATAGAAGCATTGGCAGGGCATGCTCGCTTCCGTGCGGGTTTTGACTTCCTATTACTCCGTGAAAAGTCAGGTGATGACACAACACAAGGAATGGGAAGCTGGTGGGAATCCTACCAAGAAATGTCAAATGACGAAAAAGAAGCTGCTATTAGCCAATATAATCGTCAGAAAGCTAGAAACCGTCGTAAAGCTGCTGCTGAGCCTATTGAAAATAATAAAGTTGAGACGGAAATTGAACCTTTGGTTGATATTCCGGAACCGCGCACTCGCCGTGGGAAAAAAGAACGTACTAGACAAGATCAGGCAGTAAGCCGATTTGTTGAAAAAGCGACTGCTTTGGACGCAGGCGTGATGGGCGATCATCCAATTTTAAAACGTAAGCGGGTACAACGCGATTTAAGCCAAGTTGTTTTTGGGCCAACGCAATGACAATAACCACTTATATTGGTTTAGGAAGTAATTTAGGCGATTCCCGTCAAATTTTATCTGAAGCCATTGCCAAGCTTAAAACCTTAGGAATGGTTAAAGTTTCTAGACTTTATCAAAGTCCACCTATGGGGCCTCAAGACCAGCCAAATTATTTAAATGCAGTTGCAGAATTAAATACGGATCTTGCGCCTTTAGATTTGCTAGATCATTTACAACGTTTTGAGCAAGAAGCTGGTCGTGTACGACTTCGTCGTTGGGGTGAGCGAACCTTAGATCTGGATTTGCTTATTTATGGCAATGAAAAAATTCACAATGAGCGCTTAACTGTGCCGCACATAGGCATTCTACAACGAGATTTTGTTGTAATTCCCTTATTAGATTTAGATGCTGATTTACGGATTAATGATCAGCCACTTAAAAATTTAGAACTGATACAGCAGCCAACGCTGACTGTACTTGCGGATGAGTCTTGGGCTTAAGCTCTCGATTCATTATGTTCTGCAAACTCCTGTAGAGGATATCATCATGATTAGTCTAAGTGACTTAAGAAAATTTAAAGCCGAAGGACGTAAGTTCTCTTGTCTAACTTGTTACGATGCAAGCATGGCAAAAGCAATGGAACTTGCTGAAATTGATACAATCTTAATTGGTGATTCTCTTGGAATGGCAATTCAAGGGCGAGATTCAACTTTGCCAGTAACCGTTGAAGATATGGCTTATCATACGGCAGCGGTACGCCGTGGTAATCAGCATGCCTTGATTATGACCGACTTACCATTCATGAGTTATGCAACCTTAAATGATGCTTTGCAGAACTCAAGAACAGTCATGCAGGCTGGCGCTCAAATGGTGAAAATCGAAGGCGGTGCATGGTTAAGTGAAATCGTGC
Organism: Acinetobacter sp. AOR14_HL; assembly: GCF_027855175.1. NCBI lineage: Bacteria > Pseudomonadati > Pseudomonadota > Gammaproteobacteria > Moraxellales > Moraxellaceae > Acinetobacter > Acinetobacter sp. AOR14_HL. Next base: position 39,578 of record NZ_JAKTII010000019.1, on the reverse strand, counting down.
AGGTTTTAACCCGTAATGGCGTGCCTGTTTGTGTACATTTAGGCTTAACACCTCAATCTGTACATGTATTTGGTGGCTATAAATTACAAGCTAGAACACGTGAAGCGGCAGATCAACTCATTGCTGATTGTACAGCAGTGGTTGAGGCGGGCGCAGCGGTATTGTTACTTGAATGTGTTCCTGCTCAGTTGGGTCAAGAAATTGCTGAATTATTCCCAAATACGCCTGTAATTGGTATTGGCGCAGGTAATGCAACCGATGGTCAAGTATTGGTTGTACAAGATATGTTGGGTTTAACTTTTGGTCGAGTTGCGCGTTTTGTACGTAATTTTATGAAAGAGCAATCAGGTGAAACTGCCATTTTAGATGCCTTTAAAGCTTTCCATGCTGCTGTGCAGGATCAGTCATTCCCTGCCAAAGAACATACTTTTCACGTTGAGCTGTAATTCATGAAAACAGAAACCACCATACAAGGTCTTGCAGCCTCTTTAAATCCTGCTAGAGCTGCACGTAAAATTATTGGTTTTGTCCCAACAATGGGAAATCTACATGAAGGACATCTCACACTTGTTCGTGAAGCGAAAAAGCTATGTGATGTTGTGGTTGTGAGCATTTTCGTAAATCCGACTCAATTTGGTCCAGGCGAAGATTTTGACAACTATCCTCGTACTTTAGAACAAGATAGTCGTCTGCTTGCCGATGTAGGCTGTGACATTATTTTTGCACCATCAGTTGAGCAAATGTACGGTACACAACCGCGTTTAACAAACATAAGTGTAAACCAGATTACAGATGCTTTATGTGGTAGTTCACGTCCGGGACACTTTGATGGTGTAGCTTTGGTGGTAACTAAGCTCTTTAATATTGTGCAACCTAACTACGCTTTCTTTGGACAAAAAGATTACCAGCAGTTAGCAGTTATTCGCCAGTTTGTACAAGATTTAAATATTCCTTTAGAAGTGATTGGTGTGCCAATTGTTCGTGCAGCAGATGGCTTGGCTCTTAGCTCAAGAAATGGTTATTTGAGCGATGAGCACCGTCAGGTGGCTCCTGTTATTTACCAAAGTTTGAAGCAGGCTGAGCAACAGTTACATCAAGGCAAAGATTTGCAACAAGTTGTAGAAGATATCAAAACTCAGTTGACAGATAATGGTTTTGTTGTTGATTATGTCGAAGCTCGTCAGACAAATCTGTTACCTGCTACTCAATTTGATCGTGATATTGTGTTATTTGTCGCGGCAAAACTGGGTGCAACCCGTTTGATTGACAATTTAGAAGTTGCCTTTACACCCCAATAAAGAGATCAAAGGACAGCCATGCCATGAAGCGTATACTTATCGTGACAGGACAGTCTGGTTCAGGAAAATCTTCAGCCCTTCAAGTATTAGAAGATTTGGGCTATTACTGTATTGATAATTTGCCTTTGGCATTGCTGCCTGAAATTGTGGCAAAGCTAGATCATGAAAATAACCTAGAGCAATTGGCTTTAGGTGTGGATGTAAGAAGTACTCGGGCAGATATGCAAGAGTTCGATCATGTGTTTGAGCAATTACAAAGACATGGGACGGTTGATGTTATTTACTTGACGACACAAGATCAGGATCTGATTGCGCGTTTTAGTGCATCGCGTCGTCCACATCCATTAGCCAACCGTTTTAAAAGTCTGTTGCAATGTATTCATGAAGAAAAGCAGTTGCTGCTTCCAATTCAGTTCCGCGCTACGGTTCATATTGATACAACAGATAAAAGCGTTCATGATTTAAAGCATATTTTACTGTCTAAATTGGGGCAGTCAGATAAGCTTATTGTCATATTGCAGTCCTTTGGATATAAACATGGCATTCCTTTAGATGCCGATTATGTTTTTGATGTACGGCATTTACCAAATCCGCATTGGGATTTAGAATTAAGACGTTTTTCTGGTTTGGATGAGCCAGTAAGACAATTTTTAGAAGCAAGTCCACAAGCAAACGAAATGTTTGATGATATTCTTCACTTCTTAAAAAAATGGCTTCCAGCATTTGCTGAAGGACATCGTCACTATATGACGATTTCTATTGGTTGCACTGGAGGTCAACATCGTTCGGTTTATATCGTAGATAGACTAAAACAAGCACTTGAGGCAGAATGGTCTGTTCAGGTCTTACACAGAGAAATGAAGCACTGGTCATGATAGACACAACTGTTGATGTAATTAATAAACTCGGTTTACATGCTCGTGCATCAGGAAAACTGATAGAGGTCACTACAAAGTTTCGTTCGTCGATCCAGATTGGAAAAGGCGATCATTTGGTAGATGCAAAAAATATTATGTCTTTGCTGATGTTAGGTGCAGGTAAAGGGACCACTTTGCGATTGGTCATTGATGGTACCGACGAAGAACAGGCATTAAATGAAGTACTGGCGTTATTCGCAGCAAAATTTTATGAGGCAGATTAATCGTGGCACGTGGTTCCCAACGTTATACTGAAGAAGATTTCGGTTCTTTAGAAGGACGTGCAAGCAAAACCGAACAGAAAAAAGCAGTGCAACGCATGGCTGCTTTAGGTGAGCAACTCGCACAACTTTCTATTAAACAAATTCAGAAACTTCCAGTTGATGAGCGTTTAATTGATGCTTTAATGGAAGTGCAGAACATTAGTTCTTTTGAAGCACGTCGTCGCCAATTTCAACGTATTGGTAAGTTATTGCGCAATGAAGATGAGACCGTTATTTTGTCTTATTTAACCCCGCAGCAAGGCGCAAAAAGACAGGCTCAATTAATGCGTTGGGTTGACCGCATGATTGAACAGGGTGATCCTGCAATTACTGAATTTAGTAAAATTTATAATGCATCGGAACGTCACACTTTGCGTCAGCATGTGTTGAGAATCAACCGCGATAAAACTCAACAGGCGAGTGAAGCAGATATCGAGGCATCAAAAGTTAAATTTGTTAACTATGTACAGCAAATTGCATTATTGTCTGATCAAGGCTAAATGCACTTAAATAAAAAAAGCGACGCTCAAGGCGTCGCTTTTTTTATTTATATATTCTCAGCGCGTTCTTTTGCCCATTCACGCAAAATGAATTTCTGTAATTTGCCGGTCGATGTTTTTGGAATTTCTGTAATGACCACATCTTTAGGAACTTTAAAGCGTGCTAACTCTTTTTGGCAATGTTCAATAATTTCTTCAGGCGTTGCCGTAGCACCCATCTTTAATTCAATAAATGCGCAGGGTACTTCTTGCCAACGGGCATCGGGTTTAGCAACCACCGCAGCGGTTAAGACAGCAGGGTGTTTATACAAAACATCCTCTACTTCTAAAGATGAAATATTTTCTCCACCAGAAATAATAATGTCTTTCGAGCGATCAGTAATTTTTGCATAACCATCGGGATGGCAAACTGCTAAGTCTCCCGTATGGAACCATCCACCAGCAAAAGCTTCTTGGGTTGCTTGGGGATTCTTTAAATATCCTTTCATGACAATATTGCCACGGAACATGATTTCTCCCATGGTTTGTCCATCGTTTGGTACAGGTTGCATGGTTTCTGGGTCTAATACACGCATACTGTCTTGTAATGGATAGGGCACGCCTTGACGGGAATGAAGTTGGGCTTGTTCAGCAATTGAAAGCTCATTCCATCCAGATTGCGAAGCACATAAGGCAGAAGGCCCGTAAGTTTCAGTTAAACCATACACATGGTTTACGTTAATCCCCATATTGCGCATACCTTCAATAATAGCAACTGGAGGAGCGGCTCCGGCAACCATTACTTCAACATGGTGATCAAAGTCAGTTTGCTTTTCTTTAGGTAAGTTAATAATCATTGAAAGAACAATAGGGGCACCACAGAAATAATCAACTTTATGTTTTGCAATGAGTTGCATGACTAATTCTGGGTCGACCTTGCGCAAACAAATATTGGTTCCACCACTAGCTGCAATACTCCATGCAAAACACCAGCCATTACAATGGAAAAGCGGTAATGTCCATAAATACACAGCACGAGGTTTCATTCCGCAGGCCAATATATTACTTGCAGCGTTTAAATAAGCTCCCCGATGATGATAAACGACGCCTTTAGGATTACCTGTTGTGCCTGAAGTGTAGCTTAAGCTAATTGCATCCCATTCATCATCTGGTAAATGCCATACAAAATTAATGTCGCCTTGAGCTATCCATTCTTCATATTCAAAAGAGCCAATAAACTGATTCTCTCCCTCATATTCATCATCAGCTACATCAATCACAATAATGTGTTGGTCGGGGATAAGAGAGAGGGCTTCTCTTGCCAGATTAACAAATTCAGGGTCAACCAAAAGCACTTTGCTTTCAGCATGTTCTAACATGAAAGCTATTGTTTTTGCATCTAAGCGTGTATTGAGCGTATTGAGCACAGCTCCGGTCATCGGTACTGCAAAATGTGCTTCGATCATCGCTGGCACATTAGGCAATAAAACTGATACCGTATCATTTTTACCAATTCCGAGTTGTTTGAGCTGAGAAGCAAACTGGCAACAACGTTGGTAAGTTTCTTTCCATGAAATTTGGCATTTACCGTGAATAATCGAAGCGTGATTTGGATAAATATAAGCTGCACGCTCTAGGTAGCGTAGAGGCGATAACGCAACAAAGTTTGCGGGTGTGCGTGGCAATTCATCATAAGCACTAACCATGTGAAACAACTCCGTGTTCTATTTTTAATTCATTCTTTGAAAATATGACTTAATACTCATCAAAGCATTTATGCTTTAGTCTTAAAGGGAAATACCCTCCAGTCAGAAAATGAGCAAAAATGCTATTTTCTTCATCTTAAACCACTTGTGTTGAACATGTTTAAAAAATCATCTCAATATGTTTTTAAGTCATTTATTGCTGTTTACCTCATAAGCAAAATGTATTTATGATTTTATGGGCTCAAAGGTTTTCACTTTGCTTGAACAAGTGTAAAATCTTTCAGGTTTTTTAATTTTGATTTACACCGTTTTTATATTTTGAGGTTCGCCTCGATCATAATCTCGCGGTGAAATGCTCCTTCGTATAGGGCATCACTCCTTAAGGATTTTTTTATGCCAATTATCACATTGCCAAATGGCGATCAAAAGAATTTTGATCACGCTGTATCTGTTATGGAAGTTGCCCAAAGTATCGGGCCTGGTCTAGCAAAAAATACTGTTGCTGGACGTGTGAATGATCGCTTAGTTGATGCATGTGACTTAATTACCGAAGATTCGACCTTACAAATTATCACTCCAAAAGATGAAGAAGGTCTTGAAATTATTCGCCATTCTTGTGCACACCTTGTCGGACATGCTGTTAAACAGCTTTTCCCTGAAGCCAAGATGGTGATTGGTCCAGTCATTGAAGAAGGTTTTTACTACGACATCTGGATGCCACGTCCTTTTACATTAGACGATATGGCAGCTGTCGAAGAGCGCATGAAAAAGCTCATCGATCAAGATTACGATGTTGTTAAAAAAATGACACCACGTGATGAAGTAATTGCTGAATTTACTGCACGTGGCGAAGAATACAAATTACGCTTGATTGCAGACATGCCTGAAGAAACACAAATGGGCTTGTACTACCATCAAGATTATTTAGATATGTGTCGTGGTCCACACGTACCGAACACTAAATTTTTAAAATCGTTTAAGCTGACAAAAATCTCTGGCGCTTACTGGCGTGGTGATGCGAAGAACGAACAGCTTCAACGTATTTATGGTACTGCATGGGCTGATAAGAAACAGCTTGCTGCATACATCAAACGTATTGAAGAAGCTGAAAAGCGCGACCACCGTAAAATTGGTAAAGCTCTAGACTTGTTCCATATGCAAGAAGAAGCACCAGGTATGGTGTTCTGGCATCCAAACGGTTGGACGATTTACCAAGTTCTTGAACAATACATGCGTAAAGTTCAGCAAGACAATGGTTACCTTGAGATTAAAACACCACAAATCGTAGACTTTACGCTTTGGGAAAAATCAGGCCATGCAGCGAACTATGCAGACAACATGTTTACGACTCATTCTGAAAGTCGTAATTATGCAGTTAAACCAATGAACTGCCCATGTCACGTGCAAGTTTTCAATCAAGGTTTGAAGTCTTATCGTGATTTGCCAATTCGTTTAGCAGAGTTCGGTTCTTGTCATCGTAACGAACCATCTGGTTCTTTACACGGCATTATGCGTGTACGTGGATTTACACAAGATGATGCACATATCTTCTGTACTAAAGAACAAATCGGTCAAGAAGTTGCAGATTTTATTAAACTGACGCTTGATGTTTATAAAGATTTTGGCTTTGAAGAAGTGCAAATGAAACTTTCTACACGTCCAGAAAAACGTGTGGGTGATGATGCACTTTGGGATATGGCTGAGAAATCTTTAGCAGATGCTTTAGATGCAGCAGGGTTAGAATGGGAATTACAACCTGGTGAAGGTGCGTTCTACGGTCCAAAAATTGAATTCTCATTGAAAGACTGTCTCGGACGTGTATGGCAATGTGGTACTATTCAGTGTGACTTCAACTTACCAGAGCGTTTAGATGCGTCTTATGTGACTGAAGACAATGATCGTGATCAGCCTGTTATGTTGCATCGTGCAATTCTTGGCAGTTTTGAGCGTTTTATTGGTATACTAATTGAACACTACGCTGGTTTCATGCCACCTTGGTTGTCACCGTTACAAGCATGTGTCATGAATATCACGGACTCTCAAGCTGAAGCTTGTGAGAAAGTCGTAGCAAAACTCAAAGAAAATGGTCTTCGTGCCATTTCTGACTTGAGAAATGAAAAAATCGGATTTAAGATTCGTGAGCGTACTCTAGAGCGTATTCCTTACTTGTTAGTTCTTGGTGATCGAGAAGTTGAAGAAGGTACAGTGAATGTACGTACCCGCTCAGGAAAAAATTTAGGTACTATGTCAGTAGATGCATTCATTGACTTAGTGAAGTCTGCCGTCGCCGAACGTGGCCGGTATATTGTGGAGTAAGAAAGATTAAACAGCCTGACCGTAACCAACAACAAGGTGCAAAAAGCAACCGTCCAGCAATTAATGATGAGATCCGTGCAAAAGAAGTACGCCTCGTCGGTGCTGAAGGTGAGCAAAAAGGAATTGTTTCATTAAGTGAAGCACTGCGTGCTGCTGAAGAGGTTGAACTTGATCTTGTTGAGATCGTTGCAAACGCCGAGCCGCCTGTTTGTAAAATTATGGATTACAACAAGCACTTGTTTGACCTGAAGCAGAAGCAAAAAGATGCGAAGAAAAAACAGCATCAAGTGCAAGTGAAGGAAATCAAACTGCGCCCTGCAACTGATGTTGGTGATTATCAAGTTAAGCTTCGTGCTATTTTGAAATTCCTTGAAGAAGGAAACAAAGTGAAGATTACTTTACGTTTCCGTGGTCGTGAAATGGCTCACCAACAGCTTGGCTTAGCTCAATTACAAAAAATTGAAGCAGATGTAGCCGAGTTTGGGGTTGTGGAACAAGCACCAAAAATGGAAGGCCGTCAAATGGGTATGTTACTTGGACCGAAAAAGAAAAAGTAATACTCAAAAAAAGCACTGCAAAAGCAGTGCTTTTTTTTACCCACATATCAATAAAAAAAGATCATTTAAATTTTCTTTATTCAGTTTTATTTAAGACAATTGGTATATTTTTTTAAGAAATTCAATTCACGAATTTTATGTATTTTTTAGTGTTGCAAATCTAATCGTCTCTCTTAAAACATGATATAAACCAAGACGCAGTCATGATAACGATGAGTAGGAAAATAGAATGATTGATCTATATTATTGGGGAACTCCCAATGGACATAAAATCACAATTGCCTTAGAAGAAATGGGACTAGATTACACCCTTTACCCAATCAATATTTTAGAAAATGATCAATTTCAACCAGACTTCTTGAGAATTTCTCCGAATAATAAAATTCCTGCGATTGTTGATCAAGATGGACCCCGTGGTGAGCCAATTTCTATATTTGAGTCAGGCGCTATCTTGCAATATTTAGGTAGAAAAACTGGATTGTATTATCCAACTGATGAACAGGAGCGAGTTGAGGTTGAGCAATGGCTCATGTGGCAAATGGGTGGTTTAGGGCCTATGCTTGGGCAAAATCATCATTTCAATCGTTTTGCCCCAGAAAAAATCCCCTATGCGATAGACCGCTATATTAATGAAACTAAACGTTTATATAGTGTACTTAACAAACAACTCATTGGTCAGAAGTTTGTCGCTGGTGAATACTCTATTGCTGACATGGCAATTTTACCTTGGATTTTACGTTATGAATGGCAAGGTATTCAGATTGAAGACTATCCATACGTACAAGAATATATTGTGCGTTTAACAGCACGTCCAGCAGTTCAGAAAGCACTATCAATTAAAGTGGTTTAATTTCTTGCTTGGATTTAGTGAATACTTAAAGCAAAAAGTCGTTTGGTGTGATTGATTATGCTGAGTTACTTTTTGCTTTTTATTAGTGCTTTTGGCGCTGCGACATTACTACCTCTACAGTCTGAAGCGGTATTGGTAACCTTATTATTAAAGGGGCAATATTCAGCTTTGCTTTTAATTAGCATAGCTACTTTGGGTAATGTATTGGGTTCTTGCGTTAATTGGTGGCTAGGCTTAAAGATAGAACAATTTAAACATCGTAAGTGGTTTCCAGTTTCTGAAAAGCGTTTACAACAAACGCAGAGCTTTTACCATAAATATGGATTTTACTCCTTACTTTTGAGTTGGACGCCTATTATTGGCGATCCCATTACTTTGGTTGCTGGGCTGTTCAAAGAAAATTTTTGGCGCTTCCTTGGTATAGTCCTTATTGCCAAAGCAGGGCGCTATTTGTTTATTTATTGGGTAGTAATGGGTTTTATTTAAAATAAAAAAAGCATCCGAAGATGCTCTGATTTATACCTATTTGAATTAATCTTCTGAGCTTTTGGTAATGTCTACTTTAAATAGATCATTCGTTTTGAGCCAACAGAAAGTCACAACAACAAGCGTCATACACCCACCAAAAATAGTCGCTGTAATAGTTCCCAAATATTTAGCCGCTAAACCAGATTCAAAGGCACCGAGTTCATTACTCGAAGACACAAACATGCCATTTACAGCGGCTACGCGTCCCCGCATATTTTCTGGTGGGAAAATTTGCAAAATGGTTTGTCTTACAACAACAGAAATACTGTCACATGCACCTGTCATAGCAAGAGCGAAAAGAGATAACCACATATTGTTTGAGAAGGCGAATAGGATGGTGAATATTCCAAAACCTGCTACAGCAAGTAACATGTTACGCCATGCATGTTGAGTAGGAGGGAAGCGGGTTAAGGCAATCATGGTAACAAGCGCACCAATAGATGGAGCCGCACGTAAATATCCAAGCCCTTCAGGACCGACTTTTAATATATCTTCTGCAAAAATGGGTAATAACGCGATGACACCCCCAAATAAAACAGAAGCTAGATCAAGAGAAATGGCCCAAAGAACAATTTTGGTTTTCCAAATAAAACGGAAACCATCTCCTAGACTTTCTAAAATATTGTCAGTTTCAATTTTAGGGAAACTACGTTTATGCAGTAAGTTAATTAAAATAAAGCAAATAGCGAGTAAAGCAGCCACACTAAATAGGCTGGTTTCCCGTCCTAAATAAGCAAGCATAAAGCCACCAAGCATTGGACCGATAATTACACCACTTTGCCAGCCTATCGTTGTCCATGTCGCACCATTTGCATAGAGTTCACGTGGAATTAAAAATGGTTTTAATGATGTTGCAGACGGATTGTAGAAACCGCGGATTGTTCCTAAGCCAAAAATGACTGTATAAATGCCCCAAGAAAGGAAGTTAACACTGATGTGTTCTAAACCATGTAAGTGGAAAAGTAACCATAAAACCAAGGGAAGAGGAACCGAGAAAAATAAACAGATTTTCATAATAAGCTGTTTATTAAACCTATCTGCGAAATAACCTCCCCAAAGAGAAAGGGCAATAAATGGAATTGCTTCTGCAAGTCCGATTAAACCTAAGGTCAGTGGATCTTTGGTGATTTGATATAATGAGTAGGCAACAATAATTTCTTGAATCAAAATTGCGAGCGTTAAGCAAAATTGATTGATCGTAACGATAGAGAAATCCCGATACCGTAATGCAGCGAAAGCATCATTTTGTATATTCATATTCTTTTGAATTTAAGCGATTGCACTTATTATAGGGGATGATTTTATGGATTTTCTCGTAATTTGATAATTGATTATAGAAAATAACGTTTATATAAAATAGACAGTTTAATATCAAAAAATGAGCATTTTACTTTTGTTTTAAGTTGGGATGCTTTAGAATATCGGCTCCCTTACCTGCAGGTCGTTTTTGCAATGGTGCAAACGTTCCGAACAGGTGTTCAAAAGAGGTTGTTATGCCTAAGATGAAAACTCGCCGTGGTGCTGCTAAACGCTTCAAAGCGACTGCACACGGTTTTAAGCGCAAACAAGCATTTAAGCGCCACATTTTGACCAAAAAATCTGCTAAACGTATCCGTCAATTACGCGGCTGTGTAATGGTTCATGTTTCTGACGTGAACTCAGTTCGTCGTATGTGCCCATACATCTAAGGAGATTATAAATGGCTCGTGTAAAACGTGGTGTAGTGGCTCATCGTCGTCACAAAAAAATTCTTGCTCGCGCTAAAGGTTACTATGGTGCTCGTTCACGCGTTTACCGCGTAGCGTTCCAAGCGGTAATCAAAGCTGGTCAATACGCTTATCGTGACCGCCGTCAAAAGAAACGTCAATTCCGTGCTCTATGGATTGCGCGTATCAATGCTGGTGCTCGTCAAAACGGTTTGTCTTACAGCCGTATGATCGATGGCTTGAAAAAAGCTCAAGTGATCATCGACCGTCGCGTATTAGCTGACATCGCTATGCATGATGCAGTAGCATTTGCTGCTTTAGCTGAAAAAGCTAAAGGCGCATTAGCTGCATAAGCTTAGAGATTCAAAAAGAGGCCGCTTTTTAGCGGTCTTTTTTATTTTTAGTGGTTCTGTTTTAAAAAAGATAATAACCAGAGATAAATTATGAAAGATGAAAATTTTTTAGATGACTTAATTCAAAAAGTGCAAAAAGGTGATCAGTTTAAATATTTATATTTTTGGGGGCATACTCCTAAGCAAGCTGATCTTATTGATAAGAGTTGTTTTAGTCAGTGGTATCCAGTGCAATTTAAAGATGAAGGTATTGAATACTTTACTGCTGAGCACTATATGATGGCGCAAAAAGCAAAATTATTTAATGATGAAGAAATCTTTGCACAGATCTTGCAAGTTAAACATCCGAATGAAGCAAAACAACTAGGTCGTAAAGTGCGCAATTATGATGAAAAGATATGGCAAGAAAAACGTTTTGATATCGTGGTGCAGGCGAACTTTGCTAAATTCTCTCAGCATCCTGAATTGAAAGAATTCTTATTAGCTACGAAAGATCGTATTTTGGTTGAAGCATCTCCAGTAGATAGAATTTGGGGAATTGGTATGGTGCAAGATCATTTATATATTCAAGACCCATTTCAATGGCAAGGTTTAAATTTATTGGGCTTTGCTTTAATGCATGTTCGGGAGCAGCTTTGAGCTCAATAAATTTGTATTAAAAAATGATACTTAATTTTAAAAAGTAGTGATGTGCGGGGAACGAATTGAAATCATTAAATGGAAGAGAAATTCGTATAGCCACTTTTAAGGATGCATTATCTATTGCAGAAGTGCATGTACAGTGTTGGAAAGAAACTTATACAGGTATGCTTAAGCAAGAAATATTGGATGAGCTTAAAGTATTAGATAAGGAGCTACTGTGGAAAGAAATAGCCAAAAGCCCTGATCATAAGTTATTTATCTATACTGAACATGGGGTGGTAAAAGGCTTTCTCGATGGTTATCTGAACCCAGAGAATAACACTGCTGAAATTCTTGCCTTTTATCTTTTGAAAGAAATTCAAAGGCAAGGTATAGGCCGTGAGTTATTTCAAAAGTTCTATCAATGTGCATTAAATCAAGGTTACGCTTTTATTCGTTTAGATGTTTTTAATAAAAATCCAAGCCGTTTCTTCTATGAAAAAATGGGAGCCAAAATAATTGGCGAAACCGAGCTGCCTGAGTTCGGTTTCGAAATAACAGAATTACTTTATCAATGGGAATTGTAATCTTGATTAAAGGCCAAAATAATAAGCCAAGGCACAAATAATAATCGTTAAAACAATCAGCTTAATCACGCCTGAACCAGTGCCTTTATGGTGGTGAGATTTCAAATGTTGTGGATTTTCATTTGATTGCTCGAATGGAGAAGCCTTAATGACTGGAATTATTTGAGCTGTTTGGTAGTGATTAGCCGTCTTAACAATAAGCTTGGCAAACAAATCATCAGTTTTTTGCGTAAAATTTCTTAAATTAATGAGTTGTTCTTGGTCTAGCTCTTCTCCTAAAGGATCATTTGCAAGTCGCTTCTTTTGTTCTAAATAGTTGGTTAATGCTTGAGTACGACATAAAAGCTGGTGAGCATAATCTGCAGGATAATTCTCTGGAATTAAAGCAAGTTTTGGTGCTTGGCTCGTAATGTTTGTACCATCAAAATAAGCTTTTTGAAACTCTGGTTCTTCAAAACCTGCTGCATATTTACTACGAAATAATTCACTATCCATAAAGTCCGCTATTTCTTGCCATGGCGGATTTTTTAAATCTGCTTCAATTTTTTTTGATAATTTTTCAGTTAGTTCAAAACGCCAGAAAGTTTCTAAACGAAGTTCGCAGGTTTGTGAAGGAGGGGCTTCAAACTCATTGTCATTGTTATACCATTCAGCAAGTTCATAGCCGAAAATCCATGCAAATTTCTTATTATTTTCATGGCTCACAATAAAATGAGTATAAGGTAAAAGCTCAACATTGCTGTTTGGATTTTGCTCTTCATTTAGAAGGCTTGATAAATGTAAGCTAAGCTGAGTGGTGCCTTGTTTTTTTAAAGCTTCCAACCAAACTTGAAAGTGTTGGGCAAGCAAATGCTGAGAAGCTAAGTCACGAAATTGAAAACTATGGTGATCAAAAATATGATGTTGTCGCCATTGGTTAAAGCTTAAATTCTGGCAGAGGTATTCATTCCCATACGTCACAAGCGTAAGTTGTTGTTTCCAAATCTGATTGAGCGCCATAATAGTTGATCTCATTGACGATGCTATTATCTTATACGTTTTATCTTTTTGTTGCCTAATACATTTTTCATGATGGATAAACTTCATCAATTCGATGAAAAACTGTTAGAATGCAGTGTTTTATTATATTTTTTTAATTTGTTGCTTTGAGAGTTAATATGTCACTGGAAGCCCTGACCACAGAAGCGCTTGCTGCCATTGCAGCAGCTCAAGACCTTGTTGCACTTGATCAGGTACGTGTGCAATTTACAGGGAAAAAAAGCCAGCTTGCAGAACAATCGAAAGCATTAGGGAAAATGGACCCTGAAGAACGCAAAGTACAAGGTGCTGCGATTCATGCTGTTCGAGAAACAATTAATACTGCTTTAACAGAACGTCAAGCAGCATTACAGCAGGCAGCACTTGAGCAAAAGCTAGCAAGTGAAACGATTGATATTACTTTGCCGGGCCGCGGTCAGCGTGTTGGTACAGTCCATCCTGTTACCCAAGTACAAGAAAGAATTTGTCAGTTCTTCACTAAAGCTGGTTTTACAGTCGCGACTGGTCCGGAAGTTGAAGATGACTATCATAATTTTGAAGCATTAAATATTCCTGGTCACCATCCAGCGCGTGCTATGCACGATACTTTCTATTTTGATGCCACTCATTTACTGCGTACGCATACTTCTGGTGTACAGATTCGTACAATGGAAACAAGTGAACCGCCAATTCGTATTGTATGTCCTGGGCGTGTTTATCGTTGTGACTCAGATCAAACACATTCACCTATGTTCCATCAGATCGAAGGTCTATACGTTGCCGAGAACACCAGCTTTGCTGAGTTAAAAGGTTTATTGATTAATCTGCTTAATGAATTTTTTGAAAAAGATTTAAAGGTACGTTTCCGTCCATCATATTTCCCGTTTACTGAACCAAGTGCGGAAGTAGATATTATGGATGAACGTGGCCGTTGGTTAGAAGTTTTAGGCTGTGGCATGGTACATCCAAATGTATTACGTGCTGCTGGTATTGATCCTGATAAATACAAAGGCTTTGCTTTTGGTTTAGGGGTAGAGCGTTTTGCAATGTTGCGTTATGGCATTAATGACTTGCGTATGTTCTATCAAAATGATGTGCGTTTCTTACGCCAATTTGCCTAACAGTTTTTCAGGATTAAATAAGGTTTATAAAGATGAAGATTAGCGAAAATTGGTTACGCACATGGGTTAACCCAGCAATTGATAGTGATACATTGTCTGATCAGTTGACGATGCTTGGTCTTGAAGTTGATGAATTAGCACCTGTGGCTAAACCATTTACAGGTGTTGTAATCGGTGAAGTATTAACTGTTGAGCAGCATCCTGATGCAGACCGTCTGCGTGTAACAACTATTAATATTGGTTCAGGTGAGCCTCTGCAAATTGTATGTGGCGCACCTAACGTTCGCGTTGGAATGAAAGCTCCAGTTGCAACCATTGGGGCCGTATTGCCTGGCGATTTTAAAATCAAAAAAGGTAAGCTTCGTGGAGTTGAGTCACAAGGGATGCTTTGTGGTGCTTCTGAGATTGATCTTGAAGATAAAATCGATGGTTTGCTCGAACTGCCAGCGGATGCTCCAGTAGGAGTAAATATCCGTGAATACCTCAAACTTGATGACAATGTCATTGATATCAGTATTACGCCAAACCGTGGTGACTGTTTTAGTATTCGTGGTATTGCCCGTGAAATTTCAGTTATTAATAAGCTAGAAATGATTGAGCCTGTAATTAATACGGTTGCTGCCACCATTGCTGATGAGAAAAAAGTAGTTATCAGTACTGAAGGCGCTCCGCGTTACTTAGGGCGTGTAGTTAAAAACGTTAATATAAAAGCTGCTACTCCCGAATGGATGCAACAGGCGTTATCGCGTTCAGGAATTCGTACTCATAGTATTTTGGTTGATGTGACCAACTACGTCTTAATGGAATTGGGTCAACCAATGCATGCATTCGATTTGTCTAAAATCGAAGGGACTGTACATGTTCGTCAAGCAACACAACAAGAAAAGTTACAACTTCTAAATGATCAAGAAGTTGAGTTGCAAGAAGATATTATGGTGATTGCTGATGACCAAAAAGCTTTAGCAATTGCTGGAATTATGGGTGGTTTAGCATCAAGTGTAACCGATGACACGACTGATATCTTCCTAGAAAGTGCTTGCTTCGCGCCACTCGCGATTGCTGGTCGTGCTCGTCGTTTTGGTTTGCATACAGACTCTTCGCAGCGTTATGAACGTGGTGTAGATTTTGAATTGCCGTTAATTGCGATGAACCGTGCTTCGCAGCTTATTCAAGAGTTAGCGGGTGGTGAATTTGGCCCAATTACTGTAGCTGAAAAAACTGACTTACTTCCAAAACGTGAAGCCATTGAACTGAAACAAGTTCAGGTAGATCAATTATTGGGATATCAAGTTGCGGGTGAGTTCATTGCAGATGCTTTAACCCGACTAGGGTGTGAGGTAACTGTTAAAGCTGAAGGTGAGTGGAGTGTAGTTCCACCATCACATCGCTATGATATGGCAATTTATCAAGACTTAATTGAAGAAGTTGCGCGTATTGATGGCTATGACAATATCCAGATTAGCTTACCAAGCATGGATGTTAAATTTGCTAAATATCAAGATCGCTTTGAGCTCGCTGAGCTGCGTCAAACGATTGTGACATTAGGTTATCAAGAAGCAATTAGCTTTAGCTTTGCAGATGCTAAACTTGAAAAGCAATTAAATCCAGAAGTTAAGCCACTGATGCTAGCAAATCCAATTTCAAGTGATTTGGCTGCAATGCGTAGTACTTTACTTTCTAGTTTAATTCCTTGCGTACAATATAATCTCAACCGTCAGCAAAGTCGTGTTCGTTTCTTTGAATTCGGACTGCGTTTTGATTATCAAAATGCTAAGAGTATTGAAGACTTGCAACAGACTCCTACCTTGGCTCTAGTGGCAGTAGGCTCGCAAGCACCAGAATCTTGGCATGCTAAGCCTCAACCAATGGATTTCTTTGATTTCAAAGGTGAAGTAGAGGAGATTTTGGCTGCTGGGCGTGTAAGTGTTGAATACGTTCGTTCAGAACGTGCGTGGTTGCACCCAGGGCAATCGGCTGAAATTTTAGTAGATGGTAAGTCAATTGGTTATTTGGGTCGTTTGCACCCCTCTCTAGAAAATGAGCTAGATTTAAGCACAACTTGGGTTGCAGAGCTTGATCAAACAGCAGTTTTGCAATCTTATGTATCTAATTTTACAGAATTATCACGTTTTCCTTCGATTAGACGTGATATTGCGCTTTTAATCTCTGATAATATAAATGTTAGAGATATTCAGCAGTTAATCGAAAAAACTGGTGGAGAGCTTTTAGACTCTACATGGTTATTCGATGTGTATACGGGGCAGGGTGTCGAAGATGGTAAGCGCTCATTAGCGTTTGCACTATTGTGGCAACATCCTTCACGTACGCTTGAAGATGCTGAAATTAAATCTGGTATGGACAATATTATCCAAGTGTTAGAAAACACTTATCAAGCGACATTGAGGGCCTCATGACAGCATTAACTAAAGCAGACATGGCTGATCATTTAAGTGAGTTAACCAGCTTAAATCGCCGTGAAGCAAAACAAATGGTCGAGTTGTTCTTCGACGAAATTAGCCAAGCACTTATTGCAGGGGAGCAGGTTAAGCTCTCTGGTTTTGGTAATTTTGAATTAAGAGATAAACGCGAACGTCCAGGACGTAATCCGAAGACAGGCGAAGAAATTCCGATTTCTGCTCGCCGTGTAGTGACCTTCAGAGCGGGTCAGAAATTTAGACAACGCGTTGGAAATGAGCAGATCGATTGATCTGCTTTTTTTTATTTATATGTTAAATAGCTTTATATAATCTTATTTAACTTTAATGATGTCCCGCTTTAGAGTGGCATTGTAAGCGGGGGGATTGTTAGAACTTAAAATTTAGGCATAAAAAAAGAGGACAAAATGTCCTCTTTTTTCTAATCTAGTATATAGATTAGTGTGCAGCAGAAGCAGCAGCTTCAGAAGCAGCAGGTGCAGAAGCAGCAGCAGCAGAAGCTTCAGAAGCAGCATCAACAGCTTCAGAAGCAGCAGTAGCAGCTTCAGAAGCAGCAGTAGTAGCTTCAGAAGCAGCAGCTACAGCTTCAGAAGCAGCAGCAGCAGGAGCTTCTTCTTTCTTAGAACAACCAACGAAAGCTAAAGTAGCAGCTACAGCAGCAGCAACAGCAAATTTTTTGAATAACATGGCATCACTCTCACAAAAAAGATTTGAGATTAAAAAAACCTAAGTTGGACTGTTTTGCTTTTATTATTCCTAAAACGTAGCTAGGTAACAACGCATGGAGCAGTCTAACTGGTCTGCCGCTATGCTATCACTGCAAATGCTGAAATACTACTGCTGTCTGTCAAAAAAACGTATGAAAAAGAGAAAAACAGTCTGTTTTTTAACAGAAAAAAACAATCAATCAGCCCGAGTACATTGGAAAAGGTGGAGGTAAGCCACTAAAAAACTTAATTTTTTTAATTCAAAAATATTTATTATCAAAATCTTATAAATAATTTTACATAAAAAACTGCAAAATGTATTTTTGTGTAAAGCTTGTCAACCAAATAAAAAGCCACTCAAAAGAGTGGCTTTTTATTGAAGATTAATCGATTAAGTTGAAGCTTTACGTTTCATTTGATCGAAGAAATCATCATTTGTTTTAGTTTCTTTCATGCGATCAAGTAAGAATTCCATTGCCGCCAACTCATCCATAGGATGAAGAAGCTTGCGGAGGATCCATACTTTACGTAGGTTATCATCATCCATTAAACGCTCTTCACGACGGGTGCCAGATTTCTTAATATTCATAGCAGGGAAGACGCGTTTTTCAGCAATACGGCGATCAAGAGTAATCTCTTGGTTACCTGTACCTTTGAATTCTTCATAAATTACGTCATCCATTTTACTGCCTGTTTCAATCAAAGCAGTTGAGATGATCGTAAGAGATCCGCCTTCTTCAATATTACGTGCAGCACCGAAGAAGCGTTTAGGGCGCTCTAATGCGTGAGCATCTACACCACCAGTTAATACTTTACCTGATGAAGGAATGACAGTGTTATATGCACGCGCTAAACGGGTAATAGAGTCAAGCAAAATCACAACGTCTTTTTTATGTTCAACAAGACGTTTTGCTTTTTCAATCACCATTTCTGCAACTTGTACGTGGCGAGCAGGAGCTTCATCAAAGGTTGAAGCAATGACTTCACCGCGAACAGTACGTTCCATTTCGGTTACTTCTTCTGGACGCTCGTCAATTAATAGAACAATCAGGAATACTTCAGGATTGTTTCTAACAATAGATTGAGCAATATTTTGAAGTAACATTGTTTTACCCGCTTTTGGCGGTGCAACAATAATAGAACGTTGACCTTTACCAATTGGCGCAACTAAGTCAACCACACGAGAAGTTAAGTCTTCTGTCGTACCATTACCTAGTTCCATAACCAATTGTTCGGTTGGGAAAAGGGGGGTTAAGTTTTCAAATAGAATTTTATTTCGAGAATTTTCTGGCGTGTCATAGTTAATCTGGTTAACTTTGAGCAACGCAAAATAACGCTCACCTTCTTTTGGAGGGCGAATAGTACCTGTGATGGTATCGCCTGTACGCAAGTTAAAGCGTCGGATTTGTGAGGGACTCACATAAATATCATCCGGACCTGCTAAATACGAACCTGCGGCAGAGCGCAAAAAACCAAAACCATCAGAGAGAATTTCAAGAACGCCATCACCAAAAATTTCTTCGCCATTCATTGCATGGCGTTTCAAAATGGCAAAGATAATATCTTGCTTTCGGTTACGAGCCATACCTTCCAGGCCCATAAATTCAGCAATTTTAATTAATTCACCAATTGGTTTTTTCTTGAGTTCAGTTAAATTCATAAGGGTCAGAATTAGGAAAGAGTAGAGTGTGGTTTAAAAAGAAGAAAAATCGCTCGCATACAAAAAAGATTATCGCAATTGTATTTACACAATAACAATTCAGAAGTCTGATTGATTGTTTCGAAGAAAAATGTGAAAAAACAATTTCTGTTGCCGAGTGGCGATCTTTATGTTTGTGTCTTGTAAGAAGCCGGACGAAGATGATTCCCTTCAGTGCCTCTTGAGCATGTAATATAAGCCAGCTTAGTTAATTTGTCAATTTATAGCCGAAAAAAATACGCTATAAAAAAGTATAGCGTATTTTCATTCTTAGCATTTTGACTTAAACATTTTCATCAATAAAGCTAACAAGTTTAGAGCGAGGTACAGCGCCAATTTGTTGAGCTACGACTTCACCATTTTTGAAAAGTAATAAAGCAGGAATATTACGGATATTGTATTTCACCGCAATATCTTCGCAAGAAGTCACATCAACTTTAACAATTTTTACTTTACCAGCATATTCACTTGATAAGTCTTCAAGAACAGGTGCAATTGCTTTACAAGGTGCACACCAACCTGCCCAGAAGTCAACAAGCACAGGTGTTTCAGCGTCTAGAACATCTGCTTGGAAGTTATCATCAGTTGTATTTACAATAGTCGCAGACATGGTACGGCTCCAATTTTTAGAAAAAAGTGCTATTACTACAGGAGAAAATTATCTCTATCAGTATTACATAGCTACTTAGTTCAATGTAAGGGTTTGATGCTATTATTCAAGGCTTAACTAAATTTGTCTAATGGATGCTCACGATATTCATCATCGACTTGTACAATCAACTCATAAATAGAAAAATATAAATGACAGTTAATTGATGATGAAAATGGCTTTTCAATTGCATTCTTGTGAATTACTCTAGGCGTGAATTGTTATGGGTTTAGTTCAATAATGTCTGACTTTCTGATTGATGAAGAATTACTTGCCGCCATAGATATGGGGTCGAACAGCTTTCACCTTGCAATTGCACGGGTAGATCACGGTGAAGTTAAAAAAGTTGCTTCGATGTCAGAAAAAGTACAGCTTGCAGCTGGTTTAGATGAGAATAAAAATTTAACAGAAGCAGCTCAGCAACGTGGTTTGGCATGTCTAGCGCGTTTTGTTGGAAGATTGAGTTCTGTTCAACCTAATCGTTTACGAATTGTGGCTACTAATGCCTTGCGTCAGGCAAAAAATGGTCATGAATTTATCCAAAAAGCTGCAGAAATTTTACCTAAACCTATTGAAATTATTGCAGGGCGAGAAGAAGCTCGTCTGATCTATTTGGGTGTATCGCATACCATGGCTAATGGTGGACGTCGCTTAGTTGTTGATATTGGTGGGGGTTCTACTGAATTCATTATCGGTGAAGAGTTTGAACCGATTTACACCGAATCATTACAAATGGGTTGTGTGGCCTATACAACAGCTTATTTTGCTGATGGGGAAATTACTCAGAAATCATTTGATAAGGCCGTAGTTGCTGCCCGTAAAGAGCTTTCTGCTATTGCAACGACTTATAAAATGGAGGGGTGGGATACTGTCGTTGGTTCGAGTGGAACGATTAAAGCCTGTCGCCAAATTATGGTTAATATGGGCTTAAGTGATGAACAAGAAAATGTCACTCGAGAAGGGTTATACAAACTTAAAGATAAATTACTTAAGTTTAAAAATGTTTCTGAAATTGATTTTGAAGGATTAAGAGAAGATCGACGAGCAGTTTTGCCAGCCGGATTGGCAATTTTGTACGCAGTTTTTGAAGTTCTAGAAATTGATCGTTTGGCATATTCTGATGGTGCATTACGCGAAGGTGTTATGTATGACCTATTAGGTCGATTTAAACATGAAGATATCCGCGACCGCAGTGTACAAGCTCTAATGGGCCGTTATAATGCCGACCCTAAACAAGCAGAACGTGTTGTCAAGACAGCACAACAATTATTTGATGGTGTTGCTAAATCTCTTAATTTAACGAGTGAAGACAGTGACTTACTGCGTCGGTCAGCTTATTTACATGAAATTGGTTTAGCAATTAGTCATGGTGGTTATCATCGCCATGGTGCTTATTTATTACAGCATTCTGATATTCCGGGTTTCTCGCAAATTGATCAAAATCATCTTTCACATTTAGTTGCTCATCATCGTCGTAAATTACGAAATGATGTAAAAAACGAAATTTTGAAGGCTGGTGGTCATAAATTACTTTACTTAAGTTTATTGCTTCGCCTAGCAGTTTTACTCAACCATAGTCGAAGTGATCAGATGCTTCCTGCCATTGAACTGACCATCATAAATGATCAACAATGGCAGCTTAGTGTTTCTGGTGATGCCAAACAATGGCCATTGTTAGTTGCCGACTTGCATGATGAGCAAGAGCAGTTTAAGCATTGGGACATTGAATTGAATATTCAGTCGGAAAAATTTATCGATTAAAGGGATAATATTCGACCTATGAAAAAATCTACTCAGTCCAAAGCTTGGACAACGGTTCAAATTGCACGTCATCCTGAACGTCCGCAGTTTCTAGATTATGTCGGTGAAATCTTTACAGAGTTTGACGCCTTGCATGGTGATCGTTTGTTTGGTGACGATGGTGCGATGGTAGGTGGTCTTGCTCGTTTTGACGGTCAACCTGTGATGGTCATTGGACAACACCGTGGTCGTAGTACCCGTGAAAAATTAAAGCATAACTTCGGTATGGCTAATCCTGAAGGTTACCGTAAATCTCAACGCCTATTAGATATGGCTGAGCGTTTTAATCTTCCGGTTTTCACGTTTATTGATACTATGGGTGCTTACCCAGGTGTTGGTGCTGAAGAGCGTGGACAAGCCGAAGCAATTGCAACTAGCCTTGCTCAACTTTCACGTTTGAAAGTTCCTGTTGTTGCAACAGTACTGGGTGAAGGTGGTTCTGGTGGTGCTTTAGGTATTGGTGTGGCTGACAGAGTAATTATGTTGTCGCACAGTATCTATTCTGTGATTTCACCAGAAGGCTGCGCATCTATTTTATGGAAAACTGCTGAAAAAGCGGCTCAAGCGAGTGAAGCTTTAGGTTTGACAGCAGACAAATTACAATCTCTAGGTATTGTTGAATATGTAGTAGATGAAGGCGAAGGGGCACATTTAGACCCTGAGCAAGTCATGCAAAACCTAAAAGTAGTTTTGAAGCAAGCTTTGGATGAATTGCTACCACTGGATGCAAATGAACGATGCGAAGCACGTTATCAACGTTTAATGAAGTTTGGCAGCGCAAATTTAGGCATAATGTCTTAAAGCAGGCTCAACTGTTTTCAGAAAATAGTTCTTTTCTTATTGGATGTAGTGGTGGCATGGATTCAATGCTGCTACTACATTTGATGTCTCAAATTTTCCCTCAAAAGATCCGAGCGATTTATATCGATCATCAACTGCAATCACAAAGTGCAGAATGGGGGAAACTCGTTTCTAAACAAGCTACTCGCTTAGATATTCCTTATATTATTCAAAAAGTTCAAGTTACCGACGGTAATTTGGAAGCTCAAGCACGTCAGGCACGTTATCAAGCTTATCGACAGCATTTACAAGCCAACGAAATTTTAGTGCTTGCTCATCATCAGCAAGATCAGGCTGAAACGTTAATTTTGAGGTTGTTATCGGGTGCAGGTGTTGATGGATTGGCTGCCATGCAATCTATTGATTATCGTGCAGACATGACAATTTGGCGTCCTTTTTTAGATTTAACTCGGGAGCAAATTGCCGATTGGACTACTCAACTTGAAATTGAGTATGTAAATGACCCTACAAATTACGATATTCATTATGATAGGGCGTGGTCACGTGAGGAACTTTGGCCTTTTTTACAAAACCGCTTTCCTAAAATGCAGCAAGCACTTAGTCGAACCAGTTATTTGATGCAAGATGCTTCTGAAATTTTAGAAGAAGTTTTGATAGTCGATTTAAAACATTGTGGCACCGCTGAGTGTTTAGACTTAACTAAACTTTTAGATTTATCGGTTGCCCGTCAGCGCCAGTTGCTTTCGGTTTGGATGAAAGGTGATGGACAATATCGACCTGCATTTGAAATGGTCGAGCGCTTAAAAAATGAAGTGATTGATTCAAAGTCTGATGCACAAGCTGCATTACACTGGAATCAGTTTTACTATGTCCGTTATCAACACCATCTTTATAGATTGAGTAAGCAGGCTTTTTTTGCTGAAACATTAAGTCCAGTTGAAGCTGAATCGGAGCATCATTTCCAAATGGGAGAAATAGTGCATTACGCTTCAGGAAATTTTCAGATTAAACAAAAAAAAATCGGTTTGGCTTCATCTTTATTAAATGAAAAATTGAGAATAATTCGACGTCAAGGTGGGGAAAAAGTCCATTTATATGGTCGTGTTGGTCAATGGCCATTAAAAAAAGCAATTCAAGAAGCACATATTTTGCCTTGGCTTCGTCATACAATTCAAATATTAGTCATAGATAATGTTATGCTTGGGGTTTTTACACCGAAAGGATTTTGGTTGGCTCAGTCTCCGTATTGTGAGCAAGGAGGATGGCAACCAGATTTAATTTCTCATTCTTGTAATCTGGTAAATGGCGAATATGGTTATGGCAAGTGCAGTAAATTGTAATATCTGTTTTATTGGTGGCGGTAATATGGCCCAAGCTTTAATTGGCGGGCTCGTTTCAAGAGGTTTACCACCGACACGTATTACAGTTTCAGATCCTGTTGAACAGATCCGTCAATTATTACAAGAGAAAGAAGTCCACGTAACACAAGATAACGTGGCTGCAATTCAAAATGCTGATGTTGTCGTATTGGCGGTAAAGCCTCAAGTTCTGGCGACTGTTTTACGTCCCTTAAAAGGTCTGTTATCAGATAAATTGGTCATTTCAATTATTGCTGGTGCTGAAATTCAAACAATATCAAATTTAATTGATAGCGATCGAATTGTGCGAGTTATGCCAAATACACCAGCTCTGGTTCAAACTGGCGCGCATGGTATCTATGCAAATGATGTAGTGGGTACTTCGGATCGTGAATTAACAAGTCAGATTTTAGCAGCCACAGGCTTAACAATTTGGGTAAACTCCGAAGCTCAAATTGATGCGGTAACAGCAGTTTCTGGCTCAGGTCCTGCATATTTTTTCTATCTCATGGAAAGTATGATCCGTGCGGGTAAAAATTTAGGACTAGATGAAAAAGTTGCAACCGCTTTGACTCTTCAAACGGCGTTAGGTGCAGCTCAAATGGCAATTACCAGTTCAAATACTCCATCTGAACTTCGTAAGAATGTGACATCGCCAAATGGTACAACACAAGCTGCACTTGAAGTTTTTGACCGTGCACAAATCTCCCAAAATATTCAATCTGCATTGGCTGCTGCACAGAAGCGTAGCCAAGAATTGGCTCAAGAATTGAGTGACAGTGCGAAATAGCTTAAATAGGATAAGACAACTATGGGTGCAAATTCTGCGCTAATTTTTGGAATTTTAATTAATGTCGCGATTTTATTGGTCTTTTTCCGTTTTTTAATGCAATTAGCGGCAGTAAGTCCTTATAATCCTGTGGTTTTATCGACCGTAAAAGCGACTAAGATTGTTGATATTTTTGGCCGAATTTTTCCGACGGTCGCAAAAGGCCGATTTAATTTGGCTGCGTTGGTTCTTTTAATTACATTGTATTTACTGAAAATTTTCGGTGTGATGTATCTTTCTGGTTCTATGCCAAATAGTCCGATTCATTTACTGATTCTGACATTTGTAACCATGATTCAGGACTTGATTCGTTTCTGCCGTTATTTAATTTTCGCAACAATCATTTTGAGTTGGGTGGTCATGTTTACTCAATCGCGTTCACCTTATATTGAGGTGATTCAAGATTTGGCTGAACCATTACTCGCACCATTCCGCCGTTTATTGCCTAATATGGGAATGATTGACTTATCTCCAATTTTGGCATTTTTGGCACTCTATATTGCCGAGATATTGATGAATGAAGTAGCGAAAGTTCTATTAACAGGACTTTAAGCTGACTCAATAAAAAAGGGCTGTATTTCACAGCCCTTTTTTATTTCTGTTAATTAATGAGCATCATCCCAGTTTAGACCTTGTCCTACCTCAACCACTAAAGGCACAGAAATTTCTACAACTGATTCCATGACTTTTGCGATTTGTTTGGAAAGTTCTTCAGCAATGTTTTGATCGGCTTCAAAAACTAATTCATCGTGTACTTGAAGTAGTAACTTGGCTTGATCTTTTGGCAAGATTTTATCAACTTCAATCATCGCAATTTTAATAATATCAGCCGCACTGCCTTGTAAAGGTGCATTGATCGCAGCACGTTCGGCAGCCTTACGCACCATCACATTTCGTGCATCAATATCTGGTGTATATAGACGACGGCCTAAAATAGTTTCAACAAAGCCTTGCTCTGATGCAACTTGACGTGTGCGTTGCATATATTCATAGATGCCAGGATAGCGTTGGAAGTACTGTTTGATATAGTTCTGCGACTCTTGACGTGTGAAACCTAACTGACGAATCAAACCAAACTCAGACATACCATACAGTAGACCAAAGTTTACTGCCTTAGCTTGGCGACGCTGGTCATTAGTCACATCTTCAATTGCAATACCCAATACTTCTGCTGCAGTTCTACGGTGAACATCTTGTCCATGCTGGAACGCATGTACTAACGCATCATCTTGAGAAAAATGTGCCATTAAGCGTAGTTCAATTTGCGAGTAATCGGCAGCCAATAGAACTCGGCCTTCTGGTGCAATGAATGCTTTACGAATTTGACGACCAATTTGTCTACGAATTGGAATATTTTGTAAGTTAGGGTCAGAAGAGGAGAGGCGGCCTGTTGCTGTTAAAGCTTGATGATAGCTCGTATGTACACGATGCGTGTCGTTATGAGATTGCTCTACTAGACGGTCCGTATAGGTACTTTTTAGCTTTGCCAATCCGCGATGTTCTAAAATAATTTCTGCTAAAGGATGTTCAATTTTTTCTAAAACACTTTCGCTTGTACTGTATTGCCCAGTTGCGGTTTTTTTACCACCTTTGATTCCTAATTTATCAAATAGTATTTCGCCTACTTGCTTAGGTGAAGCAATATTAAAAGTTTCATCTGCAATTTCCATGGCCTGATTTTCAAGACCTTCCATAGTTTTTGCAAATTCAACACTTAAGTTATCGAGGAATGCATGATCTAAACGAATGCCATCTTCTTCCATGCCTGATAAAATTCGGGCAACTGGCATTTCGATGTTATATAAAATATTTTCTAGCTCAGGGAATGGCTTAAGTTTATTTGAAAGTACTTCATATAAACGATAGGTGACATGTGCATCTTCTGCTGCATAGTGGGCAGCGACTTCAATCTCAATTTGATTAACTGTTTTCTGCTTTGCACCTTTACCAGCAATTTGCTCAAAAGTCGTTGTTAAGTGACTTAAGTAGACACGAGCAACATCATCCATGCCATGACGAGTCGCTGCCGCATTCAATACGTAAGATGCCAACATGGTATCGAAATACCAGCCTTTTAGCTCAATACCGTGGTTTGCAAAAATGTGTGCATCATATTTAAGATGATGGCCAATTTTTTTAACCGCTTCATTTTCTAGTACAGGCTTAATTTGAGCCAGAATTTGCTCACGGTTCAGTTGCTGTGGAGCATTTTCATAATTATGCGCTAAAGGCACATAATAAGCGTCTTGTGCATCAAAGGCGATTGAAAAACCAACCATCTCGGCAATGCGGTAATCAAGGCTTGTAGTTTCTGTATCAATGGCAAAATGATCAGCATTTTGCATGCGTTGCAAGAGTTGATCCCATGTTTCTTGAGTTAAAACAGTGTGATAATTTGCAGTTCCAAGCTGGTCATCTTGACTGGTTAAGCTTGCTTGATCTTCGGTTTCTATAGATTCAGCAGGTTTAACATCATTTTGAACAACAGTCTGTGAAGCTTGTTGTTTATAACTAGAGCTGTTCGGATTATTTGGATGATCAAGCGACTGTAACTGATTTCTAAATTCAAGCTCAGTATATAGGTTGCGCAAAGCATCAACATTTGGGTCGATAAGCTTTAATTCATGCCAATCGAGTTCTAAAGGAAGATCGCACACAATGCTTGCTAACTGGTGATCAAGCTTAATATTGTCTAAATTATCTTTGATATTCTGGCTAATCTTGCCTTTAAGTTGGTCTGCATTGGCAATGATATTGTCTAAAGTGCCATATTCAGTCAGTAACTTAGCTGCTGTCTTTGCACCTACACCTGGTACACCCATAATTCCGTCAGATGCATCGCCCATAAGGGTTAGGTAATCGATAATCTGATTTGGCCAAACTCCAAATTTTTCAAAAACACCGTCAGTGTCCATTACGCGATCTTTAAAGCTATCTTCTAACTTTACATGATCATTAACTAATTGAGCCATGTCTTTATCTCCAGTCGAGATAAGTACATGGTGGCCTTCGAGTACGGCACGTTTAGCAAGTGTACCGATAATGTCATCTGCTTCTGCGCCAGGGAGACTATATAGAGGAATACCTTGAGCTTTAATCAATGCATGTAAATATGGAATTTGTTGAGACAACTCTTCGGGCATGCTCGGGCGGTCACCTTTATAGATCGGTGAAAGCTTATGACGGAAGGTTGGTTCGGGGGTATCAAAAATTACAGCCATATGCGTTGGTTGCATACGACGCATCAATTTTTGAATCGCAGAAATTGCTCCACGTATTGCATTGGTATGTAACCCTGTAGAGGTCGTCAATGGTGGTAATGCATGATATGCACGAAATAAAAAATAGGACCCATCAACCAAGACAAATGGTGGCATTGAACAATTCCTTAATCTGAATTACGGGTATTTTACGTGAAAACGGATATGAATGCAGATTTATGATTTTTGCAGTATTTTGTATGTATAAATATACGCTTGTATTTGCTTAAAGTAAGATGACATGTAATGAAGGTGTCATATTGCTAAGCCCATGTATAAAAAAGACAAACAGGGAATGATCATTGTTTTGATCGCTTTGACTTTGTTTTTAGCCATGTCAATTGGTTTTAAATTTCATAGTGCCGTTGTTGTTTTATCTATTGCATTTATCGTAATACTGGTTCAGTTATTGTCAAATCTGCATCAGCGTCTGACTCATTTAGAACAACAGTTTTCTCATCAAGCAACTCCTCTTTATTCTATTCGTATGCAAACAACAGCAATTTATGCAGCCGCTTTGGTTGCATTAGTTGCTTATATGAATCACTGGATGTGGATTGCTGGCGGTGCATTACTGGTTTTATTGTTATGTTTGGTCCAAACGATTAGTGCATTTCATACTCGACTGTTGTATCTCGAGTCGGCAAAACAAACTGTTCATGTAAATGAAGTTGTAAATACAGATGCTGTAACACCCGTACTAGAGCCAATCGATCCAAACAATATGATCAAGCCAACTCTACCTGCAACGAACACTTTAGATCAAAAAGAAAATCTAGTTCCTGTACAAACTGCATGGTGGCAACCAGCAATAGATTGGATGGTACATGGCAATCCAATTTTAAGAGTTGCTGTTGCTGTGCTCATGGTTGGGGTAGTGTTATTACTGCGTTTTGCAAGTGAACATTGGCAGCTGAGTTTAGGTGTGAAACTTGGATTTATCGCTATTGCTGGAGGTGTATTAACGGCATTTGGATATACCTTACAAAAGAAAAATCAACTTTTTGCTGTGGCATTGCAAGGTGTCGGACTGGCAGTTGTGTTCTTAACACTTGTGTTCTCACATCATTTTGGTGTGATTGCCAATCTAACTACAGCAAGTATTCTGTTTGCGATTTTATTAGCAATCACTGTATTTTTAAGTTTAAAGCAACAGGCGATTTATTTAGCTATTTTAGCACTCGGCATGGCTTATGCTGCCCCATTGGTGATTCCGCAATATCGCCCTGATGTGGTTTTCTTATTCAGCTACTATTTGGTTATTAATCTTGCGGTTGCCGCCGTTAATTTTATTCAACCTTGGAAAATCTTAAATCAAATCGCTTTCTTTGCCACGATGTTTATTGGTGGTACTGCAATCGCATTTTATGCAGAACCTGCAAAATTTGACACATTAGACTGGATTTTATGGCTACATATAGCCCTGTTTATTTGGCTTAGTGTTCGTTATAGCCAAAATATATCTCGAGTTTCAGCACGTGAACAACAAGAAGGCATTCGTTTACCACCACTGTTAGATGTTGGTCTTATTTTTAGTGTGCCTGTACTGGGTTTCACACTACATGCCTATTTAGTACATGAGTCTACACAAGTGTTGACGATTGGTGCTGCTGTTTTGGCTAGTACCTATGCGGTATTAAATTTCTGGATCAAAAAGAGTCATCCTCAACTTTCAGTACTAGCAAAAAGCTTTTTCATTCTTGCCGTTGCATTCTTTGCCTTAATATTTCCACTTGCGAAAGGGGCACATTGGACTGCAATTGGTTGGGTTGCTCAAGGTACGGCCCTCATTGTATGGGGAGTAACTGAGCGCTACCGTTTAAGCCGATATATTGGTGTAGTTTTAGTCTTACTCAGCTCTCTTGCACTGTTTTATCAGATTTGGGCGAATGCAGAGTTTCCGACTCTAAGCACAAGCATTTATGCAATTGCCCAATTCATTTCGGCCTATTATTTATTGCAATACAACACTAAAGAGCAACACTATTTTAGTGCCAGCATGTTTAGCGGTATTTTCTTATGTTTAGGGATGTATGCAGGTGCTGTAGCGGGTGTAGAAATAATGGCATGGCACCATCATGGTTTGAGTCCGTATTTGATGATTGCTATAGCTCTAATAGCAATATTTAGTTTAGTTGTGCACTATAAATTACGTGTGCAATGGCAAAGTTTGCAGTTAATTTTAGTTAGCCTGTTACTGTTGTTAATTTTTGGTGAGGTCTTTTCCAGCCAAGTATTCACCATGTTTAAATGGCCGAGTATATTGCAACAGGGCACTTTCCTTGTTGCTGCAATTGCTCTTAGTGTCTTATTTATTATGGCTCAACCGCAGTCAGGTCAGTCTGGATATCTAAAGGTCTGGTCTGGTTTAGGTTGGTTGGCATTAGCAACGGTGGGACTGGCGATCTTTCCGCAAATGCCAATAGTTGCTTTGGCTTTTGTACCCGTAGTTTATTCACTCTGGGCATATAAGTCTCATAAAACTGCTTTGTTACATCAAATTCCGGTGTGGTGTTTAAGTTTACTTTGGTTGCTTGTGGTGAGTGTCGATATCCATTCTGCTGAGTACTTTTATTTTGTTCCTTTGCTTAACTTAACTGATTTCCTTTCAATTGCAGTATTTGCAGGTCTTCTCTTTATTATCTATAAACATGCTTTTGATCAAGATAAATCGCTTGAGTGGACTTTTAAAATTACAACAATTCTAGTGGGATTATTAGTATTCAGTAGTGTGGTGGTCAGAGGTTTGCACCATTACTGGGCGACACCACTATGGAGCGCTGCAATTTGGACAAATGGTCTAGTGCAGTTAAGTTTGACATTGCTTTGGGTTGTATTAGCGTTCATTTTAACCACATTCTCTAGCCGAAGAATGATTCGTCAATTATGGTTTGTGGGTGCTGCGCTTTTGGGAATTGTAGTATTAAAACTAATTTTGCTTGATCTATCGCAAAGTGCGACATTAACTCGAGTCATTTCATTTATTGGGGCGGGTGGGGTAATGCTAATTATTGCTTATCTTGCACCATTACCACCGTCATCCTCTGTACAAAAAAATGAAGAGCCTAAGCTTTAGGCTCTCGTTTTAACTCATTTTGATTACTATATTGATCAATATCATCTTCATTAAAAACAGTAGGTGGTCGATCAATCAAACCCATTTTAGGAACAGGAATTTCAATCTGATTATCTAAAAATCCATTTCGAATTCTTTCTTGCATCTCATCTCGGACTTTTAAAGAATTTTCTTGTCTACACCACATTGCAAATAAAAGTTCAATTGATGATTCACGAAAGGCCGTAACCGTAACAGCAGGCTTTGGGTCATCTAACACAAGCGGATAATGAGCTGCTACATTAAGTAGAACTTCGCGAACTTTTATGATGTCTTCATGGAAGTTAATTGCGAGTGTAATTGGAATACGCCGTATTGGGTATTTAGATAAGTTGTGTACAGGCGCGCGAATAAGCTGTTCATTTGGCAGACGAATATAAACATTGTCGAGTGTAAGTAATTTCACAGAGAGTAAGTCGATTGAGATCACTTCACCTTCAATCGTATTTCCACGAATGAGGGTAATCTGGATCGTATCACCGACTTCAAACGAACCTTCGCCAATCAAAAATAAACCACTGATTAAGTTGCTGGCAGACGTTTGCGATGCGAAACCGAGTGCTACTGTTAGAATCCCTGCGGCACCAAGGAATACGCTCAGTTTAAAACCAGCTTCTTTTAAACTCGTCATAATGAAGAGTAAGAAAATAAAATAAAAAATACCACGACGCCACACAAGGCGTTGATGGGCATTAAAACGTGAGCCAATAGTTCTAATAAATGTATTTGAAATAATACGGGCAAGAACAAAACCAATAAAGCAAAGCACAACAGCGACTAAAATTTCACTAATACGCTCGGTATTGATATTGGTAAATATACTTTTGAGGCTATCAGCGATATCTTTAGGAATATTTGAATCAGCCATATAAACCTCTTAAAAGAATGAATCAAACATATTAAATAGTGCTCCACCAGGTGAACGTGGTGGGTGAACATAAGTCACTTCACCCGCAAGTGGTGGAGTGCGGTTTTCAATACGAATGCGTGCAGGACGGTCAGAGCCTTCATAGAAAACTTTAATTTGAGATGTCCATAAACGCCCTGTACTTTCACTATAAAAAAGAGGTAGGGCGGTAACTGGCACGTTCATGCGATCAAAACGTAATTGATGATTACTGGTATTGTGAAAATCAATTGGTGTAACTGCACGAAACGCACGGGGGGTTAACAGGTTCAAATCGGTACGCCCATCTACGGAAGTGGCATAACAGATTTCGCCTTGCTGGGCATTTGGACCAAACCATGTATCTTTAGGTTGAATCACAGGAATTTCAAACAAAGGCTCATGCTGACTTTCAACTAAACCAGCAATCCATAATGGTGTACTAATATAAAGAGTTCCGCGTTGCCCCGCTGGAATGTAGATAGGATCAACGGGTTTAATTACTACGGAACGGTCTGCCAGACGTGGCATAAGTAGAAATTCTGGATTAGTTTTCCGGAACATGTAGCGTTCTACTTGAACAGTATGCGGAAAGGCAAAATTCGGATCTGCGATTGGGTGCCAATCTTGCTCATTATCGTCCTGAAGAGATGGACGATAATATTCGATACGCCATTCTTTTATGCCGCGCGTTAGACGAAAAAGCATTGAACCGAATTGCCATGCTTTAGCCTGATTAATTTCAAAGTGCTGTTCGCCCCACCATTTTAAAGAATTCTGGGGACGAGGCTGATATTCATTATTTTCAAACAAGACGCAAAATTCCTCTACCGAGTTGTTAAACAGACTTCACGCTGTAATCTGCTTAGAGTACACTCAAAATCATCTTACTCATCATTATAAATTGTGATGCAAATATTGAAACAAATACAAGTTCCATATAGTTTTGCCAAGCGTCATGGTGTTTTATTTCGTTATGACGGTGATCAAGTATTTATTATTAGACGTCAAAACACTGAAAAAATTGCATTGCAGGAAGCAAGACGAATTCTAGGTAAGCCAGCTCACTACCAATTATGTACTGAACAAGAATTTAATGCACTGCTTAGTACAAGTTATGCGCGAGATACAGGGGAGTCACAAGAAGTTGCAGCAGGTTTAGAAGATCATCCTGATTTATTAAGCTTGGCCGATCAGGTTCCAGAAACAGAAGATCTGATGGACCAAGAGGATGATGCACCTATTGTCCGTCTTATTAATGCGCTACTTTCAGAAGCAATACGGGTAGGAGCTTCTGATATTCATATTGAGGCTTTTGAAAAGAAATTATCTGTACGACTGCGTGTAGATGGTCAATTACGTGAAATTGTACAGCCACGCCGTGAGTTGGCACCTTTGCTGGTTTCACGTATTAAAGTCATGGCAAAACTCGATATTGCGGAAAAACGTGTACCGCAAGATGGGCGTATTTCTTTACGTCTTGCTGGACGTGAAGTAGATGTACGTGTTTCGACTTTACCTTCATCGCATGGTGAAAGGGTTGTAATGCGTTTGCTTGATAAACAAGCTGGTCGTCTTAATATGATCCATTTGGGTCTGATGGCAAATGACTATGAGCGTTTAACTCAGTTAGTACATCGTCCGCACGGGATTATTTTGGTAACAGGTCCTACAGGCTCGGGGAAAACGACGACCTTGTATGCAGCCTTATCGGATCTAAATGACAATACGCGTAACATTTTGACAGCTGAAGATCCGATTGAATATCAACTTGAAGGTATTGGGCAGACACAAGTCAATACTAAAGTGGATATGACTTTTGCTCGTGCTCTAAAGGCAATGTTGCGTCAAGATCCCGATGTAGTCATGGTTGGTGAGATTCGTGATTTAGAAACAGCAGAAATTGCAGTACAAGCATCACTAACAGGTCATTTGGTTTTATCTACACTGCACACCAATACAGCTATTGGTGCGGTCACCCGACTTAAAGATATGGGGATTGAACCATTCTTATTATCGAGCTCTTTAATTGGAGTGATTGCTCAACGTTTAGTTCGTACCTTATGTCAACATTGTATGACATGGCGTGAAGCAGATACTTTCGAAAGACAGGTATTTCAGCATATTCATAGTGAGTCTATGTTGAAGTTACCACAGGCTCAAGGATGTGATCATTGTTCGCATTTAGGTTTTAATGGGCGTACAGCTATTTATGAAATCGTGCCTGTTGATGATTCTATGCGCCGTCAGATTCACGGAAATGCGGCTGAATATGAATTAGAAAATCATGCTCGTCAGTACTCTGGCTCTATTCGTGATGATGGTTTACGCAAAGTACTTACAGGTAAAACTACACTCGAAGAAGTGCTTCGAGTAACCAATGAAGCAAGTGAAGCATAATTTGTAACGTGCAAAAAAAATGCCCGATAAGATTCGGGCATTTTTTTTAAACTTAAAAAATTACTCAGTCACAATATTAAAGTTCACATCAATATTATTGCGAGTTGCATTTGAATATGGGCAAACGATATGAGCTGCTGCAACTAACTTTTCAGCTTCTTCACGATCCATGCCAACTAAGTAAACATTTAAAGTTACTTCAATACTAAAACCTGTAGGAATTGGGCCAATACCTACTTCGCCTTCTACATACGCATCTTTGCTAATATTAAATTTATCGCGGTTTGCAACAAATTTTAAAGCGCCTAAAAAGCATGCTGAATAACCAGCTGCAAATAATTGCTCAGGATTTGTTACAGCACCACCAGCGCCACCCATTTCTTTAGGTACGCCAAGTTGTACATCTAATACACCGTCTGATGAGGTTGCGCGGCCATCACGACCACCGGTTGCCTTAGCTTTTGCGCGATAAACAACTTTTTCTAATGACATCGTTTTTATTCCTAAAATAAATTGAATACAAATATATCGTACACGACTTAATTGTTTTGACAAGTATATTTTTTGAAATAATTGCTGTTTATTTGACTAGGTTTGTACGGAGTTTAGTAAGTTGATCTTTTAGGTCCAGTAACGTTGTCATATCACATGAACTTGCATCTAATACTTCGGCTGGGATATTCATTGCCTGATCTTTTAATTTTTTTCCTTCATCGCTTAACGTAATAATAACTTGGCGTTCATCTTGCGTTGAGCGAGTGCGGTGAAGAAAATGTAGGGCTTCTAATTTTTTCAGAATAGGGGTGAGGGTTGATGATTCTAAAAAAAGCTTGGCACCAATTTCTGAAACAGTAACTTCATCCTGTTCCCATAAAACTAACATCACCAAATATTGAGGATAAGTAATACCCAAAGGCGTTAGGAGTTTTCGGTAGAGCTGATTAAGAGCTAAATTTGTTGAATAGACGAGGAAACATAGTTGATTCTCAAGCTTTAAATTTTTACAGTCTTGGTCCATATATTCCTCAAAGAAACTAATATTGCTTTTGTAGTATATCGCGTTCTATTCAGTTTCTTAAATGTTCATAAGAATAGGTTATGAATAAAGTAAATTAAGGGGCATAAAAAATGGAATAATTAAATCAATTATTCCATAAGATAAAAATCTTTTAGATAAAATTTTCTACCATAGATCTGCAATTTTTTTCATTAAACGTGCACGATATTTAGCAGTCGGATTATTTACACTACGTTGTTGCTCTTGTTCATAAAAATTTTGCCAAGCAGTAATCATTTCAAGTGTTGTTCCTTGTTTTTTAATCATAGAGACATCTGCTGGTTGAATATTTTCTAAACGTTGTCTTGCACCTTCTGCGCCAGTTCCCCATCCAATTATTCTTTGGCCAAATGCAGGCAAAGGAATATCTTTAGGAGTAGAGGGAAGAATATCTGATTTGAGTTGTGCGGTTGGTGAAACGAAATGATTCGTTGTACCAAACTCTGCATAACAATGAATATTTGCCCCCAAGCAAAAAAAGCTAAATAAGTATTTCCACATGAATAATTAAACTTTTAATAGTGAATCAATTTACGGTGTGTCATTAGAGGCATTGAAGAGCGGACGAGATCTTGTGCTGTTAAATCAAAAGGTACAGTGATTAAACCATTCCCTTCATATCCAATCATACTTAAAATTTGACCACGACTATCTGTTGCCCCAGAGTGTCCCCAGGTTTGTCGTTTTTCACCATGCCAGCCCTGTTGTGCTGCACCTAAAACATAACATTGGCTATCCATTGCTCGAGCCTGTAGCAGAAGTTGCCAATGCATTTGTCCAGTTGTGTAGGTAAATGCAGCAGGAGCAGTAAGAAGATGAGCGCCTTGTTGTCTTAGTGTTAGAGCAAGCTCTGGAAAACGTAAGTCATAACATACCATTAAGCCAATATTGCCAAAAGGGGTAGATGTGACTACTACGTCTGTTCCTGGTTCAAAGAAACGAGACTCTTGATAACCACCGACCGCATCACCAACTTGTACATCAAATAAATGGATCTTGTCATAACGTGCTTCTGTACGCTCAGGGCTGATACAGAGGCTAACTGTTCGGACGCGACCATCTTGAATCGTAGATCCATTTGGACGGAATGGACATGGTAAGGTTCCAGCCACAATCCAGATTTGATATTGATGTGCTAGTTGCTCAAGCCTTTGTTGAATAGATTCAAATTGCTCAGCAGTTTCACGTTGTTTTCCAGCAGCAAAACATACAAAGTTTTCAGGGAAAACAATCAGGCTAGCATTTTGCACCTTGCTTTGTTGAATCAAAGACTCAATGACTTGAAAATTATTTTCAATATCATCTTGAGAGTTCATTTGAGCAACAGAAACAAGAGTCATATTCTAATCCGGCTTAATCGTGAAAATCAGGCATTTTGCTTATCCGATACCTGTTCAAGCGTATCTTGTTCTTTCTGTAACTGCTTCACAAGTGGCTCAAACATATTCTGATTGTTTGCATTGAGTTTCATCAATGTCTTATGTGCATCCAGAACAGTTCTTAGCATTGCATTATGAGTGATTTGTTCATCTGTTAACGTTAACGTACAAACATTAGGATCACCACAGTAATTCAAAATGACAAAAACCTGCCCTAGCCCCATACTGTTGGCTAAGGTTGTGATATCTGGATTGGTAGATAGCATCACAGCTTGAATATGATGAGTCTGTTTCAGCTTTAAACCTAGCTTAGCTAAGATACCTAATACAGTACTATCAATAAATGTTGTTTGGGTTAAATCAACGATTGCACCAACAACATTCTCTTGCTGTTCAATTCTGTTTAAAAGTTTGTCTAGACTTATACAAGAATGGGCTCGCACTTCACCAATAAGTTTGAAAATATGCGTTCCATTTAAGCTTGCATATTCAACATGACCTGTTGACATATAAATGCCATTTTCAGAGAAGGATAGAAAAATTATCACATAGTGCCATCTCAGACTCAAGAGTCCTTAGGTCGTATATTATGTAATTAATTGATTCGTAAATTAATTCATTCGACAAAGACTGAAAATAGCAATATCATCGGCCACATGATCGGGTGCTTGAAATGATTGATTTTGCAAATGATGAACCAATTGTTGGAACTGATCATTCAAACCACCATCAAAGGGTTCGAGGGCTCCATCAGAGCAAACAATGAAGCGCGCATGGCGATTTAGTGTACAAACATGCTCTTCAACTTCGAGTTCATCCGTTAAACCTAGCGGAAAACTGCTCGTTGTTAGAATTTTAGGTGGTTGGTTGGGTTCGAAAATAATAGGAGGGGGGTAGTGCCCAGCGCTTGACCAACGAAGAGTGTGCGTTTCAAGATTTAAAATACCCACAACAATCGTAATGTGCTTTTCAATATTTTCTTGAACCAACATCCCGTTTAATTTTTTTATTAATTGTCTTGGGGTTTTAGATCGACCATGGAAAGCTGCCATCCATGATGTTAGCAAACTACTCGTTACACCATGACCTGAAACATCTGCAAGATAAAATAAAACTTCTTTATCGTTTAATTTCCAATAGTCATACCAATCACCGGAAAGATAAGCCGAAGGCTGAAAGAAAGTTTCGACTTCATAATTTAATAAATCGATTGGGTTTGGTAATAAGCGTTTTTGCAATTCAGCAGCCGAAGGTAAGTCACGGCTATCTTGATTACGTTTATATTGAGCATCAATTCTTGATAAGGCTTTGTTTAAATCGTTAGGTAGTTGATTCCATACCCAACCTGCAAGAGCACCTGCTTCCCATGCATGAGCTAAAGCGCCACCTTCATTTTCAAAGGCAATTACAATAGTCGGTAAATTCCACTTAAAAGTCAGGAAATCTTGTACATCTGCAATTGCAATAATGGTTGGATCATATAATTCTAAATCATCTATGTTAATGACTTGTAAGCCTGGTAGTTTATCCAAAGCTTGCTCTAAATAAGGGATAGAGCGTGTCGGTTTAATAAAATACATAGAAGATATGGTAGTCCTTTTATATGATCACTTTATTCATCATAGAGTATGTATCATCAAAATCAAGGTATTGCCGAATTCTCAATCCAAGCAATACCTTGATTTCATCTTTTAAGGGTTTTGATTCTCATCCGGTGTATCTTCTGAGTCATCATCAATAAAAGATACATCAGCCGAGTCGCCCTTTTTCTCTGCAATCTGGAATGCTTTACGTTGGAGGTATAAGTCTCGAATCATAGCGTATTGATCACCCTGTAAAGTTTGATCCAAGTCCAGATATTGAGCACGGGTATCAACAGCTTGTAATAAGTTACTCGACCAATAAATACCGTCTTGATCATCCATAACATATTTTTGTGGACGAGCTTGGGCATCTACTGCCAAACCAAAACCATCACGTAAAGTACTCGGCCCAAAGAAAGGTAGCATAAGGAATGGACCAGAAGGCACACCATAGTAACCGAGAGTTACACCAAAATTCTCTTCCTCAGTTGGTAAACCTAAGCGGCTGGCTGGGTCTGCCAAACCAAGAGTAGTTAAGGTATTAATTGTAAATCGACCTAAAGTTTTTGCTGCACGACTCGGGCGACCTTGAATAAGCTGATTAACAGCATTCCATGGTTCACCAAGATTTTTACGGAACTGGCGATAAGAGCCACGTACATCTTCTGGGGTCTTTTCTCTATATTGAACAGCAACAGGACGCAAAAAGTTTCGGTCCAGCATATCATTAAAAGAATAAATTGGACGGTTCAACGACTGCAAAGGATCTTTTACAGGATCTGGTTGTGCTGCATTTGCATTAATTTTTAAATCTTTAACTTTAATATTTTTTAAATCATTAATAATTTGTGATCGAACATGATGAGATCCAACTTCTGCTGCTGAGTTAGCATTAGGAGATTCACTTATCGTGTTTTCTTGAGCATATATAGAGGTACAAACACCTACAGATAACACGCTTAGTAAAATTAAATTAGAATAATTCATATAATTCCTTAACCGCCAGCCAGGCTAATACTTAATGTGCAGTTGGGTGGAGATATGTTTTAATACAAAATCGATAACCTATTATCAATGTAAAATTGATCAAATAATATAGATAATATGCTAAAATGGCTAAAAAGTAGCCATGCGATATGATTAATTTAAAAAAGGGGTTGCAAAGGGATCTTAATCCTCTATAATGCACATCCATCGGCGGTGATACAGATAGAAACTTGTTGAAAAACAGTTACTTGGAATTGGGTTGATTGCTTTGAGCAGTGGATTTGATAAGAAGTTGGTTTTGAGAATAAGTTTTA
>NZ_JAKTII010000018.1:0-35908 GCF_027855175.1 Acinetobacter sp. AOR14_HL | reverse complement strand
AAGATCATTAAGAGATTATGAAGAACAACTTGTGTGGATTTTTACTGATTGATTGATCGAAATATTATCATTGATTGATTGGTTTAAATTACTCGAAGTTTATTTGAGCGAAATTTAAGTCAGAAAATTGATGAGCCAGA
Organism: Acinetobacter sp. AOR14_HL; assembly: GCF_027855175.1. NCBI lineage: Bacteria > Pseudomonadati > Pseudomonadota > Gammaproteobacteria > Moraxellales > Moraxellaceae > Acinetobacter > Acinetobacter sp. AOR14_HL. The sequence continues at coordinate 35,768 of NZ_JAKTII010000018.1, read as the reverse complement.
ATTGGCACCTTGTCTTTAATAAGGTGCAAAATGATTTTTAACTGAAGAGTTTGATCATGGCTCAGATTGAACGCTGGCGGCAGGCTTAACACATGCAAGTCGAGCGGAGTGATGGTGCTTGCACTATCACTTAGCGGCGGACGGGTGAGTAATGCTTAGGAATCTGCCTATTAGTGGGGGACAACATTTCGAAAGGAATGCTAATACCGCATACGTCCTACGGGAGAAAGCAGGGGATCTTCGGACCTTGCGCTAATAGATGAGCCTAAGTCGGATTAGCTAGTTGGTGGGGTAAAGGCCTACCAAGGCGACGATCTGTAGCGGGTCTGAGAGGATGATCCGCCACACTGGGACTGAGACACGGCCCAGACTCCTACGGGAGGCAGCAGTGGGGAATATTGGACAATGGGCGCAAGCCTGATCCAGCCATGCCGCGTGTGTGAAGAAGGCCTTATGGTTGTAAAGCACTTTAAGCGAGGAGGAGGCTACTGAAGTTAATACCTTCAGATAGTGGACGTTACTCGCAGAATAAGCACCGGCTAACTCTGTGCCAGCAGCCGCGGTAATACAGAGGGTGCAAGCGTTAATCGGATTTACTGGGCGTAAAGCGCGCGTAGGCGGCTAATTAAGTCAAATGTGAAATCCCCGAGCTTAACTTGGGAATTGCATTCGATACTGGTTAGCTAGAGTGTGGGAGAGGATGGTAGAATTCCAGGTGTAGCGGTGAAATGCGTAGAGATCTGGAGGAATACCGATGGCGAAGGCAGCCATCTGGCCTAACACTGACGCTGAGGTGCGAAAGCATGGGGAGCAAACAGGATTAGATACCCTGGTAGTCCATGCCGTAAACGATGTCTACTAGCCGTTGGGGCCTTTGAGGCTTTAGTGGCGCAGCTAACGCGATAAGTAGACCGCCTGGGGAGTACGGTCGCAAGACTAAAACTCAAATGAATTGACGGGGGCCCGCACAAGCGGTGGAGCATGTGGTTTAATTCGATGCAACGCGAAGAACCTTACCTGGCCTTGACATAGTAAGAACTTTCCAGAGATGGATTGGTGCCTTCGGGAACTTATATACAGGTGCTGCATGGCTGTCGTCAGCTCGTGTCGTGAGATGTTGGGTTAAGTCCCGCAACGAGCGCAACCCTTTTCCTTATTTGCCAGCGAGTAATGTCGGGAACTTTAAGGATACTGCCAGTGACAAACTGGAGGAAGGCGGGGACGACGTCAAGTCATCATGGCCCTTACGGCCAGGGCTACACACGTGCTACAATGGTCGGTACAAAGGGTTGCTACCTAGCGATAGGATGCTAATCTCAAAAAGCCGATCGTAGTCCGGATTGGAGTCTGCAACTCGACTCCATGAAGTCGGAATCGCTAGTAATCGCGGATCAGAATGCCGCGGTGAATACGTTCCCGGGCCTTGTACACACCGCCCGTCACACCATGGGAGTTTGTTGCACCAGAAGTAGGTAGTCTAACCGCAAGGAGGACGCTTACCACGGTGTGGCCGATGACTGGGGTGAAGTCGTAACAAGGTAGCCGTAGGGGAACCTGCGGCTGGATCACCTCCTTAACGAAAGATTGACGATTGGTAAGAATCCACAACAAGTTGTTCTTCATAGATGTATCTGAGGGTCTGTAGCTCAGTTGGTTAGAGCACACGCTTGATAAGCGTGGGGTCACAAGTTCAAGTCTTGTCAGACCCACCATGACTTTGACTGGTTGAAGTTATAGAAAAGAAGATACATAACTGATGATGTAAGCTGGGGACTTAGCTTAGTTGGTAGAGCGCCTGCTTTGCACGCAGGAGGTCAGGAGTTCGACTCTCCTAGTCTCCACCAGAACTTAAGAGAAGTTCGGATTACAGAAATTAGTAAATAAAGATTAAGATCTTGGTTTATTAACTTCTGTGATTTAAGTATCACGGTATTAAGCATGACCTGACGAAGGCATGTTTATTCATTAACAGATTGGCAAAATTGAGTCTGAAATAAATTGTTCACTCAATAATGAAAAGAGAAGAAGTAATTCTGATCTTGGAATTAATTGAGAACTAGCAAATTAACTGAATCAAGCGTTTTGGTATATGAATTAGATTGAAGCTGTACAGTGTTTAAATACACAGTACTTCAAACTGTAAGAGATTGATGAGAAATCATTAATCATGTCTTATTACTCCTTGTAGGTAATAACGACTGTTTGGGGTTGTATAGTCAAGTAATTAAGTGCATGTGGTGGATGCCTTGGCAGTCAGAGGCGATGAAAGACGTAATAGCCTGCGATAAGCTCCGGGGAGGCGGCAAATATCCTTTGATCCGGAGATTTCTGAATGGGGGAACCCACCTACTTTAAGGTAGGTATTGCAACATGAATACATAGTGTTGCAAGGCGAACGAGGGGAAGTGAAACATCTCAGTACCCTTAGGAAAAGAAATCAATTGAGATTCCCTTAGTAGCGGCGAGCGAACGGGGATCAGCCCATTAAGTTATGTGTGTTTTAGTGGAACGCTCTGGGAAGTGCGAACGTAGAGGGTGATATTCCCGTACACGAAAGGGCACACATAATGATGACGAGTAGGGCGAGGCACGTGAAACCTTGTCTGAATATGGGGGGACCATCCTCCAAGGCTAAATACTCCTGACTGACCGATAGTGAACCAGTACCGTGAGGGAAAGGCGAAAAGAACCCCTGTGAGGGGAGTGAAATAGATCCTGAAACCGCATGCATACAAGCAGTGGGAGCCGACTTGTTCGGTGACTGCGTACCTTTTGTATAATGGGTCAGCGACTTATATTCAGTAGCGAGGTTAACCGTATAGGGGAGCCGTAGAGAAATCGAGTCTTAATAGGGCGTTTAGTTGCTGGGTATAGACCCGAAACCAGGCGATCTATCCATGAGCAGGTTGAAGGTTGGGTAACACTAACTGGAGGACCGAACCCACTGTCGTTGAAAAGCCAGGGGATGACTTGTGGATAGGGGTGAAAGGCTAATCAAGCCTGGTGATAGCTGGTTCTCCCCGAAAGCTATTTAGGTAGCGCCTCGGACGAATACCATAGGGGGTAGAGCACTGTTTCGGCTAGGGGGTCATCCCGACTTACCAAACCGATGCAAACTCCGAATACCTATGAGTACTATCCGGGAGACAGACTGCGGGTGCTAACGTCCGTAGTCAAGAGGAAAACAATCCAGACCGCCAGCTAAGGCCCCAAAATCATAGTTAAGTGGGAAACGATGTGGGAAGGCATAGACAGCTAGGAGGTTGGCTTAGAAGCAGCCACCCTTTAAAGAAAGCGTAATAGCTCACTAGTCGAGTCGGCCTGCGCGGAAGATGTAACGGGGCTAAAACTATGTGCCGAAGCTGCGGATTTGACTTTTAAGTCAAGTGGTAGGGGAGCGTTCTGTAAGCCGATGAAGGTGTATTGAGAAGTATGCTGGAGGTATCAGAAGTGCGAATGCTGACGTGAGTAACGACAAAACGGGTGAAAAACCCGTTCGCCGAAAGACCAAGGGTTCCAGTCCAACGTTAATCGGGGCTGGGTGAGTCGACCCCTAAGGCGAGGCCGAAAGGCGTAGTCGATGGGAAATTGGTTAATATTCCAATACTTCTGTGTAATGCGATGAGAGGACGGAGAAGGTTAAGTCAGCCTGGCGTTGGTTGTCCAGGTGAAAGGAAGTAGGCATGCATCTTAGGCAAATCCGGGGTGCTCTATGCTGAGATCTGATAGCAAGCTGTACTTGTACAGCGAAGTGGCTGATACCATGCTTCCAGGAAAAGTCTCTAAGCTTCAGTTACACAGGAATCGTACCCTAAACCGACACAGGTGGTCAGGTCGAGTAGACCAAGGCGCTTGAGAGAACTCTGCTGAAGGAACTAGGCAAAATGGTACCGTAACTTCGGGAGAAGGTACGCTGTTGTTGGTGATGGAACTTGCTTCCTGAGCTGATGACAGCCACAGAAACCAGGCCGCTGCAACTGTTTATTAAAAACATAGCACTCTGCAAACACGAAAGTGGACGTATAGGGTGTGATGCCTGCCCGGTGCTGGAAGGTTAATTGATGGGGTTAGCGTAAGCGAAGCTCTTGATCGAAGCCCCAGTAAACGGCGGCCGTAACTATAACGGTCCTAAGGTAGCGAAATTCCTTGTCGGGTAAGTTCCGACCTGCACGAATGGCATAATGATGGCGGCGCTGTCTCCAGCAGAGGCTCAGTGAAATCGAAATCGCTGTGAAGATGCAGTGTACCCGCGGCTAGACGGAAAGACCCCGTGAACCTTTACTGCAGCTTGACATTGAACTTTGACCTTACTTGTGTAGGATAGGTGGGAGGCTTTGAAGTTGGAACGCTAGTTCCAATGGAGCCGTCCTTGAAATACCACCCTGGTAATGTTGAGGTTCTAACTCTGCCCCGTAATCCGGGGCGAGGACCATGTCTGGTGGGTAGTTTGACTGGGGCGGTCTCCTCCTAAAGAGTAACGGAGGAGTACGAAGGTGCGCTCAGCGTGGTCGGAAATCACGCGTAGAGTATAAAGGCAAAAGCGCGCTTAACTGCGAGACCCACAAGTCGAGCAGGTACGAAAGTAGGTCTTAGTGATCCGGTGGTTCTGTATGGAAGGGCCATCGCTCAACGGATAAAAGGTACTCTGGGGATAACAGGCTGATACCGCCCAAGAGTTCATATCGACGGCGGTGTTTGGCACCTCGATGTCGGCTCATCTCATCCTGGGGCTGAAGCAGGTCCCAAGGGTATGGCTGTTCGCCATTTAAAGAGGTACGCGAGCTGGGTTTAGAACGTCGTGAGACAGTTCGGTCCCTATCTACCGTGGGCGCTGGAAATTTGAGAGGATCTGCTCCTAGTACGAGAGGACCAGAGTGGACGAACCTCTGGTGTACCGGTTGTGACGCCAGTCGCATCGCCGGGTAGCTATGTTCGGAAGGGATAACCGCTGAAAGCATCTAAGCGGGAAGCCTACCTCAAGATAAGATTTCCCTAGGACTTTATGTCCTCTAAAGAGCCGTTCGAGACTAGGACGTTGATAGGTTGGATGTGGAAGCATAGTGATATGTGAAGCTGACCAATACTAATTGCTCGTGAGGCTTGACTATACAACACCCAAGCAGTTGTATATAAAGCATCAATCGATTCATTAATATGCAAAGCAACTTGATTTAGTTATACGCTTAGCTAAAATGAACAAAATATTAAGACTCAATCAGCCCATCTGTAAAGATTTGGAAAACGCATCGGCAACCAATAAGACCAATGTAAGTATCCATACCAGTTGTGCTGGCGACCATAGCAAGAGTGAACCACCTGATCCCTTCCCGAACTCAGAAGTGAAACCTCTTAGCGCTGATGGTAGTGTGGGGTTTCCCATGTGAGAGTAAGTCATCGCCAGCTCATTATTCGAAACACCCTCAACTTAACAGTTGAGGGTGTTTTTTTATGTCTGGAAAAGGGGAGTAATGCTTTAACTGCCTAAAAATGATATTTTTAGCCCATAACTCTCTTCTATTTTTTGAAATATACCTATGCAATGGATATTGGTTAAAACGTTCTCTTTTCCTTATGAAGCTCAAATTGCAAAAACTCAGTTAGAAGCTTTTGGTATTCCCGTATATATTGAAAATGAACACACTATTAATATGGATTGGTTTTATTCCAATGCTTTAGGTGGAGTTCGTCTATTAGTTCCAGCAGACTATGTTGAGGAATCAAAGGCTCTTCTTGAGAAGGACTTTAGTGATGAGTTAGAGCAAAAATTTGGAAAGAATAAAGAATGTTGCCCTTATTGTGGAAGTCGAGATATAGAAGCTTATACAAAAGGGAAAAAATCAACTTTTTTAGCTTTCATGTTCTTTGGTCTACCTTTATTCTCTTTTAAAAATGGTAGTAGATGTAAGAGGTGTCAATCTTTTTGGAGTTGATCATTATTTTAATTTATATGTTTGGGTGATGAAGAGAAAATAAATTCTACAAAATGATAAAAAATTGAAGTATTAAGAAGAATATTCTAAAAAATTAGAACGAGAAAAAGGAAAATAGGTATGGAATATAAAGGAAGTTGTCATTGTGGTCAGGTTAAGTTTATTGTGGTAGGTGAGCTATTAGAGGCATTATCTTGTAACTGTTCAATCTGTCAAAAGAAAGGCGCCTTATTTTGGTTCTTACCGAGTAATCAAGTTACGGTTTCTTTTGAATCTTTAGATATTTTAGCGAATTACACTTTTAATAAACATGTGATTAATCATCATTTCTGCAAAAATTGTGGTATTCACCCTTATGCTCAAGGTACAGACGCAAAGGGTAATGCTATCTTTGCTATTAATGTTCGATGCATAGATGATATGGATTTAGAAAAAATAAATTATTTTGATGGGCGTTCAGCTTAATAAATATAAGGATTTATCCAATGGTAATTAAAAAGCAATTAGCTCCAAAGCAAATAGAAACACTGATTGAGCTACTAAAAAATAGATTTGAAAAGAATTCACATCGGCATAAAGAAATAGAATGGCCGAGTGTGCAGACTAAACTAATTAAATCTCCTGACAAACTATGGTCATTGCAAGAAATGGAAAATACGGGAGGAGAGCCTGACGTGGTGGCTTATGATCAACAGAGTGATGAATATTTGTTTATGGATTGCTCTCCTGAGACACCAAAAGGCCGTAGAAGTCTTTGTTATGATCGTGAAGCTTTAGAGTCTAGAAAAGATCACCCGCCTAAAAATAGTGCAATCGATATTGCTATAGAAATGAGAGTCGAACTTCTAACAGAAGAGCAATATCATCAATTACAAAAGTTAGGCGAGTTTGATCTTAAAACATCAAGTTGGCTTGCAACTCCAGATGAGATTCGCCAATTAGATGGAGCAATTTTTGCTGACCGTCGTTATGGCCGTGTTTTTGTTTATCATAATGGTGCGCAATCATATTACGCGGTTCGTGGATTTCGTTGCTGTTTAAGAGTATAGACTTTGCATTTTAATAAGAATAATTGGGTTTGATGTTTTATGCCAAGAAATTGGAGATTCTTGCAACTTTTGATTGATGCCAAACATGCCAAGATATGCCTTGGAATTAAATAAAAACATCAGGATATCTCTAAAAATGCAATCCAATCCAATTTACTATAATGAACAACACATTGCTTTTGCTGATAATGTTCGTCGATTTGTACAAAAAGAAATGGCACCTTTTGTCAATGAGTGGGATGAAGCCGAGACATTTCCAAGAGAACTATATAAGAAAGCTGCTGAGATTGGTTTATTAGGGTTAGGGTTTTCTGAAGAATATGGTGGTATTCCAGATGCTGATCCATTCTATTCATTGCTGGCTGGTGTCGAAATGGCGAAGGCTGGCTCTGGTGGAGTACATATCTCATTGATGGTACATACCATTGGTGCACCACCGATTCAGCATTTTGGTAGTGAAGAATTAAAAGCTAGAGTTCTCCCGAGTATTATTTCTGGTGAAAAAATTTCTGCCTTAGCCATTACTGAACCAAGTGGTGGGTCTGATGTTGCTGCACTTCAGACTAAGGCTGTTCGAGAGGGTGATTATTATATTGTTTCTGGTGAGAAAACCTTTATCACTTCAGGAATTCGAGCTGATTACTATACAGTTGCGGTGCGTACAGACCCGACTAAATCAGGTGCAGAAGGCATTTCGATGTTGCTGATTGATGCACAGAGTGAAGGAATCACTAAAACACCTTTAAAGAAAATGGGGTGGTGGGCTTCAGATACAGCACATTTGCATTTTGACCAAGTTAAAGTGCCTGTATCAAATCTTTTAGGTAAAGAGAATGCTGGTTTTAAAGTGATTATGAATAACTTTAATATGGAGCGTTTTTTCTTAGGTGTAGTGGCTTATGGTTATGCACTGGTGTGTTATGAAGAAGCTTTAGATTGGGCTCAGCAACGTAAAACATTTGGTAAGCGATTAATTGATCATCAAGTAGTCCGTCATAAGTTGGTGGATATGGCGACACAATTGACCTCAACACGGGCATTACTTGAAGAAACTGCATGGAAAATGACTCAACCAAAGTTGCAGGGGCCAGAGCTCGTAGCTCAAATTTCAATGCTTAAAAATGTTGCTACACGTACTATGCAATTTTGTGCTGATGCAGCTGTACAAACATTGGGTGGTATGGGCTTTATGCGTGGAACTAAGTCTGAACGTATTTATCGTGAAGTTAAGGTGAATATGATTGGCGGTGGCGCTGAAGAAATCATGAAAGATTTGATTAGTAAGCAGTTGGGTTATTAATTTTTGATAAGGTGGTCATTGTGCCACCGCATCTCATTCATAAGTTTATTGAAATGATTCAATCCAGTCATAATTTAAAATCGCCCAACGTTCATGATCTTTCCACTCTTTTCCACCTACTCGAAGATATTGTCGAGAAAAGCCCTCTTTGATAAAACCTGCATTTGCAACCAGATGAATTGAAGCAATATTTTCAGGTTGTATATTTGCTTCTAATCTATGTAAGTTTAAGTTTTCAAATGCCTCTTTGAGTAATAATTTCAGGCCTGCTTTCATATATCCTTGGCCTCGATATGGATGAAATACTTCATAACCTAAGTAAGCCGAGTGAAAATAACCTCTGATAATGTTAGAAATATTAAAAGTTCCTACAATTGTATGGTCTTTCTCTAAACAAACGAAATAACGATGTTCTTGTGCTAGGTAGTGTTGAAAGTCAGAGGGTGGATATGTCCACGGTTGATGTAATTGAACACTGCGCTTATAAGCTTCTTTAATTTCAGCCAAGTCATTTATTTGAGGTTTACGTAAATAGACTGAACTCATTTCAAAGCCATCTCCCAAACCATTTCGGTCAGTTCATCAATTTTGACCTTTCCTTCAGGTTTATACCAAGTTACGGTCCATGAAATCGCTCCACCAACTAAACGTCGCCATATAAAGGCATCATGCTTTATCTTGCCCTTTATGCGTAACTTTTCAATAACATCTAACCAAATTTGCTCATATTCATTACGCATTTTCAATAGATAATCTTGTTTTTCTTTTGAAAGGGCAAACCATTCGTAAACCAGAACAGCCATTGCAGCACCTGTATCTCCAGTAATCGAGATGAGTTCTGCTTTAATCAGGGCACGTAATTGTTGCTCTGGATCTGTAGATTGAGTTGCTGCATCTTCTAAACGGGCTAGGTTATAAATGATGGTTTGCTCCATCACATGGGCAAGGATGTCATCTTTACTTTTGAAGTGATGGAACAAACTCCCCGATTGAATACCAATAAATTGAGCTAGTTCACGGACAGTAGTTTTGTCATAGCCTTGCTTGTGAAATAGGTACGCGGCACCTTGTAATAAACGACCACGTGGGCTGTCATCAAAGCAAGAGATATTTGGAATCTGTTCAATTGAAGTAGCAATCATGCGTGCGGTTTGACCCTTTAAATAAAAATGAATACTGAAATTTTTTGCTAAATCTCACCATATTTCAGAATGATTATCGATTTTGGAAGATTTGGTCAACATCACAATAACATTTTGCTCTTTACAAACCAAGCGCTTGCTTGGTAATGTTGAGGCTAATTTTCAAACAGAACAACGAGAAATAAGATGGCAAGTAATCAACAGGATGATGAGCGTGTCGTAAAGATAGGTTGTGCCTCCGGATTTTGGGGAGATACCAATACTGCTGCTTTTCAATTGGTGCATTTAACCGATATTGATTATTTGGTTTTTGATTATTTGTCAGAAATTACAATGTCGATTATGGCAAAAGCGAAAATGGTAGAGCCGAAACATGGCTATGCCTTAGATTTTGTTAGTCGAGTAATGGCACCTCTACTTAAAAAAATTGCAGAAAAAAAGATTAAGGTGATTAGTAATGCAGGTGGGGTAAATCCACTTGCTTGTCGAGATGCCTTACAAAAAATAATTAGTGAATATGGTTTAAACCTGAAAGTGGCTGTGGTCTTAGGCGATGATCTTTTAGCAAAGCAAGAACAGTTCAAACAACAAAATATTCAAGAAATGTTTAGCAACGAGCCTTTGCCAGAGCAGGTGGCGAGCAGTAATGCTTATTTAGGTGCTGTGGCCATTCGCGATGCCTTGAACTTAGGTGCAGATATTGTGATTACGGGCCGTGTTGTAGATTCGGCTGTAGTGCTTGCTCCTTTGCTTCATGAATATCAGTGGTCGCTCGATGACTATGACAAGTTGGCGCAAGGATCATTGGCAGGACATGTAATTGAATGTGGTGCTCAATGTACAGGCGGTAATTTTACTGATTGGCGCTTAGTACAAGGCTTCGACAATATGGGTTTTCCTGTGGTTGAAGTCAGTGAGGACGGCTCATTTGTAGTCACTAAACCGCAAGGTACAGGTGGATTGGTTTCTACCGCAACAGTTGCAGAGCAAATCGTGTATGAAATTGGCAATCCACAAGCCTATTTATTACCAGATGTGATTGCTGATTTTAGCCAGGTGCACCTAGAACAAGTTGGTGAGCATCGAGTGCGTGTGACTGGTGCAACAGGGCAAGCACCTACAGCACAATATAAAGTGAGTGCAACTTATCCTGATGGCTATCGGGTTTTAGTCAGTTTTCTAATCGCAGGGCGTGAAGCACCACAAAAAGCGCAAGTCATTGCCGATGCCATTTTAACTAAATGTGAGCGTGTGTTGGCCATGCGTTCAGTACCTCCTTTTAGTGAAAAATCTGTTGAAATTTTAGGCATCGAAAGTACTTATGGCGCACATGCCCAAACATTAAATAGCCGCGAAGTAGTCGTCAAAATTGCTGTAAAGCACATGTTTAAAGAAGCTTGTATGTTCTTTGCATCTGAAATTGCACAGGCTTCAACAGGAATGGCTCCAGCTTTGGCTGGTATTGTTGGGGGGCGGCCTAAAGCATCTCCAGTGATTAAGTTATTTTCATTTTTAATTGATAAAAATCAGGTCAATGTGGAAGTTGATTTTGATGGGAAACGTTATCCTGTTGAAATTCCTGAAGGGTCTTCTACTCAGCAATTAAATACCTTTGAAGCAGGTGAAACAGCAGTTTATCAAGATAATGAAATTGAAGTTCCTTTGATTGAAATTGCGCATGCTCGTAGTGGAGATAAAGGCAATCATAGCAATATTGGGGTCATTGCGCGTAAAGCAGAATATTTACCTTGGATTCGTGCAGCACTCACAGAGCAAGCTGTTGCAAGCTATATGAAACATGTTTTGGATGCTGAAAAAGGACGAGTAATTCGTTATGAATTGCGGGGTTTAAATGCGTTGAATTTTATGTTGGAAAATGCTTTGGGTGGTGGTGGTGTTGCAAGCCTACGTATCGACCCACAAGGTAAAGCATTTGCACAACAATTATTGGATATGCCTGTAAAAATTCCGGCACATCTTTTAGAAAAATAAAATGAATGGATGAAACAAAGATGAGTTATCAATCAATTTTTAGATCAGATGCCTTTACCAATAAAGTGATTATTGTGACCGGTGGTGGCTCAGGAATTGGTCGTTGTACTGCCCATGAGCTTGCCGCGTTAGGGGCTCAAGTCGTAATTACAGGACGCAAAATTGAAAAACTGGAAAAAGTAAGCCAAGAAATTACAGAAGATGGCGGACTCGTTCATTTTGTTGTGTGTGATAACCGAGAAGAAGAACAAGTGAAGAATATGATTGCTGAAGTGATTGAGAAGTTCGGCAAACTTGATGGTTTAGTTAATAACGCGGGCGGTCAGTTTCCTTCCGCATTAGAGAATATCTCTGCGAACGGCTTTGATGCAGTCGTGCGTAATAATCTGCATTCAACTTTCTATTTAATGCGTGAAGCTTATAACCAATGGATGGCAAAACATGGTGGCAGTATTGTCAACATGACTGCCGATATGTGGGGCGGCATGCCAGGAATGGGGCATTCAGGCGCTGCACGTTCGGGGGTTGATAACTTAACCAAAACAGCATCGGTTGAGTGGGGGAAATCTGGCGTTCGAGTAAATGCTGTAGCACCGGGTTGGATTGTTTCATCTGGCATGGATAATTATAGCGGGGATTTTGCCAAGGTGATTATTCCAAGTCTTGCTGGTAATGTGCCTTTAAAGCGCATGGGAACCGAGTCAGAAGTTTCATCAGCAATTTGCTATTTGTTATCTGATGCTGCGGCTTTTGTCTCTGGTGTGACTTTGCGTATTGATGGGGCAGCATCGCAGGGAACACGAATGTATCCGCTAGGCGATGCGACAAATAGCGAATCTTATAATGGTTTCCATCGTGCGTTTATCCCTGAAATTTTTAAAAAAGATAAGACTGAAAAAGCTGAGCAAAACAATAATTCAGGCTTGGAGTGAGGAATAAAGAATGACCATTCTCCAATCCGAAATTGCTGTTGGAAGTGAACAGTATCAAAAGAATAAAGATGCTCTACTTGCTCAGTTGAGTGAGGTCCGTGCAATTCAGCAAAAAAGCATTGATAAATCCTACGCTGCTAAACCAAAGTTCGATAAAAAAGGCAAAATTTTGCCCCATGAACGCGTGCGGTTATTGCTAGATGCTGATTCTCCTTTCATCGAGTTATGTGGCTTGGTTGGCTACAACATGCATGATGATAAAGATGGCTCGGAAGCGGGTGGTGGCGTGATTGCTGGCATTGGTTTTGTTAGTGGTGTGCGTTGCCTAGTCTCTGCAAGTAATAGTGCAATTAAGGGTGGAACCATGTCGCCCATGGGCGTGCAGAAGACTTTGCGTTTGCAAAAAATTGCTTTGGAACAAAAACTTCCGCTGATTACGCTAACCGAAAGTGGTGGCGCGAACTTAAATTATGCAGCAGAAGTATTTACCTACGGTGGTATGACCTTTGCCAATCAGGCACGCCTTTCTGCAGAAGGTATTCCACAACTAGCTGTTGTACATGGTAATGCAACAGCAGGTGGTGCTTATCAACCTGGGCTTTCTGATTATGTCATTGCGGTACGTAAACAAACCGAGATGCTTCTTGCAGGTCCACCGTTACTTCTGGCTGCCACGGGTGAAGTGGCAACGGCTGAAGAATTGGGTGGAGCGGAAATGCACTCTCAAATTGCTGGAACCGCTGAATATTTGGCAGAAAATGATGCCGATGGTATTCGACTTGCACGTGAAATTTTTGAGCATCTGAACTGGAAAGAACAGATCAAACCAGTTGATGCAGTCTATAAAGAACCTCGTTACCATGTCGATGAATTATTGGGTGTGATTCCAAGTGATCCTAAACAACCATTCGATATGAAAGAGGTGGTAGCCCGAATTGTTGATGATTCAGATTTTCTTGAATTTAAGCAGGAATATGATGATTTAACTGTTTGTGGCTGGGCAAAAATTGGTGGCTTACATATCGGTATTATCACCAATAATGGTCCGATTACCCCTCAAGGTGCGGCGAAAACAGCTCAGTTTATTCACCTGTGCGAACAGACTCAGCGTCCGCTATTGTTCTTGCATAACACCACAGGTTTTATGGTGGGAACAGATGCAGAGCAAAACGGTATTATCAAACATGGTTCAAAATTAATTCAGGCTGTTGCCAATTGTACCGTGCCAAAAATTTCGATTGTGGTAGCTGGGTCGTATGGAGCTGGCAACTATGCGATGTGCGGACGTAGTTTATCGCCAGACTTTATTTTTGCTTGGCCGAACTCGCATGTTGCTGTAATGGGTGCTGCTCAGGCTGGAAAAGTCTTACGTATTGTGGCCGAAGGCAAGCAAAAAGCTTCAGGTCAGGAGCCTAATCCTCAAATGCTCGATTTTCTTGAGCAAAGTACAGCCATGAAATTAGAGCAGCAATCTACCGCACTTTTCAATACGGCCATGTTGCATGACGACGGCATTATTGACCCTCGCGATACCCGAAAATTACTGATTTTCCTTTTACAAACCATTTATGAAGCACAGCAGCGGACATTGAATCCAAGCCGTTTTGGAGTGTCTCGCTTTTAATCAACTTTTACCGCAATTAAAAAAATTATCAGGAAGAATGTAATGAAATTTACTGCCGAACATGAAGCATTACGCCGTACAGCTCGTCAATTTGTTGAAAATGAGCTAAATCCGAATATTCCAGAATGGGAAGAGGCGGGTCGTTTCCCGATTCATGATGTATTTAAAAAGATGGGTGACCTTGGTTTATTAGGGATTTGTAAGCCTGAAGAAAATGGTGGTTTAGCTTTAGATTATTCTTATAACCTTGTTGTTGCCGAGGAAATTGGCCGTGCAGCTTGTGGGGGCGTGCCTTTAGCGATTGGTGTACAAACCGATATGGCAACACCAGCTCTCGCACGTTTTGGTCGTAAAGAATTACGTGATGAGTTTTTAACACCAGCCATTGCTGGGGAATATGTGGCATCGATTGCTGTATCTGAAGTTCATGCTGGTTCTGATGTGGCGGCAATTAAAACTACGGCCAAAAAAGATGGTGATGATTATGTGATTAACGGCAGCAAAATGTGGATTACTAACTCATTACAAGCCGACTTTTTCTGCCTTCTAGCCAACACTTCTGACGATAAACCGCACGTCAATAAATCGATGATTATTGTACCGGCAAAAACTAAAGGCATTAGTTTTTCAGAACCGCTCAATAAATTAGGAATGCGTTCAACCACCACAGCACAAGTTTATTTAGATAACGTGCGTGTGCCACAGCGTAATTTAGTCGGTGCAGAAGGCATGGGTTTTATGATGCAGATGATGCAATTTCAGGAAGAGCGTCTGTGGGCATGTGCCAATTCGATTGGAGGATTGGAAACATTAATTCAAAAAACCATTGCCTATACCAAAGAGCGTACCACTTTCGGTCAGCCACTCATCAATAATCAATATATCCATTTCCGCTTTGCTGAACTTATGACTGAAGTTGAAGCACTAAAAGCATTAACCTACCAAGCGTGTGAACAGCATATTGCCGGTGAAGATGTCAGCATGCTGGCTTCAATGGCAAAACTGAAATCAGGACGTTTAACCCGCGAAGTGGCAGATAGCTGTTTGCAATATTGGGGTGGCAATGGCTTTATGTGGGATAACCCTGCATCTCAGCTTTACCGTGACGGCCGCTTAGGTTCTATTGGTGGTGGAGCCGATGAGATTATGTTGGGGATTATCTGCAAACTTATGGATATCTTGCCAAAAAAACAAAAATAAGGAATAAGCCATGACACTTTCCAAATCTCTACAAGCTTTAGATATTGATGACAGCATTCAATTAGAACAGGACGGTAGTATTTTATACCTCTGGTTAAACCGACCAGAGAGCCGTAATGCCATGAATTTGAATATGGTCAATGCGATTCAACAGGTCTTTGCTGCTATTCATGATGATCTTTCGATTCGTGCGGTCATCATCCGTGGTGAAGGAGGAACTTTTTGCGCAGGTGGTGATATTAAAGATATGGCAGCTTTGAGAGTTGAAGCGAGCAATGTCGGTAGCCTACAACCTTATGCTGATTTTAACCGCCGTTTTGGTGCCATGCTTGAGCAAGTTGAAACCGCCCCACAGACGGTTGTGGTGATTTTAGAAGGGGCTGTTCTAGGTGGCGGTTTTGGTCTGGTATGTGTTTCCGATGTTGCGATTAGCCGTGACAATGCCCAGTTTGGATTGCCTGAAACTGGGCTAGGAATAATTCCTGCGCAGATTGCTCCTTTTGTAGTGAAGCGTATTGGTCTAACTCAGGCTAGACGACTTGCTTTGTTGGGGATGCATTTTGAAGGACCTACGGCGCTCAGTGTCGGAGTAGTCCATCAGATTGCTCATAATGAATTAGAGCTAGAACAGGAATTACAGGAAACTATTCAGCAAATCAAACGCGCTGCACCACAAGCTTCACGTATGACGAAAGCACTATTACATCGAACACTCAATGAACCATTAAATCATTTGCTTGATGATGCTGCACAACAATTTGCTCAAGCAGTTGGTGGTGTTGAAGGGCAAGAGGGAACGATGGCTTTTATTCAAAAACGGTTGCCGAATTGGGCCGATGAGCAATAAAAGATAAGGATAAAAACAATGAAATTTTCAAAAGTACTGGTTGCCAATCGTGGTGAAATAGCAGTTCGGGTGATGCAGACAGCAAAGGCAATGGGTTATCAAACTGTGGCGGTCTATTCCGATGCAGACCGTAATGCTCGCCATGTGCAAGAAGCTGATGAAGCAGTTTATATTGGAGCTTCTAAAGTATCTGAATCTTATCTTTCAATTACCAAAATTATAGAAGCTTGCAAAAAAACAGGCGCGGATGCTGTACACCCAGGTTATGGCTTTTTGTCAGAAAATACCGATTTTGCTCAGGCCTGTATCGATAACCAAATTACTTTTATCGGTCCGACAGCTTCTGCAATTGAGTTGATGGGAAGTAAACGACTTTCAAAAATTGCCATGATTGAAGCGGGTGTACCTTGTGTGCCGGGCTACGAGGGAGATCGTCAAGACCTTGAATATTTGGCTACACAAGCAGAGCAAATTGGTTATCCGCTAATGGTGAAAGCTTCTGCTGGCGGTGGTGGTCGTGGTATGCGTTTGGTTCAGCAGTCATCCCAGCTTGTAGAGGCTTTACAAACTGCACGTTCAGAAGCTGAAAATGCATTTGGTTCAGGTGAGCTTATTTTAGAAAAAGCAGTGATTGCGCCGCGCCATGTTGAAATTCAAGTTTTTGGTGATATGCATGGCAATTATGTGTATTTGTTTGAGCGTGATTGTTCGATTCAACGCCGTCACCAAAAGGTTGTAGAAGAAGCACCCTGTCCAGTCATGACACTCGAACTGCGTCAGCAAATGGGAGAGGCTGCTGTTGCGGCTGCCAAAGCATGTGCTTACGTAGGCGCGGGAACTGTTGAGTTTTTGCTTGATGCATCGGGTGAATTCTATTTTCTAGAAATGAATACACGCTTGCAGGTTGAGCATCCGGTTACTGAACTTATTACAGGATTAGATTTGGTTGAATGGCAATTGCGTGTCGCTAATGGCGAGCATTTACCATTGCAACAACATGAATTGTTCATCAAGGGACATGCAATTGAAGTCCGTTTGTATGCTGAAGATCCACGTCAAGATTTCTTGCCGCAAACAGGTCAAGTTTTACGTTGGAAGCCCACAATTTTGCCAAATGTACGAATTGATCATGGCATGTTAGCAACAGATGAAGTTAGCCCTTTCTATGACCCGATGGTAGCTAAAGTGATTGCATATGGTAAAACTCGAGAGGATGCGATTCGTCTGCTGGCTCGTGCTGTAGATGATTGTGTTTTGCTTGGTGTAAACAGCAATAAACAATTCTTGGTCAATTTATTACGTCATCCAGTCGTTGTCGCTGGTGATACCAATACCGCATTCATTCAACAGCATTTCCAAGATGACAGCAGCTTACACTCTCAGGTTTTATCTTTAGAAACCTTGGCTCTTGCAGCAGCATTATTTAGTCAGAATAAAGGTACTGCGGTGTGGCAAACTGGGCTTGGTGTTCCATTACCCTTAAAACTAAAATATGACGATCAGCAAATCCAGTTACAGCTTTCAACTGTAAATAACGCATTTACGGTACAGCTCTGTGATCAAACTGTTTGTATTGAAGTCATTGAGAAAACGGTAGAGCAACTGACCTATGTTGTTGATGGTATACGCCGCCGTGTTCAATATGTTTTAGACGGCGATCAGCTTTATTTAGATCGAGACAATGGCAATGTCGCGATTCGCAATGTGACTTACGCTGCTCCAGAAACGGCTGATGTTGCGGGAGATGGTAAAATTCGTGCACCTATGGATGGTGCTGTGATCAATATCTTGGTCAATAAAGGCGATCAAGTTGTGAAAGGGCAAACCTTATTGGTACTTGAAGCTATGAAGATCCAGCAACAAATTAGATCTGATGTCGATGGAGTAGTCGAAGATATTTTAGGACAGCAAGGGCAACAAGTAAAAAAAAGGCAAATGCTATTTAGTATTCAAATTTAATAAAAATACCGCTCTATATGAGCGGTATTTTTTAGTGGAGAATCATGATCTATTCCCCATCTGCCTCAGCAATGATCTGGCTTGCTTTTTTCAAGCTATACAGTAGTTGTCCCAAAAGAACCTCTTTATTACTTAAGGTGACCATGACCATTGGGTGATGAACAGCAGGAATAGCTGTCAAAATGGCTTTGCCATTATCTGCATCTAGCGTAATGTTATTACAACCTGTGAGTTTAATCTCTTTTAAAAATGCAGTCACCATTGCCAAAATTGAGCTACTCACCGCTGCTAACTTTGTGGTGTTATGGTAGTTTTTATGACTTACTGTCGCCAATTCAAAACCATCTGAAGAGCAAATCATCACAAAATCTACGCCACGTGTATTCATCAAAATATTATGAGCTTCACCTTTTGCGAGTTGTAGTAATTGCGTTGGTGCTGTGCGTTTTTGAACTGGAATACTAAGCATGATTATTCCCCTGTGATGTTGCCCCGACCTTAACTTCAAGTGATGCAATTAATGACTCAACCATCATTAAAATGTGTTCTTGCTCTCGTGCATCAATGAAGAATAAGGGATAAGTCAGTTCATTTGCTTTTATCCAATTACGATATTGCTGAAGAGAGGATTCTTTATTTTCATCAATATGAGTAATACCAATCGCAATATTATCATTATAATTTTTAAAGGTTTTTAAGTAGTCATTTAGTTCGTCAATTGGATTCGGACTATTATGATCTAATAATAAAATAACACCGATCGCACCTTCACAAATAACCGACCATATAAAATCAAAACGGCTTTGTCCTGGGGTGCCATAGAGTCCAATTTTGATTCCATCATCTAAAGTAATTTCACCATAATCAATACCTACAGTGGTCTGGGTTTTCTGGTGACTTTGTACATCGGTGTTGAATGCTTCCGTTCCCAAAATTGGAATCTCAGATAACGATTTAATCGCTTCTGTTTTTCCAGCCCCCATGCTGCCTGCAAAGACAATTTTATATTGCTGTATAATCATAATGTTCCTTAAAGACCAAAGCGACGTCTAATCTTCCCGATAAAGTTTTTAAAAAAATGATTGTCTATATTTGAATTTTCTAAATGAGAGCTAGGTACATAAGAACATTTATTCGCCGAAACAAAACTTCCGTTATTTGCCATTACACAAGCTGTAACGAAGCGTAAGACATCGTCGATTGATAAGTTGAGTTGTTTAGCAACATCAGTAATTTTTGCACCCTGTATAAAACATGCGGAGAGTTGTAGGCTCACTTTTCTATATTCTTTTTGGTAGGGCTGTGGCCAATAATCGATTTTGAAGTAACCATCAACTGAAGCTAAATTTTCAAAGTCTTTTGAACACCAAATTAGGTTCCATAACCAGTCTTGTAAGCAATAACTTTTTTTACGAGAAACCTTAGTAAAATCAGATGTTTTAGCAAAAGCAAAGTTAAAGCTCATATTGGTATGTGCTTTTTGACGGGAAGGTTCTATCCAAGCAATTTGAGCTCTGTTATCAATAATAGCTAGAGTACCTTTATCATCAAATAAATGTAATTTAGTATTTTCTGGGTTATGCAAATTTCTTATGAATTGCTCATCAATAATGAGGAGCTCAGTAGATAAATCTGGAACTATCGCAACACTATTTTGATTTAAAAATGATAATAGATTTTTTTGTAGCCAATCTAATAAAGGTTCTACTTTTTCTAGGGGTAGATACAGAGTATGTTCATAAACTTGATATCCATTTTTTGAAGGAGTTTTACTAATTTTTAAATAAGGAAACTTTTTCTTTTGAAGAATATTTTGAATATTGTCAGAGTCAAAAAAATTTTCGTTAATTAATAATAGATCAATATGATCGCTTGAAATGTTAACCCAATTAATACCGTATTGATTAGATATAAAATTCCTGATTAGTATTTTTAATTCATCTGAAACTTTTGAACTTAAACCAGAAGTTGCAATATTTATGCAATGCCTATCCATAGTATCACATTAAATTTTATTGAATAAGATAGAGGTTTTAATGTGCTTTTCATAATAAATATAAAAAGCACATCTTATATTAATCAGCTAAAGTCTAGCTCTTTTTCAAATGACTTTAACTCATGACGGGCCATAGCTAAATTAGATTTGCTGCGGTCAAGTACTAAGTAAAGGAACAAATTATTATTACTTTCTAAAGGTCGAATTAAGTGGTAAGCCTTACCTAAAGTAATTAAAATATCTTCAATATTATCATTTAATTTCAATGCATTGGCGATATTTCGCTTTGCGCGAATTACTTCCGTGTTTCCTGCAGCAGCCAATTCTAAATCAATTTCCCCACCACCTTGTGTTGCAAGTGATAAACCGCTTTCTGAATCAACAAGTGCAGAAGCAATAAAACCATCAATTTCAGTTAAGCTATCTAAAGAAAGTTTAGCCATGTATTTTCTCTCAGGATTCTAAAATTATATTTACTACTTTTCTAAAAGTAGTTGAAATTCATTATATTTCTGCACAATTTGAAGTCAATCAATCAAGTAAAGTATGAAGTTTCAGTTTTAGTAAATAAGTGACGGAAAATGTCAGATTATAAAAAATATTATAAGATTACTTTTACATTATACTTTTAATATTGTGCTGCGGTTTACATTATATATTTTAAAACTTAGATAAAACAATTGTAATAGAATATTAATACAATATTGATTAATAAAATATGCTAATTTTAATCAAAAAAAGGGGGAATAACAAATTCCCCTTTTTATAACAATGAGCAAACTAAACGAGCTGTGTATAAATACAATAGAGGTAGCCTAAAATTGCTAAAGCAACGACAGGGGCAATAATCTTTGACCATGTCGGTACAGAAATCTCGGTAACTTGTTCTTCAATATGCACGTCATCATGATGAGGTTGGGCTTGGTGAACCATTTGGTTGAACTCCTTCATTGTTGTATCCAATGATAGCTCTTCTTGTTCCACAGGTTTAGAACCAATTAATTCATTTAGGTGGTTTGTTGACCAAACCCAATCTTCTGCCTGACCTGATAAGTGTTCGACTTGACCTAAAATTAATTCTTTTAGGCCATTATGCCCAAAACCGCCTGTTTCATCGAGCTGGTTAAGTTCTGCCAATTGCAAAGTTAAAATTTCAGAAATACTCTGTTCTAATTCTGAATTTTTTAAAGCTGACTGGTTATGTTTAGAAGTTGTCAAATGGCGAGCAACTTCCTGAATATAAAGTGGATCTGCAGCTTTAATTTCATGATAAATCTTATTGTCATCTTGGCGCCATAAACTAATCAGTTTTCCAAGCGTAAGAATATTCACTTCATCAATCAGTTTATTTTTTTCATTAACTGGATATTGATTTAAAAGCTGAGGCTTTTGAATTTTTATCTGCTCAGCAAAGTATTGGACTAAATCAAATGCCATGCTTTCTTCCTCTAAATTTAATCTAAAATTCTTAACGTTGGTTTTTTCTTGGTTGATGTTGTTTCAGCTTCTTGTACTTCTGGCTCTGCTATATTTTCTACAGGCGCTACATTGGCATATTCTTCAGGATCAAAGAATAAACCTTGCCCATTCTCACGTGCATAAATACCTAAAACTGCTTGGATAGGTACATAAATGTCTTTCGATGCCCCCCCGAAACGGGCAGAAAAAGTAATGGCTTCATTAGCAATAAGAAGTTGATGAACAGCATGAGGTACGATATTTAAAACGATCTGCCCATCTTTAACAAATTGCTGTGGAACATCTGTATGTGGCTGTGTTGCATCCACTAATAGATAAGGAGTAAGTTGGTTATCACAAATCCATTCATAGATTGCACGAGCAAGATAAGGACGTGTAGGGGTTAAATCAATAGGTTGCTCAGACATATCACACTATTCCATATTTAATAGTTCATTGTAACGGTTTTTCTCTTGAGCCGTCATTGATTTAGCAAAAGAAGGTCTCTCAAAGATACGTTTACAATACAAAAGTATCGGTCGGCAGTGCTGTTTCGGTAAATCGATTCCCATGCTATTTAGCCTTAAGAAAATAGGGGCAAGCATACAGTCCAAGATGGTGAAATTTTCAGACATAAAATAAGGAAAATGCTGAAATAGGGGAGTAAGTGAAATTAAAGTTTCACGTAATTCTTTTTGAGCTTTTTGCTTTTGTTCGACATTTAAAGAATCAGCATGCTTTAACATCTGATCTGCTAATTTGAACCAGTCGTTTTCAAGTCTCCATATATATTGACGCTGCTCTGCACGCATCATTGGCGCATCTGCGTAAAGCTTACCTTGGCGATAACGATCATCTAAATATTCAGCAATAATAGGCGCTGAAAATAATTTAAGGTTTTGCTCGACCAACATCGGCAATTGGTTATAAGGATTTAAACTTGCTAAATCTTCGTCTTCATGGTCAGTTACGATCAATTGATATTTGATTTGCTTTTCTGCTAATAAGAAACGAATCCAGTGAGAACGGAAATCATCAGCATGACTGTAAAGGGTAATCCCCTGAATAGAGGTGTTTTCGACCGACATATCACAAGACGACGTGGTTGAGTGAATCGATTAGGATACTAAAAATGCTCTAGGAAATCACGGTTCTAACGAGATAGTTTGTTTATATTTATAAGTTTGCATTTTATTGTTCTATTTTCATAATAAAAAAGCCTTGGAAAAATCCAAGGCTTTTTGTCCAACTCGATAAACGAATTAACGTTTAGAGAATTGAGGACGTTTACGAGCTTTACGTAAACCAAGTTTCTTACGTTCAACTTCACGAGCATCACGAGTAACGAAACCAGCTTGACGAAGAACAGGTTTTAAAGTTTCGTCAGCAGCGATAAGCGCACGAGTAATACCGTGACGGATCGCGCCAGCTTGACCACCAATACCACCACCTTTAACAGTGATGTAAAGGTCAAACTTTTCAGTAACTTCTAAAAGTTCTAAAGGTTGACGAACAACCATACGAGCAGTTTCACGACCGAAATATTGCTCTAAAGTACGGTTGTTAATAACGAGTTTGCCTGTACCAGCTGACAAGAAAACACGTGCAGTTGCGGTCTTACGGCGACCTGTACCATAATTAGTAGCCATGTGCTGTATCCCTTAGATGTCCAAAACTTGTGGCTGTTGAGCAGCATGCGGATGCTCAGTACCAGCGTACACTTTCATTTTTTTGATCATTGCATAACCAAGAGGACCTTTTGGTAACATGCCTTTAACTGCTTTTTCAAGAACAGCTTCAGGCTTGTGAGCAATTAACTTCTCGAAGTTAGTCTCACGGATACCACCAGGGAAACCAGTATGGCGATAATATTTCTTATCAAGTGCTTTTTTACCAGTCACTTGAACTTGTTCAGCATTAATCACAACGATGTAATCGCCAGTGTCAACGTGAGGAGTATAAGAAGTTTTGTGCTTACCGCGTAAACGACGAGCGATTTCAGTCGCAAGGCGACCTAAAGTTTTGCCAGAAGCATCAACAACATACCAGTCATGTTGAACTTCAGCTGGCTTAGCGCTGAGAGTTTTCATTAAACCACTACCTATTATAGTTGGTTTGGACTATGGAATCTGTCCAAACAAAAGGAGCGAGCATTCTAAACGAGTTTGTTCAAAGTCACAAGAAAAATCCAGTTTAAGCCATATAATTTAATCCATAAACTGATGAATGCGGGATATGTTAAAATCAAACAAATTTTCGTTATGTGTCTGGGGTGATTGTGCTGCCTTTATATGTCACTTCCGGTGAGCCGGCTGGTATTGGTCCAGATATTTGCTTGAGCTTGGCTAAGCGAGTTGATGAACGCCCACTTGTTATTTTGGGTGACTGGAATTTATTAGAACAACGTGCCCAGAAACTCGGTATAAATATTCAGTTTATAGAATATACGGGACAAGCTGAATCGTCGTCTTCAGGTGAACTTTATATAGAGCATGTACCTTTAGAAACGGCGGTTGTTGATGGGCAATTAAACTCAGCTAATGCAGCTTATGTATTAGAACAATTACGCCGTTCAGCTGATTATGCAATGTCTGGTAAAAGTGTTGGGGTTGCCACTGCTCCTGTGCAAAAGTCGGTCATTAACGATGCAGGTATTTTGTTTAGTGGACACACTGAATACTATCAAGAATTTGCAGGTGTAGAGCGTGTCGTCATGATGCTTGCAACCAAGACCTTACGTGTTGCTTTGGCTACTACACATTTGCCCTTAAGAGATGTTGCAGATGCAATTACCAAAGAGCGTTTGCATCAGGTCATTGATATTTTATTACATGATTTAAAAACTAAATTTAAGATTATGGATCCGCGCGTACTTGTTTGCGGATTAAATCCTCACGCGGGTGAGGATGGGTATTTGGGACGCGAAGAGATTGATACCATTAATCCAGTACTTGAAAGTTATCGGGCACAAGGAATAAAAATGAGCCTAAGCTTGCCTGCGGATACCTTATTTACTCCTGAACATCTTAAAAATGCTGATGCTGTACTTGCCATGTACCATGATCAAGGTCTACCTGTGTTAAAATCACAAGGGTTTGGTGAGGCCATCAATATTACATTGGGTTTGCCATTCATCCGAACTTCGGTCGATCATGGCACGGCATTGTCTTTGGCCGGTACTGGTTTGGCAAAAAGCTCAAGTTTAAATGTCGCTGTCGATTTAGCTTTATCTTTGGCAGCGAGCTAAATTTTTCATGTTGGAAATGTTCTATGTATCAAATTAATGCCCTAAACCCGAAAGATGAAGGGCATAAAGCTCGTAAACGTTTTGGTCAAAACTTCTTACATGATCAGCGAGTCATTGCCAAAATCGTGCGCTCGGTGAATCCGCGTGCGGGTGAAAATGTTGTCGAAATTGGACCTGGTTTGGCCGCATTAACATCTCCTTTAATTGGAGAATGTGATGCATTAACAGTTGTTGAACTAGATCGTGATTTAGCAGCAGGCTTACCAGAACGCGTTCCACATCCTGAACGTTTAACGATTATAGAAGCTGATGCATTAAAATATGATTTTAACGAACTGGTAAAAGATGGTCGACCATTACGTGTGGTTGGTAATTTACCTTATAACATTTCAACCCCATTACTTTTTCATCTCTTGGAATTTGGCAGTAAAGTTAAAGACATGCACTTTATGCTCCAAAAAGAGGTGGTTGACCGTATTACGGCGGAGCCAAACACAAAAGAATATGGTCGCTTGTCGGTAATGATTCAGTATTATTGCCAACCAACGTTTTTGTTTGAAGTGCCAGCTGGCGCATTTAACCCACCACCTAAAGTAACGAGTGCTGTTTTCCGCCTT
Source organism: Acinetobacter sp. AOR14_HL (assembly GCF_027855175.1). Lineage (NCBI taxonomy): Bacteria > Pseudomonadati > Pseudomonadota > Gammaproteobacteria > Moraxellales > Moraxellaceae > Acinetobacter > Acinetobacter sp. AOR14_HL. Next base: position 10,475 of record NZ_JAKTII010000018.1, on the reverse strand, counting down.
GTTCCCTATGAACAAAAGCCAATTATTGCAAAAGATGAAAAAGCTTTAGCTCGGTTGGTTGGTCATGTATTTACCCAACGTCGTAAAACCCTAAGAAATAGTCTTAAAGGTATGATCGCTGAAGATGGCTTTGAAAAAGCAGGCGTTGATCCGATGGCTCGTCCGGAAACTTTAACACTGACTCAATTTGTTGCTTTAGCCGATCAAATGGTGGGATAAATGACTAAACGTTTTAATTATGTGATTGGCGATGTACAAGGGTGTTTTGAAGCTCTGAAAGCCTTACTTAAAGAAATACGTTTTGATCCAGACCAAGATTTTTTATGGTTTGCTGGTGATTTGGTCGCTCGTGGCGAAAACTCAGTGGGTGCCTTACGTTTTGTTAAAAAACTTGCTGATCGCGGTGCAGCTGCAACTGTACTCGGAAATCATGACCTGACTTTAATTGCGGGTGCACGTGGTTTAAAAGAGATTAAAGAAAAAGATCGCACACAGGATGTTATTGATGCAATTGATGGCGATGAATTAATCGACTGGTTGCGTAAACAACCTTTATGTTTATTCCCAAACGAGCACACAATTCTTACTCATGCGGGCATACCTTGCATTTGGGATGCACAAAAAACTGCAACACTAGCAAAAGAGGTTGAAGCAGTACTCTCACATCAAGATTTATCAGTATTAGATGCTTTTTTAGCAGAAATGTATGGTTCAAAACCCGATTTGTGGGAAGACGATCTAACTGGTTCAGCACGTTTACGTTGTATTACCAATTATCTGACTCGCATGCGTTTAACCAACGCAGAAGGAGCTTTAGAGTTCAGTTTTAAAGATGCTCTAGATGCGCCAATGCCAGAAGGCTATTTACCTTGGTTCGAATTTCCAAGTAAAGCTGCTCAGACTCATCAGATTATTTTTGGTCATTGGGCTGCCCTAGAAGGTAGAAGCGTTAATGAGCAGATCCAGAATATTGATGGCGGCTGTGTTTGGGGACGAAAACTAATGGCTTATCGCCTTGAAGACAAAGAAATCTTTGCTGTTGATAATCCTGAGCGAATATAGGAAAAGCAATGCTTTTCATGAGAGCAAGACGAGGGTTGTACCCGAGTGAAAATAAAAAAGCCGCATAAGCGGCTTTTTTATTTTTAACTTTTATTCTACGCGAATCCAGATTTGATTACGTCCTAAAGCAGAAACACCGAGATAACCACGCATATGTAAACGGTTGCCAGTTGCGCTAAGCTTTGCTTTAAGTCCGTAAACTTTGCCCGTATTCGGATCTAAAATTTTACCGCCAGTAAAATTAAGTCCATCTGTTTGTTTTAAGCCCGTTGCAATGTCTAGACCTAAAATTGGTTTATTGGTATATGGTGCTGGGCAATTATCACAAATCTCTTTAGGGGTATAACCCGGGCGCGGCGTGACTTTAGTAACTTTTCCAGCATAAGTCCCATTTGCTTCTTTTCGTATTTGTACCTGTGCTTTGGGAGCACCTGTCTTATCATCAATTGTTTGCCAAAGACCTGTAATATCTGCTGCAAATGTAGCAGTATTGATCCCCAGTAAGAGCAGCGCCCCAATAAAAATTTTCCCCATAATTAAAAATCCTTTTAACTTTGAAAGATCATCTTATTTCGAATTGATATACCGTTCAATGTTTATTTAATCGGCTTCTTAATTAAGGTGTTCCAAGTGACAACATTAATGTCGGCAACCAAATTGCAGTAAATACGCCATTCAAAGCCATACCAAATGCAGCGTAGCGACCTGCAACTGGTCCGCGCTGCCAAGCTTGAGCTGTTCCTATGGCATGAGCAGCTAAACCTAAGGCTAAACCGGAAGCACGCTCATCATGAATATGCTTGAGTAAAAATGGTGAAAATGCAGCGCCAATAACCCCAGATAAAATAACAATAAGGGTCACCAGCGTTTCAGGAGCATGCAATAACGTTGCGATATTCAGGGCGATAGGGGTAGTCACCGCACGGGTTGCAAATGCAAGAATAGTAGGTTCTGACATATGTAACAAATAAGCGAGGCCCATAGGCAAAGCAACGGCGCTTATACTTGCAAAACATAAAATCCCAATAACCGATTTAATTGGAAGGTCATCGTAACGCATTGAAGCTAAAGGAATTGCTAAGGCTACAGTCACATACCCCAATAAATGGCTAAATAACTCATTCACATAAAGACGGTATTGTTCATAAGGGACTTGTAAAACTGAAAGTAAGGCAATGACAATGAACATGCCGAAAACTAAAAGTGGAACTTGCGGAAAACGTCGGTTTAAAGGTTTTGCACAGAGATAACCAATGAGTGTGATTAAAAAACCGTAAAAAATCGTAAACATTTTATTCTCCTTATAACCAACGTTTTGCCATTTTTGCATAGACCCACAAAGGTATAAGGGTGCTGACTACTAAAACAAAAAGGAATAGTGGAATTTCTTTACCCATATGCACCAACATAATTAAGGAGCCAGCACAAACGGGTAAAAAGGCAAATCCACTTTCTTTCATAATTTTATTATTCGTATCGACTATCCGGAGAGGGATTTTTTTGAACTTTCTCCAGATAATCAAAATAGTGAGTAAGCTGATTAAGCCAACGAGATTCCCCAATTCTGGATGACCAAAAGCACGCATGACGATGACAGAGCCTTCACGAAAACCAATAATGAGTAGTAAAGTTGCTACCCATGCTGTCCAGTCTATACTTTTGATCTTATCCATATTTTTTATCTCTAAAAGTTTACTTATCAAGTTTTAACTGATCTGACCCTTGACTTCAAACTCCTCCAAGGGACGGCTAAATTGACTAGCACGTTCTCCCAAGATTTCCTCTAAGGGCAGTTTTGCTTGGCGAATAAGCTTTTCTAATTTATGTGGGGCAATACGTACATCAATATGCAATAAGCCCGCATCATCATAGTGTTCAGACTGAATCACATTTAAAGCATAAAGTTGGGTGCGCAATTTGCCATAAGCAGGTTTAAGAATCAGTGAAAAATGTTGAATTTGACCCATTAAACATTCTTGCACTGCTTGTTGAAGTAATTCTAGACCAAGGCCAGCATGAGCAGAAACATAAACTCGATCTGGTACATGTGGCTCGGCATAAATGATTTTGGCTTCCTCACCACTTAAGTCAATTTTGTTGTATACCCGAAGTACTGGAGCATCTGCGCCAATCTCTTTTAATACACCTTCAACTGCTTCAATTTGATCAAGCATGTCATGGCTATTACTATCAATAACATGCAGTAATAGAGTGGCTTCAAGTGTTTCTTCAAGTGTTGCTTTGAATGATTCAACTAAATCATGTTGTAAGTTTCGTACAAAGCCTACCGTATCTGCTAACACGACAGTACCAATACCATCCCATTCCAAACGGCGTAATGTCGGATCGAGTGTTGCAAACAGTTGGTCGGCTGCGTAGACATCACTTTTCGCTAAAATATTAAATAGAGTTGATTTGCCCGCATTGGTATAACCAACTAGCGATACAGTTGGAATGGCTGCCTTTTGTCTTGCAGCACGCCCTTGTATACGGGTTTGATGTACTTTTTCTAATTTATCTTTTAATTGGGCAATACGTACACGAATGAGGCGACGGTCTGTTTCTAGTTGTGTTTCACCAGGACCACGTAAGCCAATACCACCTTTTTGTTGCTCAAAGTCTGCTGACCAACCACGAATAAGACGCGTAGATAAATGCTTTAACTGTGCAAGCTCGACTTGTAATTTACCTTCATGCGTACGGGCACGCAGCGCAAAAATATCTAAAATTAAGCCAGTACGGTCAATGACTCGGCATTTTAATATTCTTTCTAAATTTCGTTCTTGAGCGGGTGATAAAGCATGATCAAAAATCACCAGACTTGCTTCTAGTTCCTGAACTCGCTCTGCAATTTCTTCAACTTTCCCTGAACCAATAAAAAATTTAGGATTGGGTTTATTTCGCTGAACCTTAATATGTTCAAGGATATCTGCACCAGCAGACTGTGCAAGTAGAGCAAACTCTTCGGCATCCAGATCATCTAATAATTGTACAGAAACACTCACTAAAATTGTGCGTTCACCGCCTTGATGCCGATCAACATATTCCACGTGGCTATAAATCCTGAAAATGGGAAAACTTTATTCTAGATGAAACTTAAGCAAAAGGGGAAAGCGTTTGTTCTTATCCTTTAGATTAGTTAAATGTAGTTAGAGATGTCTGAATTTATTTTATTTCCCGTTCTCTATCATCAATGCAAGTTTATTCTGAAACGTATAGAATGCTCGAGATGGGTATAACAATGATTGATCGTTAGTGAAATTTTATGGCTCAAACGCAAAGTATAGTTAATTCAACGTTAAAGAAATTATCAAAAATAGGTTTATACGGAAAAAAAGTCACTTCTGCCACGGCTGCAATTAGTGAAGGTTTTTATTTAGTTTATCGACATGGCCTTTATAAAGATCCTAATAATCCGGTTAATACACGCTATGTTCAATATTTTTGCCGCCGTTTATGTCAGGTTTTTAACTTAGATGTAGAAGTACACGGAACAATTCCTCGAGAACCTGCTCTTTGGGTAAGTAATCATATTTCTTGGCTAGATGTTGCTGTTTTAGGTTCAGGTGCTCGAGTTTTCTTCCTTGCTAAAGCTGAAATTGAAAATTGGCCCATTTTCGGGAATTTAGCTAAAGGTGGTGGAACTTTATTTATTAAGCGTGGGTCTGGGGACTCCGTTAGAATCCGTGAGCAAATTACCGAATTTTTAAAACAAAATATTCCTGTACTATTTTTCCCTGAAGCGACTACCACAGATGGGCATTCTGTGAAGAAAGTACATGGCCGTTTACTCGGGGCTGCTATTGAGGCCCAACGTCCAGTACAGGTATGTTTAATTTGTTATGTAAACCGTTATGGACAATTAGATACAGTTGCTCCATTCATTGGTGAGATGTCATTTGCTGAACATATTCAACGTGTACTTGAAATGCCGAAAGTAACAGCTCATTTGTTAACTTTGCCACCAATTTCCGTGGAAGGGCATGATGTGAAAAGTTTAACGAATGAAGTTCAAGAAAAAATGGTAGAAGGCTTGGCTCAACTACATCAAAAAGTACTTAAGCCAAAACTAATTACATGAATCCTTCGATTGGCAGCCATGAAAGAAACTTCATGCCTGCTTTTTGCCACCATTTCATCTCCGGTTCCTGTTTATAAATTAAAGGACCGTTTGAGGTTTCTTGCTGCCAATAAATATGATTATTAGCGTCAAGCTTTAGCTTATAAGCATATTTATTTAAATTTTCGTCCATCGTATGGTGAATGGTCTTAGCCAATGATGGACTATCCAAAATTACGCCAATTTCAGTATTCAAATATGCTGAGCGTGGATCAAAATTAAATGAACCAATAAAAACCTGCTCATCTAATGCCATAAGTTTTGTATGTAAACTTGAACGGCTTAATCCTTTCATATTCACTTTTGCTTTAGTTGCAAGCTCATCTGTATTTTTATTTAAATCTCTTTTATCTGGTGTCGGTAAAAACTCATAAAGTTGTACGCCGTTTTTAAGAAGTTCTTTACGGTACCTCCCATAAAAGGCATGCACAACGGCAACGTCATTCGCTTTAAACGAGTTAGTTAAAACTCGGACTTCAACACCTTCTTTGGCAAGAGTACTTAAAATCTTGGCACCTTGCTTTTCTGGAATAAAATAAGCTGAAATTAAATCAACATTACTTTCTGGTTTTTCTAGATGGTTAATTAACTGGAAATTAAGGTGCTCTTCTTTTTTAGCCTTTGATTTGATTTTATCTGGTGAGTCTTTTACGACTTCGGCTTTGACCCAGTCGAATTGAATATTGCGATTTAACCATTCATCAAATGCATGTGATTTTGCAGTTAAGTTTAGAAAGTTTTGAACAGTTGCCTGTTGGTAGTGAGCTTCAAGTTGTTCTTTTAATCCTTCATAGCGTAGACGGTGCTGTTCAGGGCTTACGATACTTTGAACTGAATATGCATATTCATGATTCCAGTAGTCATCAAACGAATTCACAATATCATCAACAGCAGCACCAACTAACATCACATCGACATCAGAGAATTGATAACTATCACTTACATTGTAATATTGATTTGTCATGTTTCGTCCGCCAATAAGAGCAACCTCATTGTCGGCAATAAAACTTTTATTATGCATACGACGATTGATACGTTTTAAATCAAGCACCATATCCATCGCGCGATATTTACGAAAACGATAGGGGTTAAAAAGCTTAACTTCAATATTTTTATGCTGAGAAAGGGCAAGTAAAATCCCTTCTATTTTTTTTGCATTATTATCATCAATAAGAAGTCGGACTTTTACCCCGCGATCAGCTGCTCGAATAATCGCGTGTAACGCCAAAGCACCAACTTTGTCATTGTCCCAAATGTAATATTGTAAATCTAATGTCTTTTCGGCTTTATCAATTAATCTTAGGCGGGCTGCTAGAGCCTCCAACGGATCATTTAATACGTGAAAACCTGTTAGTTTTGGGTTTTGCTGACGTAAGGGAGTAATCAGTTTGGCAAGTGAGGTCTCAGAGGTATCAATATCTTTTGCATATTGTACTGGTTCAACACCATGTTTTGGCAGAGTACTACATCCTGTCAAACCCACAGCAAAACTAGAACATAGGACTATAGAGGCTTTTATCAAAAAGCCTTTAGCTTGTTGATTCGTTTGAAGCTGTTTGGAATGAATGGATTGTGCCATAATCAGTACATACGATAACGTGAGCTAGAGTATAATTCGTGCATATTGAAAGATAAATATTGAATTTGATTACTAGCAATCAATATAAGATAAGTCGAGAGTCGTAATGTGGAATCCAAATTCAATTATTTTTTGTTTTTACTTTATATTTTCAATACTTGCTTTATGGGGGATTTCTGAAGCTTGGATTCACCAATCTCGGACCGAGACTATTCATCCATTTAAAGCTTTTGTCCATTTACTCGCATTTTATCTCTCTTATCTACTTATTCCTCTCTGGTTCTTTAACTTATATGCTGCTTGGACTGGTTACTATTCAATTCATCAAGGTATTTTCATCTTTTTCTTAAGTGGCGTTTTAATTTATGCCCGATTTATTGAACCTCATCTAGTACGTGTCGATACACATCAATATCGATTAAATCCAGATCGAAGTTTTAATAAACCTGTAAAAGTAGCGTTAATTGCTGATTTACATATTGGTTTATTTTCAGGGCATGAGCGCCAACTAAAGACAATAGTTAAAAAATTAAATGAACAGCAACCTGATTTAGTGGTTGTGGCAGGTGACTGGACATATGAGCCGGAAAATAGACTAATTCAAGAATTGAGTGTTTTAAAAGAAATTCAGGCACCTGTTTACTCCGTTCCTGGAAACCATGATGAGCAATATCCAGGACCACCTATCCAACAATTATTAAAAGATGCCTTGTTTTATAATGAAGTTGTCGATATTGAAGGCAAAATAGTTGATTTTGAAGAATTTCGTTTGATTGGTATTGGTGATCTCTGGGCTGGAAAAACCGACATGCGTTCGATGCCAGATTTACCACAAGACAAGCCTTGGTTAATTCTTTCCCATAATCCCGATACGGTAGACATGGTGCCTAAATTGCCGAATCGTCCATTAATGTTATCTGGGCATACACATGGGGGGCAGGTTGAGCTTCCATGGCTTACCACCTATATTATGAAAAAAGTGTCAATTTTAGGTCATAAACGTGGATTTTACTCTCACGAACATGCCGATGTTTTTGTGACAGTTGGCACAGGAATGGTCGGCATCCCTTTACGTTTTAGAGTGCCGCCAACAATTGATATTATTGAGTTAGTTTAAAATAAAAAAGCCAATCACAGAGGATTGGCTTTTTTATGAATTGAAATTATGGAATAACAACAATGGCAACACGTCGGTTAATCGCACGATTTTCATTGGTTGTATTTGGAACATAGGGCTGTGTTGAACCGCGACCAATCACATAGATATTTTCTTGCTTAAACCCGCGAGCTAAGAAAAGGTTTGCCACACTTTGTGCGCGCTCTTCAGACAGCTTTTGATTATAAGCAGCATCGCCAACATCATCAGTATGACCAACAATTTTCAATTTATTAAGATCATATTTATTCAATTGAGATGCTAGACGCACTAACTCAGCTTCATGGCTCTGTTTTAACTCTGCATTATTAAAGTCAAACAACAAACGTTCTGGTAAACCCAGAGTCCATCCTTCATCGGTAAGAACAAAACCCTCTTTTTTGAGTAATTTTACTTGACGATATTTTAATGGACCAAAACTCAGGCACCCTGCAAGAGTAATGCATAGCAATGCAATAAAGGAGAGTTTTAAAGATCTTGTATTCATAGATTAGCCTAAATTTAATTTTCAGGTTTATAGATAAACCAGCGTTCATCCGAATTTTTAGCCTTATACATTGCCTGATCTGCTTGCATAATGAAATCTTCGGGGCTAGATGCAAATTGTGATAAAGCAATACCTACACTAAAACTGAAGTAAATGGTTTGACCATTCAGATGCAAAGGTTCTTTACAGCTTTCGAGTAAATTTTCAGCAATAGATATTAAATGATCAGCATGACTAATGGAATGCAAAATGACAGCAAATTCGTCGCCACCTAAACGCGCAATAAAATCTTGATGACGTAAACGGGTTTGTAAGCGATTCGCCATTTCTTTTAAAACTTCATCTCCAGCCAAATGTCCAAACTGGTCATTAATCGCTTTGAAGTTATTGTTATCTATAAATAATAAAGCAGATTTGTTATCAAACCCCTTATCTTCAAACATATCTAAAAGAATTTGATAAAAATAATGTCTATTAGGTAATAAGGTGAGCTGATCGTGATGAGCCTGAAATGACAATTTACGATTTTCTTTTTGTAATTGATTGTCCCATATCTGAATTTCTTCAAGTAACTCATTAAAAACAGTATTTAAATCTTGAAATTCTTTAATGCGATTATAAGGGAACCGAAGATTATAAGCTTTTTGCTCACTTACAATTTGAGCAATATTGGTAAGTGGATAAATAGCCTGCATAATTTGGCGATAAGTTAAGTTTACTGACCACCACAAAGCGCAAACAATAAACAACATCGCAATTGCGAGCCCTACCATAATCATTTTCAGGAACTGTAATATTTTTTCAGAACTGCCAAAAAGCGTTAGCTCACCAACATTCTGTTCATGATGATAAATGGTAAGATGAACGGGGTCATTTAAAAACCAATGATCAAACCAACCCTCCAAAATTGAAGTCTGACTTGATAATTTAAAACTTTGTGCAATTAAATGATGTTCTGAATCATAAATATGAATAGTACGAATCGAATGATCATTCGTATATTCATTCAAAATTTGCTCTATCGTAATTTTGTCATTAAATACAACTGCTGGTTGAATACGTTCGAGCAGGGTATGACTGAGCAATTGTAAATTTTGCTTTGCATAGGTTTCCATTGTAAAAACAGAAATCGATACAAATGTAAAAGAACAAATAAAGAACGTAATTGCAAAAATCGTAAATTGAGACTTTCTAAATAAAGCATGCAATGAAGTGGACTGATACAACTTAGATATCATAATCCTCACTCCGCATTCTTAGCCAAGAGCAATACTCTCGGATCAATATGAACTTTGGAGTGACTTAAAGCATCTAAGTTAACTTTAAAGGTCGTGTAATTATTTTGGTTATATAAACAAAAGATACTTCCTATTTCACAGTCTGAATTATTGATGCTTAAAGAAAGTAAAGAACGATAAGGATAATTCTGAATAAGGCTTTGTTGCTGCTGTGGAGAAGTAGTAGAAAAATAAACAGCCTGACAATGTGACCGTGCAAAATCTTTCGCGTTTACAGTTTGAACACGATAATTATAAGACATTTGCTGGATATAAGATTGAAAGGTAGATGTAATAGAGGGATTATCAATAACACAAAGAGTAGGAGTATTTACATTCTCCCACTTACTGTAGCTTAGAATAGATAAAGTAAGCACATAGAAGTTATGTTTTGAATTGGCATAACAAGGCCCACTCGTAGCAAACACTACAAGTATGCAAACAAATACTTTCTTAGCGAACTGCCACATGGTGAGTTAAGGCCAAACTATTGCACGAATAATCTATTCTACATGAAGTTGATAAAGTAAAAAAAGTTTAATATCTCATCTTACGTTGACTGAAATGCCTAAAAAAAAGGCATATATATCACTTTTTCCGTAAAATAGTAGAAAAAAACGGCACTCAATGAAAAAAGGCTGAAATACCCCTTGCCAAGGGAATTTAATCGTCTATAATGCACATCCATCGGCGGTGATGCAGATAGAAACTTGTTGAAAAACAGTTACTTGGAATTGGGTTGATTGCTTTGAGCAGTGGATTTGATAAGAAGTTGGTTTTGAGAATAAGTTTTA
>NZ_JAKTII010000017.1:0-212295 GCF_027855175.1 Acinetobacter sp. AOR14_HL | reverse complement strand
ATAATCTGACCCCATAAAGTTGGACAGCTAATTAAGCAGTTTTTAAAAACTGATTTCTATATTGTACAGGGGATAAACCTTGTAACTTCACCTTGATTCTCTCATGATTATAATAATGAATGTACTCTTGTATGGTTTTCTCTAATTCATCAATTGATTGAAATTTTTCACCATGAAAGCACTCCGATTTTAATATTCCGAAGAAGCTTTCTATTACAGCATTATCCAAACAATTTCCCTTACGAGACATACTTTGAATTAAACCCTGTTGTTTTAATTGCTGTTGGTAATGAGCCATTTGATATTGCCATCCTTGATCGGAATGGAGAATTGGTTTTTCATGTCGTTTAAGTTTAGCCAAAGCATGAATGAGCATATCTTTTACTAACTCATAATTGAGTTTGCGTTGGATTCGGAATGTAATAATTTCCCCATTAAATAAATCTATAATCGGGGATAGGTAAAGTTTTTCACCGTTCACATTAAATTCCGTTACATCAGTTGCCCATTTCTGATTTGGTCGATTTGCTTTAAATTGCCGTTGTAAAACGTTATCAGCCACTATCCCGACACAACCACTTTTATATGAGCGATATTTTAGTGCTCTGATACGTGATTTAAGTCCCATAGTTTTCATGAGTCGATATACACATTTATGGTTAATCATTATTCCTGTACTTTTCAGAGCAAGAGTAATTCTACGATAGCCATAGCATCCCTTATGCTTATGGTATATGGACTTAATCTGCTGTTTTAACTCAGTATATTTATCATTAGAGCGTATAGCTTTCATGTGGTAGAAATAAGTACTACGGGCTATCTTGGCAATACTGAGTAAGAGCTTTAATGGATAAATTTGCCTTAATTCTGAAATAATTTGAACACTGTCTGCAGTACAAATTGAATTTAAGTACGTTGCTTCAGTTTTAAGGCTTTTAGCTTTTTTAAAAAAGCGACCTCTGCGCGTAAAGCTGTAAGCTCATCAATGAGCTCTTGCTGAGACTTGTCTTTATCATCTCTTGTTGGTTTCACTGTTTTAGTTTTATCTTGCTTAGTCATATTGGTATAAGTCCGTTTAGTATTAAACCCAGCAATCCCTTCTTTATGATACAGAGCTAGCCATCTTCTTAAAATTGACGTCCCGCTCAGATTTAACCGTCTTCTTACTTCTCTTACGGGTATCTTATCAAGAAGCATTTGTATTGCATTGATTTTAAATTCTGAAGAATAATAAGTTTTTTGAATTTTAATATTAAGCCCATCAGTACCATGTGCCTTATAGTTTTCAATCCATAACCGAATGGTTTGGAGATCTACATTAAACTCTTTGGAAAGAATTTTATAGCCTTTACTACCATCTAAATAAGCCTGAATTACTTTGAGTTTTAACTCTTTTGAATGCTTTGGAACTGGCATAGGTCACACCTTATAAGTTTAAAAAGTCTAACTTATGGGGTGCAGTTCAGGACGGGAGAGGGACACCCTCGGGTGTGCTGGAGTCGAAACCAGTCTGCTAACCCTCTTTCGTTCTGCCACCATAATTTATAATGTTTTGGCAGAACTCCCAATAAAAAGGAGTTGGCTTTGCACATTCATCATTTCTTGGCAGCCTTTGTCAAAAGCTATAACGACACAACTTAAAATTTTAAAGCAGTTTGATGGGCTATAGGCTTTTCAAGCTTTAAATCATCACGACCAAAAAACTTAATCAACAATAAAACTTGAGATGTGCCAAGCACAGTCTTTATGGGCTTTGCTATGCCTTTTTTTCTCCCAAAAAACGGCAGCGGTTTTTATATCTCATTTATATACAACAATAATTTTCTATAACGGTAAAACTATGCCACATTCAGACCTACCATTTCGTGCTTTAAGCGTGCTTCACACTTCAAGATTTCTCTTTAATAAATACGGCTTTCATAACGTCGGAGTAGACCGAATTATCGAGTCGGCAAAAGTGCCCAAAGCTACTTTTTATAATTACTTTCATTCAAAAGAACGTCTCATTGAAATGAGCCTAACCTTTCAAAAAGATGGCCTTAAACAAGAGGTAATTTCAATTATCCATGTTCGAAAAGAATTAACCCTAGTTGAAAAACTGCGCAAGATTTACTTTTTACATGCCGACTTAGAAGGGCTTTACCATTTGCCGTTTAAAGCCATTTTTGAAATTGCGAAAACACATCCAAAGGCCTATCAGACCGTAGTTGAATATCGGAACTGGTTCATTAATGAAATCTATAAGTTGCTTTTAACAACGAATGAAAATGCTTCAAAACAAGATGCACACATGTTTTTATTTGTGATTGATGGGGCAATGGTTCAGCTTTTAGATCCAAACAAGCCAGATGAAAGAGGAAGGCTTTTAGATTATTTTTTTATTACTTTAGGGTAGGTGTGGTGAGAACAGAGCTAAGAAAAGATACTAAAAAGCTTAGCTAAGGCCAGCAATAATCGCTGTTCGATTTATCATTATATTTATAATATTTTATAAGATTACTTGCACACATATAGCACTGTAACCAAATTCAAAAAGCTCCTATAAAAATAGGAGTTTTTTATTAATTAAATATTTCTAAAATAAAAATAGCATTTTTTACTCAATGGTTAAATTGCTGGATTGTTTGACAGTCTTTTTGTATATAATATGTATTCTTTATATTTTGTAACCATTATAGAGTAAACATGAAAAAAATATTAATCATTACTACGTTAAGTTCTTTCAGTTTAATTGCCTGTTCAACTACTGAAACTTCAAGAACGATCCAAAGCCCACAAGTGGCTGTAGCTACATCTCAAATTAAATATACGGGAGTAAAAGCTCCAGTTTCTATTGGTAAGTTTGATAATCGCTCTAGTTATATGAGAGGTGTTTTCTCTGACAATGTAGATCGTCTAGGTGGGCAGGCGAAAACTATTCTTGAGACACATTTACAGCAAACTGGTTATTTTACAGTTTTAAATCGCGACAACTTATCTGAGATTAAACAAGAAGTTGGTTATAGCAATACAAGCCAATCTATTAAAGGCGCTCGTTATGTCATTACTGGTGATGTATCTGAGTTTGGTCGTAAAGAAGTAGGCGATCAGCAGTTATTTGGTATTTTAGGTCGCGGTAAAGAGCAAGTTGCTTATGCAAAAGTTAATTTAAATGTTGTTGATGTAAAAACATCAGAAGTTGTGCATTCCGTACAGGGTGCAGGTGAATATGCATTAGGTGCTCGTGAAGTATTAGGTTTTGGCTCTACAGCTTCTTATGATTCTACTTTAAATGGCAAAGTACTCGATTTAGCTGTTCGTGAAGCAGTTAATAATCTAGTAGCAGATATTCAAAATAACCGTTGGTCAGTTCAATAATTTTGGATATGTGTTAGATGAAAAAAATTCTTTTAAGCAGTTTTCTTGCTATGGGATTGGTTGGTTGTGCCGCAGGTCCTCAACCTTTATATAATTGGGGAACTTATACTCATCAAACCTATTTGATGTATAACGCACCTGAGAAAGCTACACCTAGTTCGCAAATCACAAAATTAGAAGCTGAAATTGAAAAAACTAAAGGTAAGGGCTTAGCCGTTCCACCAGGTTTATATGCTCATTTGGGATTATTATATTTACAAGAAAATAATTCTCAAAAAGCAATCGAGTATTTCCAGCTTGAACGTCAAGTATATCCAGAGTCTACAGTTTTAATGGATCGTTTATTGCAAAAAATGAATGCTAATGGTGGGAATACAAAATCATGATTAAGAAATTTTTAATTGCTGGTTTGGTTATTTCTAGCCTTGCATTTACGGGATGTGCTGTTACTCCACCGCCCAATAAAGATATTACGGCTTATAAAGCGCATATGCCAAAATCGATTTTGGTATTACCGCCAGTCAATGATTCGCCTGATGTAAAAGCGACTTATAGTTATTGGCCTACTGTGGTGGCGCCTGTTGCAGAAGCTGGCTATTACGTTTTTCCAATCTCTGTTGTAGACAATATGTTTAAAGAGAATGGTGTTACTAATGGCAGCGATGCTCAGTCTATTGCACCTCAGAAATTACAAGAGATTTTTGGCGCAGATGCTGCTTTATATATTCGCATTAAAGAATATGGCTCTAAATATCAAGTGATTCAAAGTGTCGCTACAGTAAGTGCTGATGCAAAGCTTGTTGATTTAAAAACTGGAGATGTGATTTGGACAGGTGAGAAAAAACTTGTTCAAGCAAGTAATGATGGCAACGCTGGTTTAATCGGAATGGTCGTTGGTGCTTTAGTTGAACAGATTGCTGGCAGCTTTACTGATCGGGCTTATCCATTAGCAAGTATGGTAAATACTCAACTTTTTACCCCGACGACTTATAATCCGGGTATGGGGTTGCTATATGGCCCACGTTCACCGAAGTATCAACAAGATGGTGTTGTAGCTAAGTAAATTAAATTCTTAGCAAAGTGTTAATTTATTGAAAATAGGCTGCTTCATATATTAATTATATGGAGCGCTATATAAAAAATTTATTCTTCCACATGGCGTATAAATTTTTTGGTTAAGCAGGAGAGCTAGAGCAACTAGTTCTCCTACTTAATTTGATCTACTTCTTTTGTTTAAAACGGTATTTACATTTTAGGCAGCGGTAGTCCTGAAAAATGTTCTTATCGATCATCACGCCCGCTTTTTTACCAAAAATATTACCAACCACACCGCCAGTGATTCCTGCACTAATTGCACCGACAAAAGTTCCTACAGTTCCGCCAACAATCACACCTAAAGGACCAGCAATCGTACCAATAGCTGCACCAACAGAAGCGCCAGTTGCCGCACCACCTACAGTACCTGCCGTTGTGCCAGCAGCTGTCAGTAAAACACCGCCAGTTGTTCTAAGTAATTTGTCATGGTCACGTGCTTCAACTTCTGTAGAACCACACTTAGGACATTGCAGAGTTTTTTCCATAAAATTTCCTGTCTTTCATCATTGAGTGACACAGTTGACGGCGCTAAATCAGTAAAGTGGGTAAAGAACCTGTCTTTCGATGAAGTGTCTTTTGCCTATTGAGTGATTGCAACAATAAACTGGTCTGCTTTGATTTTAGCTGAACATGAGCGCAAATATTTATAGATCATGTAAACACTTGTACTTTAATAATTATCCCATTAAATACCAATGTTTAGAATGACTAAGGGTTACATATCAATGTGCCTAGCAGAGAGCTATTCAGCAATGATGAATAGAATGTGAATGGTTTTTTGAGTAAATTTTCTGAAGTTATTTAGGGTGATGAGCTGTTAAATGATAAAAGGCTTATCCTGTTTGAATAAGCCTTCTTTGAATATTAGAGTGCTTTTTTCCAACTTAAAAATTTATATAGCCCAAACATGAAAGTGATCCAGATCGGAAGTAAAATCACCGATTTTTCAAATCCTTGAGTCCACATAATATATAAAATCATGCCAATGAAAATTAAAACAATATAGTTACTCAAAGGCGAAAATAGCGCAGGAAATTTGACAGCTTTACCTTCAAGTTTCATCGCACGTTTAAACTTCAAATGGGTAAAGCTAATAATTGCCCAGTTTAAAACCAGTGCAGTTACGGCCATGTACATGAGGTAGCTTAAAGCTTCTTCTGGTACGAAATAGTTAAGTAATACACAACCAAAAATCAGAATAGAAGAGAAGATAACAGCAGCTTTAGGAACACCTTGTTTGCTCACTTGTGCAAAAACTTTTGGAGCATGGCCCTGTACTGCAAGCCCATATAACATACGGCTGTTGGCATACATGCCGCTGTTGTAAACCGAAAGCGCAGCAGTCAAAATAATAAAGTTAAGTAAATGTGCTGCCCAACCAATACCAAGTTGGCTGAAAATCATGACAAATGGACTTTTATCTAAACCACCAAGGTCAAGCTGATTCCACGGAATAAGTGACATAATGATGGCAAGTGAAGCAACATAAAAAATCAAAATTCGAAAGATGACTTGGTTGATCGCTTGTGGAATGCTTTTTTCTGGATTTTCAGCTTCAGCAGCAGTCATCCCAATCAGTTCAATACCGCCAAAAGCAAACATTAAGAAAGCGAGCATATAAAATAGGCCCGAGAACCCATGTGGGAAAAATCCGCCATGCTGCCATAAGTTTGAAAAGCTAGCTAATGAGTCGCTACCCGCTGTAAGCAATAAATATAGACCAAACACAATCATCGAAATGACAGCAGCGACTTTAATAATGGCTAACCAAAATTCAGATTCGCCATAAAATTTAACATTGCCCAAGTTCAAACAAGTGACTAGAACAAAGAAAAATAAGGCTGATATCCAAGCGGGAATATGGGGCCACCAGTAATGCACATATTTAGCGACCGCTGTCAGCTCGGTCATTGCAACGAGAATATAGACCACCCAATAGTTCCAGCCCGATAAAAACCCGGGGAATCTTCCCCAATATTTTTGTGCAAAGTAACTAAAAGAGCCGACAACCGGTTCTTCTACGATCATTTCACCCATTTGGCGCATAATTAAAAATGCGACCAAACCGACAATGGCATAACCTAAAATAATAGAAGGACCAGCGGACTGGATGACTTGTGCAGAACCTAAAAATAAACCTGTCCCGACAGCACCACCCATAGCGATTAACTGGATGTGACGATTTTTAAGTCCGCGTTTTAATTGGGAAGATGAGTTGCTCAAAATATATGCGCTGAATAAAAAAGCTGATGCTATTGTAATAGATTGGCTAGGGATAACCTAATTTGAAAAGGATTTTACTCAGGTAAATAAAAGGATTCGCGCAAAACTGCACGAATCCTTTTTTAGAAACAGAGATCTTTTTAAGATTAGAAAGAAA
Organism: Acinetobacter sp. AOR14_HL; assembly: GCF_027855175.1. Lineage (NCBI taxonomy): Bacteria > Pseudomonadati > Pseudomonadota > Gammaproteobacteria > Moraxellales > Moraxellaceae > Acinetobacter > Acinetobacter sp. AOR14_HL. The sequence goes on along the minus strand of NZ_JAKTII010000017.1, from coordinate 205,463 downwards.
CCATTTTGCCGGGGTTTAACATTGCACCGATTCCATACATGCTTTTGGCTAATGGAATAACAACGGGTGCAAGTGTGCGGCCAAACATAATATTTTGATGGTCAATTTTAGATAACATTTCAAAGTCGTTAGATTGCCCAACAAAATCACTTGCGATGGCTTTACCAATGCGCACCGTCTGTGCAACGCCGTGACCGCTCCAGCCGTGAACAGCATAAATTGGGAATTTATTGCCAAACTTACGGCTATCGACAGCACCATTTACCGTTAAATCAGTCGTTCCGCTCCAGACAAAATCCATCTCTAGATTTTTAATTTGAGGGAATACTGTATGAATTCGATGTTCTAGATAATTTAAAGTTTTCTCTGGGCCCCAACACGTTCCAGTGCCTTGACCACCAAACAGTAAGCGGTTGTTAAATACGGGGCGGTAGTAATCAATCTGGAACTGCGTGTCGTAAACCGGATGCCCAAATGGCAGAAGCTCTTTTGTATCAAGCTCTAGCGGAGCGGTGGTCGCAACATAGGTATAAAACGGAATAGTGGTATTGTTTTGTTCTGATAAAAGTTTAAAAGAAGCATGGTGTACTGCCAACACCACAGACTTTTTAGCTTTCACGACAGCATTTGCTGTTTGAACATAAATACCATCTGCCTTTTCTTCTATCGAAATGACTTCTGTTTGCTCATAAACAGAACCACCATTTTGGCAAAATCCATAAATTAAGCCACGGTTTAAAGCTAAAGGATGAATTTGTCCACCCAACTCATCAATTAAACCACCCGTATAATAATCAGACTTAATATAGTCCATGAGTTCATGTTTACCCACAATTCGAGTATGGTCTTCACCTAAATATTTTCGTGCATCGGCACCTTGGGTTAGACCCACTAAATGTCCTTCATGAACGGCGGCAGTAATATGACCGTATTTTCGGTCAAAGTTGAGCTGGTATTTTTCTGAGATGTCATCAATCAGTTTCATCGCTTCAGTTGAGGTAAAATGCCACAGTTTTTTTGCATCTTCATAACCTAATCGATCGGCCATTTCTTGAGCTTCCCAGCGAGCTAAACCTGGGGTGAGTTGTCCGCCATTCCTGCCAGAGGCTGCACTACCAATACGATTTTTTTCTAATAAAACGGTATCTACGCCTTGTTCAGCTAAATGTAATGCACTTGATGAACCTAATAAACCACCGCCAATAACCACCACATCGCATTCAATATCAGCTTGTAAACTGTCAAATGTATGCCAATCAGAAAGCGAGCTTTCATAGTAGTTCGCTGGATTATCTACTGATGTGCCTTCTACCGTTGTTGTGTCAAATTTTGCATGTTTTGGATTTAACCAGCTCCATTCTTTGCCCACTTGTAGAGATTTACTTGGTTTATATTCCACGTCTTTTAAAAACTGGGGTTTAGAAATAATATTCATGATGAAGTTCCTTAAAAATTAGTAAGCATTACTAATTGCAATACTTTGTTTTTTAATCGTTTTATAGATAAATAAAAGAATGCCTAAAGATAACCAGAAACATCCGAAAGTCAGTGAAGATGAGTCAAGGTTAAGCCAGAGACAAATAATGCTGATGACTGATATAAGCGGCAAAAATAGGTTTAGAAATTTATTTTTAAACCCTGAGCGCTGTTTATCTTTAATATAAAATTTCATAAAAACCGAGAAGTTTACGGCTGTAAAAGCGACTAGAGCACCAAAGCTGATAAGGCTTACGACTTGTGCTAAATCTAGAAAAACCGCGGACATCGAAATAAGACCAACAAATAAAACCGAGAAAAATGGTGTACCTAAGGAGATATGAATTGTTCCAAAATACTTTTTAGGAAAAATATTGTCAGTGCCCATTATATACAGTAAACGTGAAGCACTGGCATGTGAGGCTAGGCCAGAGGCAACAGTGTTCATAATTTGCCCGCATAAGAATATGGACTGGAAAAAAGCCCCGCCGACATAAAGCACAATTTCAGGAAGCGCTTCAGTAGGATGCTGAAAGCGAAGATTGTTTGGAAAATAAAGCTGAATAAACCAAGCAGCAGTAAAGAAAATAAGCCCACCTGCGAGAGTCGTTAACATGACTGCTCGGGGAATATTTTTGGTGGGTTGTTTGGTTTCATTTGAAAGCGTTGTGACTGCGTCGAAACCTAAAAATGAAAAGCACAAAACTGAGGCACCCGCAACGAGTGGTAGTAAAGATTGGTGCTCGTGCCAGAGTGGAGCCAAGGTAAGCACATGCTCATAACCTTGAGTAGAGCCAATACCCTGAATCACTAAATAAACAAAGATAACCATGAGTATGATGGGTGCAAACACAAACAACAGGCTTAAATTGGCCAGTAAGCGAATACGGAAACAATTTACTAAAGTGACAAGACTCGCCGATACAAGCACCCAAAACCAGTAAGGCAGACTTGGAATGAGGGCAGTGAGATAAATTGCGGCAAGCAAAACATTAATGAGTGGTAATAACAGATAGTCGAGTAGGGAGCACCAGCCGACAAAAAAGCCACTTTTAGGGCCTAGGCTTTCAGCAGTATAGCTATATGCCGAGCCTGACTTTTCTGAAGTTTTACTGAATCTTGCATAGCTCCAAGCGGTGAGTAACATAGCACCAAGTGCGAGTAAATATGCAAGTGGCACGTGACCATTGGTAATTCCAGAGACAATGCCGAAAGTATCAAACACTGTCATTGGTGTCATGTAGGCAATACCAATAATCGTGACTTGCCAAAGAGACAGTTTTTTTAAGGAAGACGTTTTATTTTCCATGTCATTTCAACCTCAAATTTCGTTGTTTTGCTTTTCATCCGGAAAAGCGATGCTATTTTTGAGCCAAAACTTCCCCAAGACCTGAATGAGCAAGTCTGTTTGAAGAAAGTTTGAACAAAACCCAGAGGCTTCAGGTGCTGTTTCGCTTTGGTGATGCCCTAAAGCAAGGTCAAATATTTAGTATTTTTGACTTCACTCTAGATAACGACCAGTTGAAAAGATTGACACGGTCGTGAGAGAACCTGCTCGGGGCTTTGTTCTCTAAATAATGTGCCTGTCCTGATCGTGACGTCATTTGAAGTAATGACTCGAGAAGAATCGTTGATCACGATTGCTTTTTGTTTAATGTTTTTAAGCTTCGGCATGAGAAGTTTTTCGAGTGCGGAAACTAAAATGTCGGTGGCAATCACACCGATAAATTGATCGCGAATCATGACCGGATGGGCAAGAGTGATGGTGTATGCACCATTGCAAATATAATCGACATAAGGCCCATGGATGCACGGACTTTTATTTTGAGCTGGTTTATGGAACCATTCGAATGAGCGAAAATCTAAAAATCGCTGAGCATTTTGATAGTTTTCAAGTTTGGCTTGTTGTAACTGATCTTCTTTTTTATACCACCATTCGAGTGTCCAATAATCTTGTTCTTCTTGCGTTGCAGGGCTATAACTTGCAAAGCCGATACCTTGACTGTAATGGCTTTCCTGTAATGCCTTTTTAATTTCTTTTTGCAAAGCTGAACGTTCTGAACCTGAAAGCTTAACGTCTTTTGTTTTTTCAGGTTCATGTTTTGAGAGAATTTTGCTCGCTTTAGCTGCCAGTTTTTCTGTAATGGCTGTCGTTTCCTCAACCACCGTCTTTAACAAATTTTGAAGCTCTTCTATATCTAAATGTTGGGTCATTCCTATAACTCCTAAAATTCCGTATTTCTCACTCGATATTTGATAAGCGCTCTGTTTTATTATTTTTATTCGATAGATAACTTATATCGAAGCATTTGGTCTGTTAGCATCGAAATAATTTTTCGTGCTTGAATAACAGCATCATCTTCATTGCCTTGAACAAAAGATGATAAAAGTTGGTGGTATTGCGCGACGACCAATTGATGAAAATGATCATCTTGGTAAAGCACTGCGATGAGCGGAGCCCATTCGGCTTGTATGGTTAACTCTTGATTTGCCAGTCGAGCTGATTGGGCAAAAGAGGTGAGCGTCAGCAAGCAACGTAAATCAAGCTGGGCACGAGTGTCTGCTTCAACGGCTTGTTCAAATTGATCAATTAATTCTTTGATTTTGCTCAGTTCATATTCAGTGGTTCTTTGTGCTGCCAAATAGGCACCATGGCTTAAAATTGCACTATGAAATTCACCTAAATCAGCAAGATATTCATTTGAAGCTTGACGCAAAGGATGTTTGTTTAAGAGTAAGTCGGAAGGTAACTCACAAACAAAACTTCCACCGTTTCGTCCGCGTCGTGTATCAATCAGACCTTTTACCCGTAAAGTATTTAACGCTTCACGAACGGTAATCGGTGACACTCCCATTAAGCGAGCTAAATCCGCCTCGTTAGGAAGTTGTTCATTGCTTTTGAGCAATCCAGAGATAATTGCATTTTCCAAGCGTTCAACAACTTGTTCCGAGCGAGTTGCCTGAGCGATAGGTGCAAAAATTATCGTATATGCTGACATGGCGAATTCTCTAAAAGCTAAGTCAGTGACTTAGCTTAATGAAACGGATAAATGATTAAAACACGCCATATTGATGGACTGCCTGTTCATCTTCAGGCACAGCTGGTATTGCATCCCAAAGTTCAACAATTTTGCCATTATCTACACGCCACAATTCAAAATAGGCATGTCGATTTCCAGCAATATTTCCTTCGGAATGTGTCAATACAAATTGACCATCAGCAATGGAGCGATGAGTTTTGGAGTATACCAAACCTTGCCCTTCATTACGGATATTGTTCAAAAAATCAATCACTGCCTTAACGCCATCCCCAATATCTGGGCTATGCTGAATGAACTGATCGCCGTGGGTGTATTCTTTAAATGCTTCGTAATTGCCATCAATTAATGACTTCTTAAAGAAAGAGGTCACAATCTCACGATTTTCCTCTGGGTCATGGTGAGTTACGATTTCAGTTGGACCATCTAATTGTGTTCTGCCACTCACATTCGGAGCTGCTTCTGCTACCAGACCATCCCAATGTTCCACAATTTTTCCATCTTTAACGCGGTAGATATCAAAGCCAACTAACGGGTTTTCATCTAATCCTTGAAAGCGCCCATGAATCGCAACCAAGTCGCTATCTGCCAATACACGCACAGCTTCATGTTGCATGTCGGGGCAGTCTTCTACCAATTGGCGAAGGCCCGAAAGACCATTTGCAACGAGTGGTGAGTGCTCAATAAAGTCTTCCGAAAAATAACGGTCTAGAGCAGTGGTGTCATGTAGATTAAATAACTCGTGGTGCGCCTTACTCACAAAGTTTTTCATTTCTTGTTTATTCATTTTGATCTCCTTTCAAATCTGATTTTTATTATTCATTTGAACTCATTACATGTTTAACGCGTGTATATTCTTCAAAACCGTAGCCTGATAAATCTTTACCATAACCCGATTTTTTGAAGCCGCCGTGTGGCATTTCTGCGGTTAGAGGAATATGGGTGTTAATCCAAACGGTTCCGAAATCAAGTTCACGAGACAGGCGAGTTGCGCGTGCATGATCTTTAGTCCAGACACTTGAAGCTAAGCCATATTCAATATCGTTGGCTTTTTCAATGGCATCATTTTCATCTGTAAATTTTTGAACAGTAATCACTGGCCCAAAAATTTCATTTTGAATTGCTTCGTCATGTTGTTTTAAACCACTAATCACAGTTGGTTCAAAATAGAAGCCTGGACGATCGGCTTGCTTGCCACCCGTTTCAACTTTGGCGTGAGCAGGTAAGTTATCAATAAAGGTTTTAACATTCTTTAATTGATTAGCGTTGTTGAGTGGACCATAAAGTGCGTCTTGATCATCTGGTTCACCAAAACGTGTATTTTTTGCCGCTTCAATTAATTTACCTAAAAATTCATCATGAACTGCTTCAGCAACAATCACGCGTGTTGCAGCAGTACAGTCTTGTCCTGCATTGAAGTAACCCGTTAAAGCAATCATTTCAACTGCTTTATCAATGTCGGCATCTTCAAAAACAACAACAGGTGCTTTACCACCAAGCTCAAGATGGGCTTTGGCTAAATTTGCTGCCGCAGAAGCTGCAACTTGTAAGCCTGCACGAACCGAACCTGTAATAGAAACGAGCGCAGGTGTTTTATGCGATACAACTTTTGAACCCACCTGAGCTTGGCCTAGCACCACGTTAAATGCACCTTTAGGAAAAAATGGTGCAGCAATTTCTGCGAGTAAAAGTGTACTTTCAGGCGTGGTATCACTTGGTTTAAGTACCACAGTATTACCAGCTGCCAAAGCAGGGGCAATTTTCCAAACAGCCATCATGAGTGGATAGTTCCAAGGTGTAACTTGACCCACTACACCGACTGGTTCGCGGCGAATAGAAGAGGTTAAACCTTCTAAATATTCACCTGAAGCTGTGCCATTCAGTAGGCGAGCAGCACCTGCAAAGAAACGAACCTGATCTGCTGATGCACCCACTTCTTCAGATGCAATTAAGTGTTTTAACTGACCCGTATTACGACTTTGCGCCTCAATTAAACGCTCTGCATTTGCTTCAATAGCATCTGCCAAATTCAATAATGCTTTTTGACGAGTTGAAGGTGTACTGCGTCCCCAAATTTTAAAAGCTTCTTTTGCAGCAGCGTAAGCAGCATCAACTTCTGCCTCGGTTGCATTAGGCGATTGACCATAAACTTCGCCAGTCACCGGACTTACCAAGTCGAAATAATCATTTCCTTTGCTAGCAACATATTCGCCGTTAATAAAGTGTTGTAGTTGAGTTTTAGCCATTTTTTATACCTTGTCCTTAGGTTTTAACATATAACATATAATACTATATGTATTATGTTTTAAATTTTCTGTCAAATGCTTTGACGGGGGGAGAGAGCGAAAAAGGTTTGAATTTGAATCAAATTAGATTTTAAGTTTTTGATTTGATTGTTTAAAAAAAGTTAAAAATTTATTGAAGATTTTTAGAATAGGTTGAACGTCGTAATAGTTTTGTTGATTTGATAAATGACAATGGAGGAATTTTTCTAATCGAGAGCAGCTTGATGAGCCAAACCTTATGCTTAGCTCATCAATTTTTCGTCCTTATTATTTGAAATTAAAGTGAATCATCAGGTTTTATGACTCGCAAGCAGAATGCTGGTTTCACTGTTATAAATACCTGAAATATTCCTGATTCTTTCTAAAACTTTATCGAAGTTTTCTAAAGTATCACAGCGTAGCTCAACCAAAATGTCCCATTTACCGTTAGTTTTATGCAAACATTCAACGGCACTTTCTAGGCGTAATTCTTTAATCACAGACTGCGCTTTGGTCCCTTCGACCATAATGCTCATCCATGCGCGGATGACATTTCGTTCTGCATTGGGTTTAAACCGTACTGTGTATCCGGTAATGATGCCTGACGACTCTAAATACTCGATTCTCTTTTTGACCGTTGCTCTTGAAACGTGAACTTTTTCGGCTAACTCGGTAACAGACATCCGTGCGTTATCTTTAAGCAAACCTAAAATAATTTGATCAATGTTATCCATATTGTAATTGTCAATTATCAGATTGGTAAAAAATAATTCATTTTTTACTGAATTACAAATTTTGTGAATCAATTTGATTTTGAATAATAGGGGAATCAGTTAAGCCTAATAATTCAATTTAATGGACTAGATAAGATGAATAATTTTGCAGTTTCTCGTAGTGACTTTAACGAGTGGATGGTTCCAGTTTTTGCACCGGCAAATTTCATTCCGGTACGTGGTGAAGGTTCACGTATTTGGGATCAAGAAAATAAAGAATATATTGATTTTGCAGGCGGGATTGCAGTAAACGCATTAGGTCATGCGCATCCAGTGGCAGTGAATGCTTTAACAGAACAAGCGACAAAACTTTGGCATGTAGGCAATGGTTATACTAATGAAACTGTTCTACGACTTGCTAAACAACTCACCGAAAATACATTTGCAGACAAAGTTTTCTTCTGTAACTCAGGTGCAGAAGCCAATGAAGCGGCATTAAAACTTGCACGTAAGGTGGGTTTAGACAGTGGTGTTGCTGGTAAAAGTGGCATTGTGGCATTTAAAAATGCTTTCCATGGCCGTACGTTATTTACCGTTTCAGCAGGCGGTCAACCTAAATATTCACAAGACTTTGCACCACTTCCAAACGGAATTAACCACGTTGCCTTTAATGATTTAGAAGCTGCAAAAGCGGTGATTAATGAGCAAACATGTGCAGTCATTGTTGAACCGATCCAAGGTGAAGGCGGTGTTATTCCGGCTGACATCGAATTTTTAAAAGGTTTACGTGCACTGTGTGATGAGTTTGGTGCCTTACTTATTTTTGATGAAGTACAAACAGGCGTAGGCCGTACAGGTTCTCTTTATGCCTACATGAACACTGGTGTTATTCCAGATGTTCTTACAACTGCAAAAGCACTAGGTGGTGGTTTCCCAGTCGGTGCAATGTTAACAACCGATAAATTTGCTCCACATTTTTCAGTCGGTACGCACGGTACGACTTACGGTGGTAACCCATTAGCAGGTGCAGTTGCAGGTGCAGTATTCGAATTTATTAATACGCCTGAAGTGCTTAACGGGGTTAAAGCGCGTCATGACTACTATAAAAAAGCTTTAAATAAATTAAACGAAAAATATGAAATCTTTGAAACAATTCGTGGTCAAGGTTTACTGATTGGCTGTGTCTTAAAATCAGAGTTCGCTGGCAAAGCAAAAGATATTAACAACCTTGCGGGTGAAGAAGGATTGCTTAGCCTTATTGCTGGTCCAAATGTTGTACGTTTCACGCCATCTCTGATTATTCCTTTGGCTGATATTGATGAAGGTTTAAAAAGATTTGATCGTGCACTTGCTCGCTTCGTAGCAATTCAAAAGGATGAACAAGCGGCATGATGATTATTCGCTACATCGAGCCTAAAGACGTTAATGATCTTTATCTGTTGGCTCAAAAAGCAGGTTTTGGCTTGACGTCTTTACAGCCCAATATAGAAAAATTGGCAGCGCGCATCGACCGAGCTTGCAAGACAGTGGCAGGTGAGTTGCCAAAGGCGGATCAAGTTTATTTATTTGTTCTAGAAGATACTGAACTAGACAAAGTAGTAGGGGTTTGCGGTATTGAAGTCGCACTCGGTTTAAAAGAGCCTTGGTACAACTTTCATGTGGGGACGCAAGTTCATGCCTCGGAACCCTTAAGTGTTTATAAAGCTTTACCAACACTATATTTGAGTAATGACCACACCAATTGTAGTGAGCTTTGTACTTTGTTCTTAGATCCGGACTATCGCTTAAATAAAAATGGCAAATTTTTATCTAAAGTTCGCTTCTTGTTCCTGTCTGCATTTCGCCAATATTTTGAAGAAACCATTGTGGCAGAAATGCGTGGCTATTCCGATGCAAATGGACAATCACCATTTTGGAATGCGGTAGGCCATAAGTTTTTCGATATTGAATTTACCAAAGCTGATTATTTAAGTGGAGTCGGGCAAAAGGCGTTTATTGCAGAGCTGATGCCAAGACATCCACTCTATGTTGATATGTTGCCAGATGATGCTAAAGCAGCAATTGGTATTGTCCATCCAAATACTCGACCAGCCTACAATCTCTTGCTAGAAGAAGGGCTGCGCTATAAAGGATATGTCGATATTTTTGATGGTGGGGCGACATTGCAGGCCGATATCGAAAACTTACGAGCGATTAAAGAAAGTCAATCTGTAGTGGTCCAAATTGAACAACCTGAAAATATTGCGGTAGGGGATGAACCTTACATTGTAGCCAATGATGACTATGAAAATTATCGCGCCATTCTTGTATACAGCAAACCTTATAGAGAAGAGCTGCAATTAACTAAAGAACAGGCAGAACAATTGAATGCCGAAAATGGTTGTTTAGTTCGTGTGCTAAGTGTTCAAGCTAAACACGTTTCGAATCCAAAAGCGGTAAACAAACTCAAAGAGACTGATCATTTGCGAATGGCTGTTAATTAAGCAGAAATACTATACATTTCACCAAATTTAAGAAGGAATACTATATTATCGCTAACGCAAGATTGGTACATGGATAAACACAATCTTGCTCGCTGAGCTGGAATTCATTAGCCTGCCGCTATTCTATAAATGACAGACAATTAAAATATTTAATTAATTCATATATTTTAATTCTCTACCGAAATTATATTGATAGAGGTCAGGCTAATATAATAATTAAGGAAAGGATTTATGATTAATTTTGATTGTTATAGGTAATAGCTTTTAAAAAGGAATTTATAAGGTTTTAAATGATTTAATAATATTTTTAACATGATTTAATGGACTAAATTGATAATCATATAATTTATTTATTATTAAAACATTTACGACAGTTGCTATAAATTGGAGTAAATATTACATGAGTAAGAATAACGGAAAGCAATTCCTGGAAGGAGATCTTCTTGGTAGTCAACATATGACTGAGCAAGAAGAAGAGAAATTGCAACGCTCATTAACCAATCGTCATATTCAGATGATTGCGATTGGCGGTGCAATCGGGACTGGATTATTTATGGGTTCCGGTAAAACATTAAGTATTTCAGGAACTTCAATTGTTTTAACCTATTTAATTATTGGTTTCTTCTTTTTCTTCGTAATGCGAGCAATGGGTGAGTTGCTTCTGGCGAATACCAATTTTAAAACATTCGCAGATTTTGCAACGGCTTATTTAGGCCCGTGGGCAGGTTTTTTTCTGGGCTGGTCCTATTGGTGTAACTGGATTATTACTGCTATTGCCGATGTGATTGTGATCGGAGGATACATGCAGTTTTGGTATCCCGATTTACCCGTCTGGATTCCTGCATTTACTTCATTAGCAATTTTAACCATACTCAATTTTGTAGCGGTTCGACTATTTGGTGAACTTGAATTTTGGTTTTCCCTCATCAAAATTACAGCAATTATTCTGTTTATTCTTGCGGGTATTTACTTAATTAGTACCGGATTTACTTCTCCGAATGGTGTTAAGGCATCGGTTAGTCATTTGTTTGAAACACAATCTATGTTTCCTTATGGTGTAACAGGTTTCTTAGCAGGTTTCCAAATTGCCATATTTGCGTTTGTGGGTATTGAGCTTGTCGGTACAACTGCTGCTGAAACCAAAGACCCGCATAAATCACTTCCAAAAGCAATTAACTCTATTCCATTACGTATTTTATTATTCTATGTAGGCGCATTGGTTTGTATTATTGCGGTCACATCTTGGGCAAAAGTTTCACCAGAAAAAAGTCCATTTGTAGAAATGTTTACGTTAGTTGGCTTACCTATTGCAGCAGGTTTAATCAATTTTGTTGTAGCAACTTCGGCTCTATCTTCTGCCAATAGCGGAATTTTTGCGACCAGTCGTATGTTATATGGCCTAGCTTTAGACAACGATGCTCCTAAAAGCTTTAGTAAGTTATCTAAAAGTAAGGTTCCAATTAGAGGGCTCGTATTTTCGATGGCTTGTGTGACGGTGGGAACCTCTATTTTATTTATTGTTCCAAATGTCATGACTGCGTTTACAATTATTTCAGCGCTCACTTCAATTTTATGTATTTTTACATTCATGCTGATTGTGCTTTCTTATATTTCCTATCGTAAAAAATTCCCTGAATTACATATTCAATCTCAATATAAAATGCCGGGTGGATTATTTATGGCATGGTTTACGATGCTGTTTTTAGTTTTCACTATTGTAATTTTAGCTTTAGATCATGACACTTTAATTGCACTTGAGTGTTCACCAATCTGGTTTATTGGTTTGTTTATTGCCTATAGATATAAAAAGAAAAAGATGTTGCAGCTTGATATTTTAAAAGCTCAAAAGGTTGATTATATTTAAGTCGATTGTAGTTGTTTTTATATTAAAGCTAGGTGGGTGCCTAGCTTTTTTGTTTTGAAAAGAAGGAACTGATTGAAAGGTAAAACTTAAAGAGATAGGTGATATACAATCAAAATTCGAAACGACATATGTATAATATGTGATTGTATACAGACTACTTGTTGAATAACTAATCACTTAAAAATAGTTGAGAAAGAATAATGTTTGAGATAACCCCATACGTGGGAGCTGGTTTAATTAAGTTTGGCATGAAAAGAGAAGAAATAAGAAAGCTTATGTTTGGGTACGAACCTAGAGTATTTGGGGAAAACTCCTCTACTGATGGTTATGATGAACTTGGGATTAGTTTAGATTATGATAGTGCTGATAAAGTTATAGCATTGGTATTTTATGAACCTGCTCAAGTTATTTTTAATGGTACAGAGATATCTAAGCTAACTGCATCAGAAGCTTATAAGCTAATGGCTACATTAGATAAAGATATTATTATTGATGGGGATAGTCTAACTTCATTTAAATTTGGGATAGGTTTTTATGAACCAAATTATGAAGAAGAACCATTTTTACCAGTTGAAGCAATTATAATATTCATAGAAGGGTATTATGATTAAATCTATAAGGAAAAAATGATATTTAAAAATTTATATTTTTCAAAAAACAGATATGTAAATAAAAGGCGATATAGTGAATAATAAAAAAATTGTAATAGACTATTTAGATCAAAATAATGAGTTGTCAAGAGAGTCTATTTGGGGGGAGATGTATAAACATGATCAATACTTTGTTAGAAGTATTCCTTTCTTTGCACCTAACCTTGCATTTGATGATCTTATTCAGGTTGAAATAGAAGATGAAACGCTCTATTTTGATGATTTAATAAAGCCATCTAATAATTCAACATTAAGAATTGTATTTTTTAATAACGATATTAAATGTATTGAAAAAATATTAAATACTTTGGAGTCTTATTTATGTGGTTGGAAAGGCTTTGAAGGTAGACACTATTATGCAATTAATATACTTGAAAAGGTTAATTATGCTGTAGTTAAAAAATATTTAGATGATAGGAAGGATTTTCTTGATTATGAGGAATCATGCTTGTCGGATAAACATTCGAGTGATTTATTTTAAAATATTAGTAAATGATAGAGAGGGGAAATTAGTCATGAATGATATTAGTAATTTAAATAGAAAATTTGTTGAATATGATTAGTTATATTCTATAAAAATGTATTTTGATTATTTTGGCGGAGTCTATAATTTAGATATAGTTTTAGCCAAAGATTTATCAAATATATATAGTGAGAAAATGAAAATTAGATTTTTTAATATTACTAATCTTTGTCTGAATGATGTTGGTAATAGGCTTACTCAGTTCGAGAGTTTGTATATTGAGAAAAATTTAGATGGATGGGATGGTGTTAAATATAACTTAAAGCAAATAGAAGAAGATAGAATTCTCTTTGAATTTTTTAACTTTGAACTGTTGGAAGAGTAATTTTTGTAAAATAAGAAACTTTGTATTTGGAAATTTATTTAGTCTATATATAAATTAATTTATTGAGAAAATAATGACTGATTTTGTTAAAGAATTATCTGCTTGTCGTGTTGAGGGAACACAGCTTCCTTTTTACCCTGAAAAAGTACAAGGTTATACAGAGCAAGAAGTAGAACTAATTGCTAAAAATCTTAATCTTGATATACATGGGCAATTTAGAGAATTTTTATTTCAAATGGGGAGATGTTCAGGAGGGTTGTTGTGGGGTGATGAATTTAAAATGTACAATAGTCAATGGAACTTAGATGATTTTTTAGATTATCAAAAATGTATTAAAGAAGATGATGAAATGTGTGATAGTGAGGGAAAAATAGACCCTTTTGAAAAAAAATATTCGGTCTAAGTAGAGAATATGAAACATATTTTTATTTTTTACTAACTGCTGAAAATGATGATTTTATATGGTCATTACATGATGCTGACGACTGTGTATTAGAAAAAACAAATATAACTTTATTAGAGTATTTAAAAGATTATGTTTTTCAAAAAACCAAAGATTCAAGATTTATTGATTTTGATCTAACAGAAGAACAAATTAATAGGTCTATTACAGGTCGTTTACTTTAGATAGTTTTAAGTATGAATAAAATTTAATGGTTAGTAGCAATCACTATTTTTAAATAGTGACTGCTACTTTAATTATGCTCTATTTTATTGATTACTTTAATAGGAACAGTATAGCTATTACTCATACTAGGTCTTGGTTCTAAAAAAATCTGATTTTTTCTATAAGTGATTGAAATATAAATCTATTGCCTAAATAAATTCTTTGATTCTATAGAAAAAGCCTCATAAGAGGCTTTTTTATAATCCTTATTTAATATTTGGATCGCCTTTTTTCAAGAAAAAGCGAATCGCTAATTTTTGTAGGAATGTTCCATAAGGAGGGTGGAAAAGCTGAGTCGGGAAAAAACGATGGCGTGTAAATACCGTTTTTGCATGAGAAAGTTCACGGAAACCTTCTTCACCATGATATGACCCCATGCCTGAGTTTCCGATACCTCCGAAAGGAGCATCATGGTTAACTACATGCCAGCCCCAATCATTGATGGTTACACCACCCGAATGAGTTTCACGTAAAATACGGTCACGTTCTACCGAGCTATGTGTAAAACAATAAAGCGCTAAAGGTCGTTCATCCGATTTCACATAGGTAATTGCATCATCTAAAGAATCATATGCAACGACAGGTAAAATAGGGCCAAAGAGCTCTTCTTTCATAATGCGCATGTCGGGAGTGCAATTAAGCACAATCTGTACAGGCATTCTGCGGCCTTGTTGGTCAAAGCTATAAGTGTCACAAGGAATAATTCGCGCACCTTTTTCTTGTGCATCGGTCAAAATATCTTGAATACGTTTTAAATGACGGTCGTTCACAATGGACGTGTAATTCTCATTGTTTGTGATGTTTTGACCAAACATTTTTATAAAGCTTGATTTTGCAGCATCCACAAATTCATCAATACTTTCTTTGGGAACCAATGCATAGTCAGGTGCTACACAAATTTGACCACTATTTGTTGCTTTACCATGCGTAATACGTTTTGCAGCATCGGCAAGCGGGTAGTTGCGGCTTACAATTGCAGGAGATTTACCACCTAACTCAAGTGTAACAGGAGTTAGGTTTTCAGCTGCTGCTCTCATTACCACTTTGCCAATGGCTGGAGAGCCAGTAAATACAATATGGTTAAACGGTAAAGAGGTAAATCTAGCGGGGTCTGTAATTTCTTCACCAAAGACTGCGACTTCATCCTCATTAAAGACTTCGGCGAGCATACGTCGTAGCATTGCATTAGTGTTTGGTGTAATTTCAGACAATTTAATCATGACTCGGTTGCCCGCAGCCAAAGCGGCAATCAGTGGCCCAAGTGCTAAATAAACGGGGAAGTTCCAAGGCACAATCACACCAACCACACCTTTAGGTTGGTATTGCACACTTAAACGATTTGATAAAAATAAAAGCTCGGTACGGCGTTTACTTGGGCGCATCCAGCGGCGTAAGTGATGAATTGCATGATCAGCCTCTAACACAGAGCCAAGTAAATCTAATAGTTTAGATTCATCCAGTGATCTTGAACTAAAGTCAGCATTAATCGCAGTAGCTAAAGCATCTTGATAACGAATAATTTGTTTTTTAAGTTGATGTAGTTTTGTTCGGCGTGTCTCAAGACTTGGATAGGGATCCGCCTCAAAATTGGCACGTTGTTTGGAAAAAATAAGTTCCATATGTTCAGTGGCAGAGCCGCTATATTCTTTTAAAGTGGAGCTTTCCATTTTTTATTCCTTCCCATACTTTTGCTTATCATACTTTATGCTTGAAGCGTTGTATGGTCGATGTTAAATTGAGACAACAAGAGGTAGTTTAGTGCCATTATGCACGTCACTCTAGGGATGGTGTGAGTTAAATGGCTAATAATATTTATAAAAGTACAAATGTTGTTATCGAAGGAAATTATGATAATACATCTTTTGGTTCGAATACATATTTGCTGGGGTTGACCAGTTTATTTGATGAAATAGGCTTGCAAGGCCATTCAATGTCAGATGTTCTATCCGGTACAAATATTTCACCAGATGCGATGAATCAACCCTCTTTATATATTTCTCAACTTCAAAAAATCCAGTTATTTCAAAATATTCAACGTTTATCTCATGATCCGTTAATTGGATTGCGTGCAGGACAAAAGCAGCGGCTGTCAGATTTTGGGGTGTATAGTTACGCACTCTATTCTTCGCGTAATTTTAGACAAGCGGTAGAGCTTGGCATTCGACATATTAAACTTGCAGGGCCTATTTTAAAGAAGTCTTTTCATATTCGAGAGGATGCTGCTGTTTTTGAAGGGCAAGATATTATTGCACTAGGTAAGCTTTTGCCTTTGGTGTGTGAATTTTGGTTTAGCTCAATGCAAACCTTAATTGAACGTGTGCTTGAAGGGCCATTTCAAGCAAAGAAGCTTTTATTGCCTTATTCTGCACCTGACTATGCAGAAGAATATGAAAAAGTTTTTCATTGTCCTGTTCAGTTTGATGCTGGCGTAATGCAATGGCACTTTGATTTAAAGTGGCTTGATGTGCCTTGCCCAAATGCTAACCCGATTACCGCGGATATGTGTAAGTCGTTTTGTGAGCGGATGCTTGGTGCTGCTGAGCTTGAAGAGCCTGAGTTGGTGAAAACGATTCGTTTGATTTTGTTAGATGGAACAGGACTTTTCCCATCAGCTCAAGAAATGGCTGAGCGGTTGCATATTTCAAAACGTACTTTACATCGGCGGTTAGCGGGTTTTAATTTAACCTATCAAGAATTGTTAGATGAAACTAGGCGCCGTCTTGCGGATGAATATTTGCGAGAAACAACTTTAACCATAGACGAAATTGCCGAGAGAATTGGCTTTTCAGATACTTCTAATTTTAGAAAAGCCTATCGGCACTGGACAGGCATTTCACTAAATGAGTATCGAATACAGTACCTAAATTAGAATCAGGTATGGCGACTATTTAAATCGAGAAAGTAACTTTTTCTGCAAAAATGGATTACAGAGCAATATGGCAAATAAAATAATAAATATACCGATAATGCTAAAAAGATCTGGTAATTCATGCCAAAAAACAAATCCCCAAATTCCTGCAAAAATAATGGCAATGTAGTTCATTGGGCCAATTTGTCCTGCTGGTGCTAAGCTATAAGCATAAGACATAAAAAGCTGACTAATGTTTGCTAAAAGTCCTGCGGCAATCAGCAATGCGAGTTCATGCCAAGTGAAAATACGCCAATGCCAGAACATTGGAATTGATGAAATTAAGCTACCAAAAATACAGAAATAAAAAACAATACGTTCAGGCGGTTCTGTACTGGTTAAAGCTCTTACAGTGACAAAAGCCATCGCTGATAAAAAACATGCACCCAAGCCAATAAAAGATAGTGCGTTAAATAAACCTTGATCGGGTTTAGCAACAAATAAAACTCCAATTAACCCAATAACGGCGGCAAAAATCATCGACTTAGTGATTTTTTCTTTTAAGAAAAGCCATGCAATCAGTGGAATAAAGATAGGTGATGAATAACTAAAAACCATGGCATTTGATAGTTTTAAGTTCGCAATAGCATAGAAAAAACCATACATTGCAGCGAGCCCCACGACACTTCGCCAAGTATGCATCCAAAGCTTATCGGTCTTAACAAAGTCCAGCCCTTGCTTAAAGAGCATAGGAATAAAAATAAATAAACCCACTGCATTTCTAAAAAACACGACGGTGGCATTGTCTACCGTTTCTGAAGCAAAACGAATGCATACCCCCATAATGGAAAATAATAATGCCGATGTCATAAGACAAAGCAATGCTTTTCCAAGTTGAGTTGAGGGTTTGGTTGAAGCAGTCTGATTTTGCATATCGAAATGAGTTTTTGGTTTTCGGTGTTATCTTAGCAGTGATGCAGACATTGGATGAAATATCATTTGATAATGATTCAATAGTGATACTTAGCAAAATAAAAAAGAGAGCCTATGTAAGCTCTCTTTTTATCTTATAGGGTGTTATTTACAGCTAAAGTTTTCAGCTTTTTCGCTATCACCCTGACCATTGTAACGAGCAATCAGTGGGTAAGGGCAAAGTGGACGGGTACGGTTTGGTGCCCAGTCTTGCGGAAGTTCAGTATTCACTTGACCACTTGAGTTACCTGCGCCGCGTGCAGTCGCAATGATTTTGTCAGGCGCTTGCCCATATTCCACCCAGTTGACTAAAGCAGTCAATGCGTCAAATTGGTCGGTCGCAATGCCATCACGGGTATGGTTCATGCCCGGAACTCTAAAGAAACGTGCAAATTCAGGTGCTGTACCTTTTGCATCATTTTTATAGTGTTGGAGTAGTTGATCGTACCAATTTTGGGTGTCATCTACAGAGAAAACGCCGTCTGCTGTGCCTTGTACCACAATCATTTTTCCACCGTGATTGCGGAGTTTATCCAAGTTCAATTCATCGGGTGGCATCATGAATGACATAGAACTTTCGGTGTATACATCATTGGTCGCCGATAGTTTTGGATAATCAGTATCAAAATTATAGTTAAAGGCAAACTGTCTAGAGTTTTGAACTACAGTTGGGTCTGGTGGAACCTGAAAAAGAATACCGACTGCAACAGGGTCTCGTGCTGTTCCAACCGAAGATTCGAATTTCCAGCTTGCCCAGTTACTGCCGACTAAACCCGGATCGAAAGGTTGGGTTGCATACAGTGCTTGTCCGGCAGAATTTACAGGACCGCGGTAAATGTTGGCTAATACATCAATTTGTTCAGCGCTTAAGCATGTGCCATCTCTTGTGCTTGAGCAAACAGGTACATCTTTGTGAATATCAAAAGCCGTACGGCAAGATTCGACATCTTGAACCAAGCCATCTGCAATACCGTCTAAAGCATCGCATCGATCTAAAATCGCTTTTGCTAATACTTTACGCTCCGAAAGGGTAAGAGCGGTACTTAAGTCATTTTCGTCTATTGCAACTCGACGAAGCTGTTGTGCTGTATAGAGTTGTGCTGCGGCTGCACGAGGCAAATGAAAACCGGGTGTACTTGCTAAAATTCCATCATATTGGTCGCCTAAACGAGTTGCCGCAATCATGGCGTGGCGTCCGCCATTTGAAGTGCCGCCTGCATAGGAGCGGTCTGGCAATTTACCATACGCTGTTTTAATTAGATTTTTTGCCATAGGCGTGAGTTTGGTAATCGCACCATAACCGTAGTTTATTCTGGCTTGAGGGTCTAAACCAAACATTGGATTTTGTGAGGCATTATGTCCTGCATCGGAAGAAATAACAGCGAAACCATCATGAAGGGCATTGGTGAGCGGACCACCACTCCCAACCTGTCCAGTTGCAGGTATAAGATTACCATCGGTTCCGCCATTGCCTTGATAGAGAAAACGACCATTCCAATCAACAGGTAAACGCATTTCAAAACCAATTTGATAGGTTTGTCCATCGACAGGACTTACACGTTGGTCCATATAACCTTTGATTAAACAATGAGCACCAATTGGTTTGTTGGCTATCGTCAATGTACTTGCCTCTTGAAGAGTGGCCGAGCTAATCATGGTATTGTTATATTGAAATCCGAGTAAGTCTGAACAACTTCCTGTCATTTTTACGCCCACAGCAGGAGACAACTGAGGTGGTTTCGTTGTTGAGGGCGTAGTTGTGTCGTCACTGTCACTTCCACAGCCTACCAAAGAACCAAGCATGGCAAGTACTAAAGCGGAGTGGGTCAAAATTCGTTTATTGTTGGTGTAATTCATTTATTCATATCCTTATTGAATGAATGTTTGCAATTAATCTAAAACCAGAAAATTAGCTGTGCTTCGTGCAATCATTTTGTTGTTTTGCCAAGCTTCACTTTCGAGATTAAGTACGGTTTTGCCTTGTTTAATGAAACGGCATTTTGTAATGACTTCGCCTACAGCACAGGGTCTTAAAAAATCCATCGTTAAGTTGATGGTGGTGGCAGGTTTACGGTCATTGGCGAGATATGCAAAAAGTCCCATCACATCGTCAAGCATGGCGCAGATCATGCCGCCTTCAACGGTGCCGCGTGGATTGGTAAAGCTTTCTAGCGCTGTGTAATGGATGGTGAGTTCAGTGTTTTTTTCATTCCAATGGATATTGTGACCACCCAAATGGTGATGGATTGGCGGTAAGTGTTCTAAAGTTTTTTGATCCATAATGAAGGGTCCATCCTTTTGTAAGTGTTATAAAAATTATTATTTCAGGGTATAGGCATCATAAATAACCGCTTTGCCCAAGCGCATTGCACTACCTACTGCAACGGTCTGGTTAAGCCATGCATATTTAGGTGAGCTGGTTTCAAACTGCATGGTAATTTTGAAATAGTAATTTTTCGGGTCGACATCTTTGCCTTGGGCAAGCTGTTTTAGTGTTTCTGCCGAGCCATGGCGGTAACCTTTGGTTTGAAGATAAATGAGTGCACCGTCATCGGTTTCTAACAAATATCGCGTATCAATAATGGCTAGTCCTTTACTATCGACAATCTGCCAATCTGCGCCATTATTTAAAATGCGGCCTTTAAGCGATTTCCCTGTAAATGTTCCACCTGTAATAGGAATAATTCGGCGTTTACCAGCATCACTGGTTGTGCCTAATTCCCAAACAGGCGCATTTAAATCCACACTAAATTTTGCTAAAGGCTCTAGCTGAATGGGCGGTGGGCTATATTGAGTTTCGGCATGAGTCAGGGCAATCAGACTCATTCCACAGAGTAGCGTTACAACTTTCTTCATGATGCATTTCCCGAAATAAAAAGAGGTTCTATGTGTAACTGAACCTCTTGTTTTGAATTATTTAAATTTCCATGTGTAATCAATGTTGATACGGGTTTCGTTTACAGGCTTGATGTTGGCAGTTGAGAGCATGTTGTTGTCATACATTGCATAGCGCGCGCGTAGCCCGAGATTTTTTAACCAGCCACTTTGAACGGTGTAGCCTAAATCAAAGTCGGTTTCTCGCTCTTTTAGATTGGTGCCACCTAAGTTGGGTGCATAAATATTGTGACCTGTGGTGTAACGGGTCATGAAACGTAAACCTGGAACGTAATCTTTAAAGTCATATTCATAGCGGAAGCTATAGGCTTTTTCTTTTGGGTTTAAAAACTCGCCCGGCCATGTATCAATGAGTAGGCCAGTTTCACCTCCAGTCAAATACGGAAATGCGGTGTCGCCGTGATGTTGGAAAGTACCAAAAATAAATTTATGGTTTTGATGTTTTAACTCAAAGTGAGCATGATAAAGATCATTATCGACTAAACCAGCCTTCGCTTGTCCGTCATCACGGCTGCGGTAGTAGCGTAACTGCGAGCTAAGATTAGTAGTGTCATTAATTTTGTGTTGATGTAAGGCGCCGACCATGGTCTGGTTATAAAGATCATCAACATCCATGTAGAAAGCGGTGAGTTTGAGTGCAGGATTAAACTGATAGTTTCCACCTAAATAATAGAGTCCATCAGTTTCAGCACTTTTAAATCGTCCATTCACCCCTGAAATTTTAATTTTTTCATAGTTGGTCGAATCACGATGATTCACTTTATCGAGGTAGGCTGCCTGTAAATCAAAATCTTTAATATCTTTACTGGTCAGTGAAATTCCTCGATAGGTTTGAGGAAGCAAACGAGCAGGCGAAGCTACTAAAACAGGGTTCATTGGCATTAACGTACCAATGCGAAGTTCGGTCTGGCTCATTTTAGCTTTTGCTGTTACACCAATTTCGCCATAAGAGTCGGCAGGCTCATTGGTGCGAGTGTCTCTAGGTAAGTTTCCTGTACCTCCATGCTCTGCATCGGCATCAAGTTTAAAACCCGCCGTTGCAAGTACATCCAGCCCAAAACCGACAGTCCCTTCGGTATAACCTGAATTGGCTTTGAGAATAAACCCTTGTGTCCAATCCTTGG
Source organism: Acinetobacter sp. AOR14_HL (assembly GCF_027855175.1). Classification (NCBI taxonomy): domain Bacteria; kingdom Pseudomonadati; phylum Pseudomonadota; class Gammaproteobacteria; order Moraxellales; family Moraxellaceae; genus Acinetobacter; species Acinetobacter sp. AOR14_HL. The sequence goes on along the minus strand of NZ_JAKTII010000017.1, from coordinate 183,621 downwards.
CGGCAGGGTAAGCGGATTGCTCTTGGTAGTCGCGGTCAAAATAGAAATTTCGTGTGGTGAGTTCTACTGAACTGTTGTCAATAAAATTGCCAGCCCACACTGAACCAGAGAGCATAAGGGTAGAGTACATCCATAATTTCGACATAGCATTTCTTCCTGAAATATCATTTCTTGTTTTCAACAAGGCATGGTTGTTCTGTCTGCCTTGTCTGGTTTTTAAATCGAATTATTTGCCGAGCAGTTCTCGGGCTACGATTTCTTTCATAATTTCATTGGTTCCCCCATAAATTTTTTGTACCCGCGCATCCACAAAAAAGCGTGAAATCGGGTATTCCTGCATGTAACCGTAGCCACCAAAAAGCTGAAGTAATTGATCAATCACTTCACATTGAACATCGGTAATAAAGCATTTCAGTGCGGCAACTTGAGTGACACTTAACTGGTGTTGTTGATACAGCGCTGCACATTGGTCTACAAAAGCTTGGGCGGCTTTGGCTTTGATTTGTGCATTTGCGAGCACAAAGCGCGTGTTTTGCATTTGGCTTAAAGGTTGTCCGAAAGCTTTACGCTCCAGCACGTAGTCTTTGGTCAGTTCGATGGCGCCTAAAATTGACCCCAAAGCCATCATGGAAATACTTAAACGTTCACGCGGTAACTCTTGCATTAAATAGGTAAAACCTTGTCCTTCTTCACCCAAACGCTGAGTTACAGGCACACAGACATCATCAAAAAAAAGTTCGGCAGTATCTTGGGCATGGAGTCCAATTTTTTGTAAGGAGCGGCCTTTTTTAACGCCGTCTAAAGCAGCATCAACTAGAAAAATTGAAATGCCCTTTGCTTTGGCTTGAGGGTCAGTTTTTGCTACCAGAACGATCAGGTCGGCATGTAAACCATTTGAGATAAACGTTTTTGAACCATTTACACGATAGTGATCATTTTCTAAAACGGCTTGAGTCCGTATGGCCTGTAAGTCTGAGCCTGCATTGGCTTCGGTCATCGCAATTGCGGTGACAACTTCACCTGTCACCATTTTCGGTAACCAATAGCGCTTTTGCTCTTCAGTTCCAATATTTTGTAGATAAGGAGAAACCAGCTCATTTTGCCCACCAATTGCAACCGCCAAAGATGCAAAGCCAGCTTGAGCAGTTTCTTGAACTAGCATGAGAGAATAATGAACAGGAGCGCCATAGCCGCCATATTCTTCGGGCACATCGACGCACAAAAAGCCATTTTCCCCAAGACGAAGCCATAGATCACGTGGGATTAGGCCATCGTGTTCCCACTGTTCGTAATACGGAGCGACCTGTTCTTTTAAGAACCTGCGGTAACTGTCTCGAAATAGTTCAAATTCTGTATCGTGTGGCATGTTGAACCTTTTTTTAGGCAAAAGTGGGGCTATAGCTCAAACCGAAGTTTGAGCTTCCTTTTTTATTTCAATAGCTTATTGCTTTAAGGTGGGTACTCGAATAATGAGTGGGTTTTCGGCCTGCTTTTGATAAAGTTCATCAATTAAGGCAGCACGACGTTTAGTAATATTGCCTTGATTGAGATTGCCTTTATCGGTGACTTCGCCTGCATCGAGCTGAGGTGGTTCGGTCATTAAATAAAGCATTGAGACTGTATTTGAACTGCCAGTCGCATCTTTATTAAATGTCGTTAAAAATTGGCGGAACCATTGTTGGACTTTAGGGTGCTGTAATATCTCTGTTGCAGAATGCTCGCCAAGCTTAAGGCCTGCGTATTGAGCACAAGCTTCTAATTTTGGAAAAATCAGAAAGCCAACAGCATTCAGGTTTGAACCTGTAATACAGACATCTTGAACCAGTAAATTACCTTGAATGAGCACTTTATTGCGAAGCGTGCCCACATTGACGAAAGTGCCTGTATTGAGTTTAAAGTCTTCGGCAATTCGTCCGTCGTACATGAGGCCTTTAGTCGGATCATTGACATCGACCAAACGAACAGCATCGCCAGTATGGAAAAAGCCTTCATCATCAAAAACTGTGCTTTGCTGGTCCGCCTTTAAGCGCCAATAGCCTTTCATGACATGTTTACCACGAACACAAAACTCAAGTTTGTCACCACATGGAACCAACTTGATTTCACATCCCGGAGCAGGGTAACCAATAAAGCCAGCCATCACACGTGGGCCAGTTGTAAAAGCACAAGAGGGAGCAGTTTCAGTCATGCCCAATCCGCTCATAATGCGAATTTTTTCTCCACAATGTTGCTGAGCAATTTTATCTAATCTGTTCCAGCCCGCTTCTGAAAGCGCTGCACCTGCAAAGAATAAAATTTTAACTTTGGCAAAAAAGCGCTCTCTTAATTCTTCATCTTTTTCTAAAGCTTCGGTGAGTTCTTCCCAACCTTTTGGCACATTTAAATAAACTGTTGGAGAAATTTCTTTGAGATTACGAATGGTTTCGTCAAATTTTCCTGCAACGGGTTTGCCATCATCAATGTAAATCGTACCGCCGTTATAGAGCGCGATACCGACATTGTGACTGCCGCCAAATGTGTGGTGCCAAGACAGCCAGTCAAGAAGAACAGGAGGAGTCTCTTCAAATTCAGGGAAAGTCTGCAATAGCATTTGCTGATTAACACACAACATTAAATGTGTGGTCGGCACAGCTTTAGGGAGTTTAGTTGAACCTGATGTAAACAAGAATTTGGCAATCTGGTTTTCATCAAGGGTTTGGTAAAATTCTTGAACATTTGAAACTGGCGTATCTAAAAGCGATTGAAAAGACGTGCAGATCTGATTGCCCACAAGACCCTTGTTGGTCACTACTTCAATGTCGGATGTAATACATGCCTGAATGGCTTTGGCAAAAGCCTGACCATCACTGGCATAGACCATACCAGGTGTAAGCACTTCAAACACATGTTTAAGTTTGCCAAAGTCTTGAGAAATAAGAGAGTAGGCAGGGGAAATTGCTGAAAAAGGCACACCCGCCAGCATAGCACCCATAGAGAGTGTTAAATGTTCAAGATCATTACCACTTAAAATGACTAAAGGTCTTTCTTGGCTTAACTTACGTTCATGTAAAGCCTGAGCAATATGCCATGCGCGTTGTAAAACTTCTGCATAACTCAGTTTGACCCATTCACCTTGAGCATTGCGTTTTGCTGCAAAAATATGGTCTGGTTTGGTTTGTGCAAAATGAATTAACCGATCTGTCAGTTTTTGTGGATACGGTTTTAATTGCTCTTTTGGGCTGATATAGAGCGTGTCATCTTTATGGTGATAATGAATATCATGTTGCCCTAATTTTACGAACCGTTCGCGGTCTTGTGATTGAGTGGCATTCATTTGCATTTCTTTCACTCCATGGAAAGCGCATCACTGCGCTTTATTTTTTTTGCATCATGCAATTTTTATTTAATATGTCGTTGTTCGCATTAAACCGACTAAATCGGGTAATGACGTGATTGGGTCTGAATGGTGATCCAGCGTAAATCGGTAAACTCAGCAATAGAGGCTTTACTACCAAAACGTCCGTAGCCACTCGATTTTGTTCCGCCAAATGGCATTTGAGCTTCGTCATGTACGGTTGCGCCGTTAATATGGCAAATACCCGAATCAATCTGTTTAGCCACTTCCAATGCCTGCGAAATATTCTGGCTAAACACTGCCGCTGAAAGACCGAACTCGCTGTCATTTGCCAGTGCTACACCATCTTCAACGGTTGCAAAACGTTGAACTGTGCATACAGGTCCAAATGATTCTTCGCGGTAAAGCAGCATGTCAGGTTTAATATTGAGTACCAGCGTCGGTTGCATGGTGGTGTCTTCAATATGAATGCCTAAAGGTAAGTCGGCACCTTTGTTTTGGGCATCTTCAAGCAAATGCTGAATGCGATTTGCAGCACGGCGGCTTTCTAAAACACCGAGTGCATTTTCTTTCGAGGTTGGGTTGCCCGCCTGAATAGAGCGTGTTTTCTCAATGAGCTTTTCAATAAACTGGTCGGCAATTTTGTCTTGAACCAAAACACGTTCGGTCGACATACAAATTTGCCCCTGATTAAAGAACGCTCCAAAAGCGACGGCATTTACGGCTTCATTAATATCCGCCTCGTTTAAAACCACGACAGGGGCTTTGCCACCAAGTTCGAGTAAAACAGGTTTTAAATATTTAGCAGCAGTCTCTGCAATAATTTTTCCGACTTTGGTTGAACCCGTAAAATTAATGCGTTTTACGGCTGGATGAGACACTAAACGTTCAACAATTTGTGGTGCATCTTCAGCAGCATGCGTAATCACATTTACCACACCTTCACCTAGACCTGCTTCGTGTAACACTTCACCAATTAGACGATGCGTTGCTGGACAAGCTTCAGATGCTTTTAACACTACCGTGTTACCACAAGCCAATGGCATGGCAAGCGCACGTGTTGCCAAAATGACAGGGGCGTTCCAAGGTGCAATCCCTACAATCACACCGCAAGGAACTCGCACACCCATCGCAAGATTGCCCGGCACATCTGACGGAATGAGGCTTCCGTCAATTTGTGTGGTCATTGCCGCTGCTTCACGTAACATGTTGGCAGCAAGGTGAACGTTAAACCCATACCATGTGGCAGTTGAACCTGTTTCTTGCATTCCAGTTTCAATGAATTGCTCAGTCTTTTGGTCCATTAAATCGGCTGCTTTTAACAAACGTAAACGGCGTTCGGTAGGCGAGAGCTTCGACCATACTTTAAAAGCTTGTTGTGCCGATTCGATTGCACGATCAACATCTTCCAAAGTTGCAGCAGAGGCTTTGCTTGCCACTGATCCATCAATGGGGCTAATACGCTCAAAAGTTGCCTGATTTGATGCATCAACAGATCGACCGTGAATAAGTAACTGTACATTTTGCATGGGTTGTGTCCTTACATTGCCATTAAAGAATCAAAAGTTAACCAGTACGTTTATAGCTCTGTAAACCCGGTTTAATTGATTTTTCATCTAAAAATTGTTTCAAACCTTCTTGGCGACCATTTTCAGTATCACGATGGATACATTGATCTAACTTGGCATATAAGTAATCTTCGTTTTGGTCCCAAGTGAGTTCACGGCAACGTTTAAAGCCATTTTTAGCGGTACGAAGCACTACAGGGTTTTTCTCAAGTAGGCAATTTGCAAGCTCAGTGACTTCTGCTTTTAGCTGTTCAAGTGGTACGCTTTTATTTACCAGTCCCATAGTTTCGGCTTCTTTACCACTAAAGGTTTTACCCGTCATGATGTAGTACAAAGCTGCGCGGTGACCTACGGTATCTGCCATTGCTTTACTTACAAGGTTACCCGGTGGGATACCCCAGTTAATTTCAGATAAACCGAAAGTTGCTTCATCTGCTGCAATCGCAAGATCACACGCCACTAATGGTGAGAAACCGCCTCCGAAACACCAGCCGTTAACCATTGCAATGGTTGGTTTTGAATACATACGAAGAAGTTGCCACTGCCAACGACATGAGTCACGACGAATACGTTCTTGATAAATTTCAGGCTGAGTATCGACTTCGCGGAAATATTCTTTTAAGTCCATGCCAGCTGTCCAAGAATCACCTGCACCAGTTAATACTAAAACACGCGCATTTTGATCAAGTTCTATGGCTTCAAGCACATCAATCATTTCACGATTGAGTGTAGGACTCATGGCATTTTTCTTTTCTGGGCGATTTAGTGTGACCCAAGCAATTCCATCTTCAACTTTAACATCTACGGTTTCCCAGCGATTTTCATAAGTCATCTTCATACTCCTTGAATGATTTTGTGATGTTCTGAGATTTAATTTAATATCAGTTAAACTTACATTCAAGTCTTTTTTCTAAAATTTAATAAATATTTTATAATTGCATGTATTTTAAATAAAAATTAATTTAATAAATAATTTTATATAAAAATATGTTGATTTTTTAGTAAGTTTAACTGATATTTTTGGTGTGTTTAAACAACAATACACAAAGGGCTAAATGGAACGACTAGTCAATAAAGGACAACACAATGGAAAAGATATTAGGACAGTCTGCAAGAGCAAAGATTACGTTACTACTTTGTTTTGCAATCGCAATTTTTGAAGGTTTTGATCTTCAATCAATGGGGGTAGCCGCTCCACGAATGCGGGCTGAGTTTATGTTGGATAATGGCCAGATGGCATGGGCATTTAGTGCTGCAATTTTAGGAACACTACCGGGTGCAATATTAGGCGGCAGATTTGCAGATATTGTCGGGCGTAAGAAAATTCTGATTTTTAGTATTCTGCTTTTTGGAATTATGTCTTTGCTAACAGCATATGCTGCTAACTTCAGTTTGCTGTTACTCATCCGTTTTTGTACCGGTTTGGGAATGGGCGGGGCACTCCCGATGATGATTACACTTGCCTCTGAAGCTGTGCCTGGCCAGCACAAGGGCAAAGCGGTAAGTATCATGTATAGCGGCATTCCTTTTGGTGGATTACTGACTTCTGTGGTTGCCATGTCGTTGGCGGGTGATGCAGAGTGGCGTCATATTTTCTATATTGGCGGTATTGCGCCTATTTTGTTAATTCCACTCATCATGCGCTTTTTACCTGAGTCAAATGATTACCTGCAACGAAAAGTTCAAGCGCAAAAAACGACTCCATTCTTTGAAGTTTTATTTGCTAAAGAACGCCGCATGTCGACTATTCAGCTTTGGGTGAGTTTCTTCTGTACCCTAGTGGTGCTGTACTTCTTATTAAACTGGTTGCCGTTACTGATGGGCGCGCAAGGCTTATCGAAGCTACAAGCAAACTATGTACAGATGGGCTACAACGTTGGTGGAATTTTAGGTTCAATCTTAATGGGTGTATTGCTTGATAAATTACGCATGAGTTTTGTGATTAAGCTGATTTATCTAGGCATTTTATTCTCACTTTGTTGCTTGGCAATTTCTCCAACCGTTGCATTACTGGCACTTTCGGCAGTGGGCTGTGGTTTATTCATTGTGGGCGGACAATCGGCATTGTACGGTTTAGCCGCAATGTATTATCCAACCGAAATGCGTGGAACTGGAGTTGGTGCGGCGGTTGCAATTGGCCGTATTGGTTCTTTTGCCGGACCTTTAATGGCAGGTTTTTTACTTTCACTTGGACAAAGCTCGACCATTGTGATTGGTTCAAGCATTCCAGTGATTTTAATTGCAGCGATCTCTGCATTACTTCTTGTCAAAAAACCTAAACAGCCTGTACATTTAGTACAAAGCTCAGGTGCTCGCTAAGTTTTAACGAAAGTATGGGGTTAGCGCCTCATACTTTCACTACAGATTTTCTTATGATGATTGAAAGGTTATGGTACGTTCGAATTCAGTTCAAAAAAAAGTAGAAGATGAGCCTAAGTTAAGTTACATGATTGCTCGTGTTGACCGAATTATTAGTAAACATTTAACAGAACATTTAAAAGAGCTTGAGATTACCTTGCCGCAATTTACTGCGCTTTCTGTTTTAGCTTCAAAAAGTAATGTATCCAATGCCAAACTTGCTGAACGTTCTTTTATTAAGCCGCAATCTGCCAATAAAATTCTGCAAGATTTGCTGGTCAATGGCTGGATTGAGAAGAAACCTGACCCTACGCATGGCCGCCGTATTTTAATTACACTCACCGAAAGTGGTGTTGAAAAACTCAATAAATGCAATGAAGTTGTATTAAAAGTTGAAGAAAAGATGCTTGAAGGCATTGATATCAATCTGGCTTATTTAATTCGTAATAACCTCGATATCATGGTGAATAATCTTAAAAGCCTTTAAATAAATGAGCTTGTTTAGGTTGCGCTAAATTCCTAAGCACCGATTCACACAGAAAATTTATTTCATTTTGCAAATGAAGTTGTTAGCATCGAAGTGACGTTTTTGACAATGTGTGGCAGCAAATGTCTTCAGGGCAACAAGTTTTACTTAAATTAAGAAAAATGATTATTTCAGGGGAACTTGAAGGTGGTGCCAGAATTGCTGAGATTCCCACTGCCGAGTTACTTGGTGTTTCGAGACAGCCTGTTCGTATTGCATTTCGGCTGCTCGAACAAGAAGGTCTTCTCATCAAGAACCCAACCCGTGGCTACACCGTCCGTGAAATTTCAGAACAACTGGTTCATGATGCGCTTGAAGTGCGGGGTGTGCTTGAAGGATTGGCTGCGAAAACTTTGGCAGAACAAGGTTTAAGCGAAGAGCAGAAAAAGACCCTGCAACATTGCATTCAAGAAACTGAAAAACTCTTTAATGAAAAAGACGAGTTTGGCGATACCGAACTGGAACGTTACCATCATTTTAATGTCATTTTTCATGACACGATTATTGAGGGCGCGCAAAATGTAGCGCTCATACAAGCTTTAGCAAAAAACAATCAATTGCCGATGGCTTCTGCTCAAGCCATTACCTATGATGAGAAGCAAGCTTTGTCGGAATATCGTCGTTTGCACTATGCACATTTACAGCATTGTTCGATTTTCGATGCGTTGACGCATCGTCAGGCAGGGCGTGCTGAAACTTTAATGCGTGAGCACAGTAGTGTAGTGATTTTAGGTGAAACGCTAAGAAATGTTCTTAGTGCTTAAGGTGAAATAAGTTCCTCTATTTTTAAATAAAGGAACTTAACTATTAAAGCTCAATCACAAGATTTTTGGTTTTTGCACGAGAACAGCAGGGCGTAAACTGGTCATTTAGTGCATGTTCCTCATCGGTCATAAAAAGATCTCGATGATCTGGTGTGCCTTCTACAACACGAGTAATACACGTTCCACAAATGCCTTGTTCACACGAAACAGGAATATCAAAACCATTTGCAATTAATGCTTCAGTAGCAGTTTGCTCTGGCAATACTTCAATTCGGCGGCCCGTACCTTTAACTTCAATGGTAAAAGCTTCATCGTTGGACGTATCTACTTTTTGCGCGACAAAATGTTCTTGATGTAATTGCTCGTTGTGCCAATTCGCTTGCTCGGCTGAGCTCATTACAAACTGCATAAACCCTGTAGGCCCACACACATATAAGTGTCTATCTGGTGAACTCTGACCTAAAACCTCTGCCATATTACATTCGGTATCTGGCTGATCTTGAATATGAAAATGAACTTGATCACCAAAATGCTCGGTTAAATTGCCATAGAAGGCAATCATTTCATGACTACGAACAAAGTAGTGTAATTCGAAAGGAATATTGGCCGATTTAAGCCGATACGCCATCGATAAAATGGGGGTAATGCCAATACCACCAGCAAATAAAACCGCCTGCTTTGTTTGAGGATGAATCTCAAATAAATTACGTGGTTCACCAATCTTTAAATGATCACCTTCACGATATTCAGTATGGATACAACGTGAGCCACCGCGCGAATTGGTATCATGTAAAACACCAATCACGTAACGATGCTTTTCACTACAACAATTTGAAAGTGAATATTGACGGGTTAGGCCGTTTTTAAGATGCACATCAATATGGGCACCTGCTTCAAAATTCGGTAGCTCAGTACCGTTTGCTGCAATCAGTTCAAAGGCACGAATGGTCGGGGTGAGCTGGTGAATTTTTTGAATAATAACGTCCATGTTCATGCTCCTTTAAATAATCCGAATGTTTGGAAACTTTTGTGCGGATGTTTCAGGAGGCGTTTTATTTTCTTCGGCAAGTAGTCGCTCAATCACCTTACGAGACTGTACACCGCCTGCGTCGATGTTAAGCATCAGTAACTTGCGATGTGGATTGTTCAAAATATTTTGCTGCTGTTGCTCCAGCATTTCTAAATCTTCAGTAAAGATTTTGCCTTGGCCTTCACGAATTTGATCGGTGAGTTCAGTATTGTTTGGCTGGAAGTTGCGTGCCATTCCCCAGAAATACCAATGTGAGGTTTCAGTTTCTGGAGTAATAAAGTCCACGACAATTGACGAAACTTTTTTGTCTTTTGGTGCGTCATAACCGCCATGTCCAGCATGTGCCACACCGACTTCAATATGCACATTACTTGGGGCAAAGAAGTGACAACGTTGCCAACGGTCAACAGGGACATCATCTGCCAAGTGGTTGCCACGAAGGGCCATTTGCCAAAATGGAGGTGCGATCACATTTTCCATGTAACGTTCAGTAATGACATGGTCACCATCAACTTTAGTGATTGGTAATGATTCATCAATTTCTTTTTGTCCGATGCTGCTTGAGTGAACATAGGTTTCGTGGGTTAAATCCATCAGGTTATCGACCATGAGGCGATAGTCACATTGAATATGAAACAGGCCTCCACCATAGCTCCATTCAGGATGATCTGCCCATTCTAAAGTTGGCAGTTTTGCTTCATCTGCTAAAGCTTTTTCGCCTGGCCATATCCAAATAAAACCAAACTTTTCAACAACTGCATATGCTTTGTTGCAAGGGAAACCATTTACGCGTTGGGCTGGCATTGAAACGGTTTTTCCATCACAGCCCATGACTAAACCATGATAACCACATACGAGGTTTCCATCTTCGACATAACCTAGTGAAAGTGGGGCACCACGATGCGGACAAAAATCTTCAACGGCTGCAACTTGATTTTCTTTGCCACGATAAAAAACGATTTTTTCACCACAGATGGTGCGACCTAGCGGTTTGTCTTGGATTTCTTCTGCGCGGCAGGCTACATACCAAGCATTTTTAATAAACATTGTGACGACTCCTTATCACTTATTGGATCCAATTTATAATAAATAAAAATATTGGTCAATTGATAAACAGTATATTTTTTAAAAAATATTGATCTTTTGATTTGGTTTTTTTGTATATTTTTAATTGCTATTAAAGGCTTTTGTATTTCTTTTGAATTTTAGAAGCGGAATATTTTATGGTTTTAATTTGGATCCAAAATGGCTGTGGTTAAGCCATTATGGGAGTGTTGAGATTTAGAAATTAACCGTGTAATGAAGCATCATGCGCTGTTCATCCAGACTTTTGCCATGTTTAGTGTTGTAGTTAATATTTAAGAAAAGAAATTTAAGATTTTTAATCCAAGCATTTAGGTCATATTGAATCAACACATCACTTTCTTGCTCAAAATCATTTTGATTCATAGTCTGAAATGAATCTCCATAAATATATTTATAGGTGATTTTTAGACCTTTGATATATTCTTTAAAGTCATACGAAGCAAGGAAATGATAAGACTTTTCATCAGCTTTGGTAAACGCGCCTAAGGTCCAGTTAACCATATGCGGGATGGGCATATTGTCGAGTTTTGGAATACCATCTTTGCCAAAGTTTTCTTGGTAGCCAATTCCAGTTGTAAAATTGCCATGTTTGATAAAATGCATAGCCCCTACGGATGTATTGTCATATTCACCAAGATTTGATTTACCGACATCGTCGTGTCGAAACACACGTAATTTTGTAGTGTGCTGCTTTGTCCATTGATAATCAAAAGCAAAGTAACTTTGATTGATGAGATCTGTTAAGTAACCATTATAAAATTTCCAATTATATTGAGGCGTTTTCCCATCCCACTGGAAAAAGTAAAGCCCGTCAGATTCATGTTTTGAAATGGCGAGTTTATGGTAGTCCTCCTCATTTTTTGGCGAATAACGGTTAATCAAACCCAGCTCGAAATTTTGTTGTGGTGTCTTATATTTTAATTCCAAGCCTTTATAGTTCGCACGTAATTGATGTGTATCCACTTGTGGCGTAAGTGGTGAGTCGGGAGTGATGTCACCTATATTCATGCGAAAGTTTTGATATTCAACACCAGCTCCTAAGCCATATTTAACTTGGTCTTGTGGTTGTTTCTTAGTATTAGGGTCAAAGGGTATGACCATATCATTGGTGTGTTGGTCGCTACTTAGACGATATGCATATTGGATGCTTGGATTGAGGTGTAGTTGAACCTCATTAAGTTTGGTTGACCAGTCGCCACGATAGATCAGACCTTGGCTCAAGCTATGAGTATCGGGGCTAGTACTATTTTCATATTGTCTGTCGAAGTTGAATGTTTTTAGTGTGAGTGTATTTTGAAAATTAACATCTACTGCACTGTGAGCTAAACAGCAGGCAAGGGTTGTCCCTGAGAAGAAAATCCCATAAATAAAAATATGCTTCATTTTTAAATCCGTTTAAAAGCGTTTTACTGTTCTAAATCCGACATGGCTAGTTGCAAGGTCGAGTTCCTGTGGATGCCTTGCGGCAGCACGATAACGCGCGCAATAATTGGTTGCGCATAAATAAGACCCACCTTTAATCGTGTATTGCAAAATCTGTTCGTGACTTTGCCGATATTTCGATGGATCTCCCATATGGTGATCTCGTGGGCCTGTATAGGGTGTTTGCGTCCATTCCCATACATTGCCAATCAAGTCATATAATCCAAATGGGTTTTTACTAAAACAACCCACAGGGGCAACATCCTTAAAACCATCTTCCTGAATGTTTTTATAAGGAAATTCACCTTGCCAGAAGTTGGCTACAATATGGCCTTCGTGAGTAGGGCCAATGTCGGAATTTTGCTGAAAACCTTTGGCTGCATATTCCCACTCAAGCTCGGTAGGCAAGTCATGGCCCAGCCAGTTTGCATAAGCGTAGGCATCATTCCATGTCACCATGCGAACAGGCTCGTGAGGTGCGGGTTGTTTAGGGTTGTTTGGGCCCCATGGATGTTTCCAATTGGCCCCTTTTTTAAATCGCCACCATTGTAATTCTTCAACTGGATGATCTGGTTGTACAAACATAGCCGCACCACCTTGCTTCTCTGCATCGGTGACATAGCCCGTTTGTTTAACAAACTCTTGAAATTGAGCATTGGTGACTTCAGTCGCATCAATTAAAAAAGCGGGAACGGAAGTTGCCTGTAAGTTTAATGGGCGTTCATCTTCATAGCCTTGTGTGGTGCCTAGAACAACTTTCCCTTGAGGAAGTTTGACCATACCTGCTTCTTTATTTTTAGGCCAACCCGAAGGAAGGCCTGAATAAGAATTACATTTAGCTTTGCTGCCTAAGTCGGGCAAGGTGGTCTGTTCTAGTTGAGGTGTGGTTTTTTGGCATGCACAAAGTAAGAGGAACGATGAAAGCATCATGATCTGTTTCATCTAATTTTTCCTACTTTTTGTTGTATTGCTCAAAATCCACAACACCATTTTCATCGGCATATCTTAAATATTTATCATTTAAGACTTTGACAATCTCAGGATGGGCTGCATAAACATTATGTTGCTCATTAAAATCTGTTTTTAAATTGTAGAGTTCCCAGCCATGGCTCTTAAATTTAGAAGGTGAGTTTTCAATAAGCTTCCATTCGTCAGTTTTGGCGTAGCGGCTGCCATGTAATTCTTTGAAGTCATAATAATTAACAGGACGAATACGGGCAGTGTTATCTTTAAAAGCAGGAATCAAACTAAAGCCCGATGGTTTAATTTTGGTGCTTGAAGTTGGATAAACCTGATTATTTTGAATCCCCGCTAGCTCCATCACAGTGGGGAATATATCTCTGACTGTAGCAAAGTTATTGTTAATTCCACGTTGTTTAGAAACCTGAGTTGGTGATTTAACAATAAATGGAACTCGAACTCCTCCTTCTGAAGCGGCTGATTTCCAGTAAGTAAATGGCGTACTGCTTACTTCGGCCCAACGTGGTCCCATGTATAGATATGAGCTGGCGTTGCCTATATTTTCATAGCGATTGTCAGCATCACCCATTGGGAAATTATGATCACCACCTTCAGCGCCGTTATCTGACATAAACACAATCAAAGTGTTGTCATATAAATGATGCTTTTTAAGATATTGAATGACATCACCCACGCGGTCGTCTAACTGGGTAACCATGCCCGCATAAACTTCCATTTTACGTGCTTCGTATTTGCGCTCTTGTGATGTCAGTTCATTCCAGCTTTTGGTACCTAAAGCTTGGTTGCCACGCTCGATTGGGTATTCTGCATTAGCAGGAATTAATCCTAATTGCTTTTGTCTCTCAAAGCGTTGTTTTCGAATTGCATCGTAGCCTTGATCGTATTTACCTTTGTATAAGTCTCTATAGTGAGCAGGCGCCTGTATTGGCCAATGTGGAGCGGTATAGGCTAGGTAAGCAAAAAATGGTTTTTGCGCTTTATTTTTGTCTAAGTACTCGAAAGCTTTTTGTGTAAAGAAGTCTGTCGAGTAGTAGTTGTCAGGTAATGTGGCCTTTTGACCATTTTCAGTGTATTGGGTGTTACGAGGATAGTTTTTAGGTTGGTCTTTAAAGTGTAAATCGAAGCCATCGAGCAGAGCAAAAGATTGATCAAAGCCGCGGGCTTTAGGGTTTTGGTCGGGAGCATAGCCTAAGTGCCATTTACCGACCATGAAGGTGTAATAATCTTTTGTCTTTAAAATCTCTGCGAGTGTATAAGCATTTTGCGTTAAATGACCTGAATAGCCATCAATTTTGAGGAGTGCACGCGGGCTATCGGCTCCAACCAATTTTTCTTGTCGTTTTGAAGTTTCATACATCGCACCTAAACCCACCAAGTGGTTATCTGCACCTGTCATAAGCTGTGCACGAGTAGGTGAACACATTGATGAAGCATGAAAATTAAAAAGCATTTTTCCTTGCTTTAATAGGCTATCAATATGAGGGGTTTTAATTTCGCCGCCATAAGCGCCAATATCTGAAAATCCAAGATCATCGGCCAAAATAATCATGATGTTGGGTGGTTGTTGATTTTTTGGAGGTGCTGCTTGCGTTGTGTAAAACAATTGGCTGGCAAAAAAAAGTCCCAATGTAAGCTGGCTTACTCTTTTGAGTTTCATAACAACAATCCTTTGAAGTTTCATAAATGCATCTTGCATTTTCTGGAAATAAACTGAGCTTTTTGGCTAAAAAATGCTCTGGAATCGATCATAATAGATTTTTTAATATGGATCCATAAAAATATTCAAGCATCCTAATTTTATGTTTTTAATAATTTTATAGTTATATAATTTATGTATTTATATACTTTTTAATAATCCGTTTATAATTTTAGTTGATTTTTTGGATCCAAATATTCAGTATAGAAAAAGAGCAGGATGCTCAAAAAACAAATATTCCTCTAGGTCATTATGGATACGGATGTGCATAACCACCCAATCGCTCATATCAGCAATGTCGTGTGTATGTCTTATCCAAGGGAGATACACAAATGGAAAGAGACGTTCTAAGTGAGATCAATCAAAACAATATGAGCCGCTACCAATGGTTCGTCATTTTGATTTGTATTTGTCTTAATATTATTGATGGCTTTGACGTGATGGTGATGGCATTTACCGCTCCATCTGTTTCGGCAGAATGGTCACTTTCAGGCGCACAAATTGGTTTGTTGCTCAGTTCAGGTCTTTTTGGAATGGCTGCTGGTTCTATTTTTCTTGCGCCTTTAGCCGATAAAATTGGTCGCCGTTTACTCATCTTAGTTTGTCTTGTAATTGCTGGTCTTAGCATGTTGGGCTGTGCTTTTGTACAAAGCCACGGCATGTTGGCAGCACTGCGGTTTATTACCGGAATTGGGGTGGGTGGCATCCTTGCGAGTAGTAATGTGTTGGCAAGTGAATATGCCAATGCTCGCTGGCGCAGTCTTGCAGTGAGCTTAATGTCTACCGGTTATGGAATTGGTGCGACGCTTGGTGGAGTACTATCACTCGCATTGATTGAGCAATTAGGTTGGCGCTCAATCTTTTTAGCAGGTGGAATCACCACCATTGCAATGTTGCTGATCAGCGCATGGTTATTGCCTGAATCTTTAGATTACTTACTCGCGAAAAGACCAAAACAGGCATTGGAACGAATCAATACAACTGTAAACCGTATGGGGCTTAATGAACTATCAATTATGCCGCGCTATGAAAAAATGAGTACGCAAAATGGCAGTGAACTCAGCAAATTATTTGCAGGGCAACTGGGATTTCAAACACTTTGCCTTTGGTTTGCATTCTTTTTAGTGATGTTTGGCTTTTACTTTGTTATGAGCTGGACGCCAAAAATTCTTATTTCAATGGGAATGTCACCAGAGCAAGGGGTAAGTACCGGTATTTTAATTAGTATTGGCGGTATTTTCGGTGCAGCCATTATT
Source organism: Acinetobacter sp. AOR14_HL (assembly GCF_027855175.1). Lineage (NCBI taxonomy): Bacteria > Pseudomonadati > Pseudomonadota > Gammaproteobacteria > Moraxellales > Moraxellaceae > Acinetobacter > Acinetobacter sp. AOR14_HL. The sequence goes on along the minus strand of NZ_JAKTII010000017.1, from coordinate 167,600 downwards.
GGTCTACTCGCATCACGCATAAAAATTTTCTATGCCTTAAGCCTATTTTTAGGGCTAACGTCTGCATGTGTTTTTCTATTTGTCGCAGTCTCGTCTCAAGTGAGTGTCGCACTCATGGTGGGGTTATTACTCGGCACACTTATTAATGGCTGTGTGGCAGGTCTATATTCTATTTCTCCAACAATTTATGACGCTGAAATCCGTAGTCGCGGTGTGGGTTATGCCATTGGTTTTGGTCGTATTGGGGCAATTTTATCGCCAACGATTGCAGGTATTTTTCTGGATAAAGGCATCGCACCAGCAACGCTTTATGCCTATTACGGTGTGGTCTTTATTTTGGCTATTTTCCTGATTTTAAGTTTGGGTAGTGCTTTTTATCGAAGTAAGAAAGAGCAAAACTACTCTCTTAAAACAGCACCTTAATCCATTATAAATTAAATAGTTGAGATAAAAAATGAAAAAGACACCATTGTGGGTGGGGGTATGCTTGTGCCCATTATTTACTCAAGTTGTGCATGCCGAGTTTATTGCAGACAGTAAAGCTGAGCTGACACTGCGTAATTTTTACTTTGACCGAGACTATAAAAAAGACCCATATCCCTATACCGCAGCCAGAGATTGGGCGCAGGGTTTAATTTTTAAAGGACAGTCGGGTTATACCGAAGGGACAGTTGGGTTCGGTGTTGATGTGCTGGCAATGGCGGGTTTTAACCTGATGGGAAATCGGGCTGATGACTATGCACGTAGTGGCTTATTACCCGTCAATACTGATAACTCGCGTGACGATTATTATGGAAAAATTGGTATTACAGGGAAGGCTAAATTTAGGAAAAATGAGCTTTTTGTGGGGGATTTAGTTCCACAATTACCGACCATATTTTCATCGCCAGCGCGTTTGTTCCCCCAGACTTATCGCGGTATTCGCTTTGTTTCAAATGAAATTCCAAATCTTCAACTCGAAGGATTTTATGTCGATGAAGTGCGGCAGCGCGATTCCATTCGTTATACCGATGTTGGAACGGATAATATCAACCGTCGTTTTGACAAGGCGGCAACCACTGATTCTTTTTACACGCTGGGAGGAAGTTATCAGTTAAAGGACTATCGTCTCCGTGCCTACCATGCTGAACTCAAAGACATTTACCAGCAACAATTTTTGGGTTTTAACGGAAAACAGCCTTTAAATGACCAGCTTAATTTTTTAAGTGACGTGCGTTTTTTTAATAGTGAAGAAACTGGAAGCAAAAAAATAGGAAAGGTCGATAACCGTCATATGAGTGGTTTATTTGGTTTGAACTATCAAAACCATACGGTTTCTTTGGGCTATATGCAGTCGTTTGGCTCGACTGGTTTGCCGTTTTTGTCGGGAACTGAAAGTCCAGTCGTGCTTGATTTTATGAGTTCGGACTATTCGAACAAAGATGAAAAAGTCTATTCGATTCGTTACGAATATGATTTTAAAAATGCACGATTAGGGGATGTTCCATTAAATGGACTGCGCTTTATGATCCGCTATGCAAAAGGGGAAGATATTGATTTGCTGCAATATGGCGATCAGCGTTTTAAAGAAGAGTCGATGGAGTTTGATTTAGGCTATAAAATTCCTGAAGGAAAGTTAAAAGGCCTAGGCATGCGAGCTCGTTTTTCTCACTATCGCAACGATATGCCAAGCAATATGACATTTCACTCGGCAAATGAAACACGGTTGAATGTTGATTACACCTTTAAATTTTAATGCTCAATATTTAAGTAAATTAAAGACAAGTTAAAGCATTGTGAGCATCAATGTTTTAACTTTAGTTATCAACTTCACAAAATCACTCTATAATACCGCCAATCTTATTAAAGCCAATTGAGTCGTTCATTAAACACATGGCTTTAATCTCTCATTTTTTTAAGTCAATTTCTTCGCTGTGATTCGGCTTATATTTCAATATTTAGAATTTTATGTGTCTGTGCTGACACATAAAAATATTTAGGTGCCAGCATGGAAATCAAGGTTAATTATCTCGACAATCTTCGACAGGAAGCTAAGTTCGATGACTTTACGGTAATTGCCGATCAACCAATTCGCTACAAGGGTGACGGTTCGGCACCGGGCCCATTTGACTATTTTTTAGCATCTTCCGCATTGTGTGCAGCGTACTTTGTAAAAGTGTATTGTGCAGCTCGAGATATCCCAACCGATAATATTCGTTTATCACAAAATAATATTGTTGATCCTGAAAACCGCTACAAGCAAACCTTTAAAATTCAGATTGAATTACCAGCCGATATTTCAGATAAAGATCGCCAAGGGATTTTACGTTCAATCGACCGTTGTACTGTTAAAAAAGTTATTCAAACTGGTCCTGAATTTATTATCGAAGAAGTTGAAAGCATTGATGCAGATGCGCAAGCACTGTTATTGCCAAGCTTAACTTCAGAAAGCCATACCTATATTCAGGGTAAAGACCTGCCATTAGAAGAAACCATTGCCAATATGTCTGCCATTTTGGCAAATTTGGGCATGAAGATTGAAATCGCATCTTGGCGTAATATTGTTCCGAATGTATGGTCATTACACATTCGTGATGCACAGTCTCCGATGTGTTTTACCAATGGTAAAGGTGCAACTAAAGAAAGCGCTTTAGCGTCTGCATTAGGCGAGTTTATTGAGCGTTTAAACTGTAACTTCTTCTATAACGACCAGTTCTGGGGTGAAGATATTGCCAATGCTGAATTTGTGCATTATCCAGATGAAAAATGGTTTAAACCGGGTCCAAATGGTGAATTACCTAAAGAAATCTTAGATGAATATTGTCTTGAGATTTACAACCCAGATGATGAATTACTCGGTACGCATTTATATGACACCAATTCAGGCAATGTAGAGCGTGGCATTTGTTCGCTGCCTTTCGTGCGCCAGTCTGACGATGAAGTTGTATATTTCCCATCAAATTTAATTGAAAACTTGTACCTAAGTAATGGTATGAGTGCAGGTAATACTTTGGCGGAAGCCCAAGTTCAATGCTTGTCAGAAATTTTTGAACGTGCTGTTAAACGTGAAATTTTAGAAGGTGAAATTGCACTTCCAGATGTTCCTGAAGAAGTATTAGCAAAATACCCAAGTATCGTTGCTGGTATTAAAGGCTTAGAAGAGCAAGGTTTTCCTGTTCTAGTTAAAGATGCATCATTAGGTGGTCAGTTCCCTGTAATGTGTGTGACTTTAATGAACCCACGTACGGGTGGTGTTTTTGCATCGTTTGGTGCACATCCAAGTTTTGAAGTTGCGTTAGAGCGTAGTTTGACTGAGCTGCTTCAAGGTCGTAGTTTTGAAGGCTTAAATGATTTACCACAACCGACTTTCCAAAGTAATGCGGTGACTGAACCGAATAACTTTGTCGAGCATTTTATTGACTCAAGCGGTTTGGTATCTTGGCGTTTCTTTAGTTCTAAATCTGACTATGACTTTGTTGAGTGGGATTTTTCTGGAGAAGGCGAAGAGTCGAATGCAGACGAAGCTGCAACGTTGTTCGGTATTCTCGAAGAGATGGGCAAAGAAGTTTATATGGCAGTATATGAGCACCTAGGTGCGACCGCTTGCCGTATTTTAGTGCCGGATTATTCAGAAATTTATCTCGTTGAAGATTTGATTTGGGACAATACCAATAAAGCACTTTCATTCCGTGAAGATATTTTAAATCTGCATCGTTTGGATGATGAACAACTTGAAGCATTGGTTGAGCGCTTAGAAGAATGTGAGTTAGACGATTACACCGAAATCACCACGCTCATTGGCATTGAATTTGATGACAATACAGTTTGGGGACAGCTCACGATTTTAGAGTTGAAATTGTTGATTTACGTTGCTTTGCAGCAATTTGACGAGGCAAAAGAGTTAGTCGAAACTTACCTGCAATATAACACTAACACCGTTGAGCGTGGTTTGTTCTATCAGTGCATGAACGTGGTGCTTGAAGTGATGTTGGATGAAGAACTAGAGCTTGAAGATTACCTGACTAACTTCCGTCGTATGTTTGGTGACACACGAATGGAGGCAGTATTAGGTTCTGTCGATGGTAGCGTTCGTTTCTATGGTTTAACACCAACAAGCATGAAACTAGAAGGACTTGATCGCCATTTACGTCTGATCGAGAGCTATAAAAAATTGCATGCAGCTCGTGCTAAAGCCGTAACGATGTAATCTAAAAAGCGAAAGAAAAAAAGCCTATTTTTAAATAGGCTTTTTTTATAAAACAAATTTCTATTTTAAGCAGAAGCTTTCGTGATCTCTACGGTTTCTGCCTCTGCTCTATGATCCTGATGTTCGCCCAAAGTGTGTTTAGCCGGAATATAAGACATTGCACGTTCTGCTAAAGCTGTAATGGTGAGACTTGGGTTAACACCTAAATTGGCACCTAACATTGAACCATCTACAACATATAAGTTTTTATAGTTAAAAACGTGATTTTGTCCATCCACCACGCCACGTTCTGGGCTTGAGGAAATTGCACAGCCGCCCATACAGTGTGCGGTAAAAGGCACGTTAAATAAAATTTCGGTAATGGTCGTCATGGGGTGGCCATTAAACATTTTGGCGACTTTTTCGGTAAATGTATTGGCCTGTGGAATATAAACTGGTAGCTTTTTACCCTCACTAGACAATACCTTGCCAAAAGGCCAAAACCAGTTGCGTTTCAAGCGCATGTTAATTGAAGCATCAGCAGTTTGCATCACCAAGAAAATCAAGGTTTGACGCGCAAAACCAACCGGATTGCTCATGCGTAGAAAAATAAATGGATGGCAGATTAACGCCCATAACCAAAAGAAGATACGTGTCCAACCCGGTTTTCCTTTTGCCATGTAAGTACACATGAGACCCATTGCATCGGAACCGTTTTGGTAGCGAGTTGCCTCAATATGAGTATCATGGTCGATGTAAATACTTGAACCAATGGCAACACCTTTGCTCATGTCGACATCTTTACCAAAGAAGCGAACCCCTAAAATAGATTCGGCATTGGTACGAACCCGATTACCCAAGTCATCGGAAATATTTGGCAGAGAACCAGACTGCTTTAAGCGGAACAACATCTCTTGAGTACCCAAAGAAGATGCCGAGAAAATTACGTTGCGTACTCGCCATGTACGACGCTGTTTATTAAACCATGAGGTTGAACATTCAGTGGTTACTTCATAGCCATCACTGCCATCAGCTTTACCATTGAGTGGTTTAACATCAACAACTTTGGTTTCTTCATAAACCTTGGCACCATTTTTTTCGGCAAAGTACAAATAGTTTTTATCCAAAGTGTTTTTTGCGTTGTGTTTACAACCTGTCATACAACCGCCACATGCTGTACACGTCGCACGGTCTGGACCTTCACCGTTAAAATATGGGTCAGGGTAGGTTTTGCCGCCTTGTTCACCTTCGGGTGGGAAGAAAGTCGCAACACGTGTCGGTTTAAAAGTATGACCTACACCGATAGCTTCACCCATTTGTTTGAGCATATGGTCAGCTGGACCAAAAATTTTATTATCCGTCACCCCAAGCATACGTTCTGCTTCTGCATAGTGCTGGGGCATTTCATTTTTCCAGTCTGCAGCATCTGCCCATGTGCCTTCGTCCCAAATATGTTCAGGTGGAACGAGTAGGGTATTGGCATAGGTAATTGAACCTCCACCTACAGCATTCCCGCAAATAATGGTGACATGGCGAAAAAAGCGCATATTGAAATAGCCGAAAAGCTTCATGCCCGGACGCCAAATCCAACGGCGGGAATTCCAGTTATTTTTCGCAAAATCTTCGGCTTTCCAGCGACGCCCCATTTCCATTACAGCAACTGAGTAACCTTTTTCGGTTAGACGGCAAGCAGAAACACTACCACCAAAGCCTGAACCAATAATGAGATAATCATAGTCATAATTGTTTGTTGTCATGCCGAGGCTCCTCTCTGGCGATTATTTTTTATATTGACTGTGTATGCTTATCAATGAATTGCCCAATGCGCTCAATCGAGTCATTAGATTCTTTTAGTATACCCTTGTGGAACTGAAAAACATGTCCGACTTGGTCATAAATCCTAAAGTTCGTCGGAATGCCGTATTTTCCAGCTTGTTCAGCAAGACGTTTTGCATCATCTAATAAAACTTCTTCGGTACCGACATGAATCAAAATAGGCGGTAGTCCAGTTAAGTCAGCATAGAGTGGGGAACAGATTGGATCGGTTACTGATTTTTGCGCGCAATAGTTTTTTGCACACCACACTAACCATTCTTCAGACAGCATCGCATCTTGAGCTGCGTGGGTTTTCATCGTGCTTCCAGAGAGGCTTAAATCAACCCAAGGTGAAAGTAAAACTAACGCTGCTGGTAGCGGCAACTTTGCATCTCGAATAGCAATTGCGGTGCTTAAACTGAGTCCGCCACCCGCAGAATCACCCGCAATCACGAGTTTTTTCGGGTCTTGTCCTTGGTCAAGTAGAGCTTGATAGACTGCAATTACATCTTCAAGAGCAGCTGGGCTTGGGTGTTCTGGGGCTAGACGATATTCAGGTAACCAGACTTGTGCTTGAGCTGCATGTCCGATTTGAGCCGCAAGCTTAGTGTGACTTTTTGAACTACCAACAACATAGCCACCGCCATGTAAATACAAGATACCCAGCCCTGATTTAGTCATTTTGGGCTGAATATGAACTGTCGGCACTTGAGCAATTATTTGTTTTTTTGTTTTATAGCCACGTGGCCCAAGCACAATAGCACTGGCTGCATCGCTACAAAAACGCTGAAGTTTTAGTGGTGTTTTAGGAGATAAAGCTGGACGTAGCGTGGTACGAATAGTCCATTCAAGAAGCTGCTTCATAATAAAGACTCATACTAAGCCTAATGACAGTCAGCATCTCCTAAAATGAAGAGCATACCGACCACTATTTTTATTTTGCTGATTTGTTGAGTAGGTGAGTTTGCAATGCGGTTGCAGTTGCAAAAATCTTTTGGTAACCCTGTGGAAGAATACGTTGAATTACATCAACGACTTTTGCATCGGCTCCAATCAGTAAACGGCGACGGTTTTTACGAACAGCCTCTAAAATTTGTTGAGCAGCTTCGTCAGCAGGGGTGCGTAGTAATTTATCGAAAGCATCCTGACTTTTAACAGGGTCCATTCCTAAAGACTGGACGCTATTATTCATACGGGCAGCTTTGGCAATATTGGTACGAATACCACCCGGATGAACACAGGTCGCGCTAACTCCAGCATTTTGCATATCAAGTTCTTGGCGTAGCGATTCAGTAAAGCCACGAACAGCAAATTTACTGGCATTATAGGCACTTTGGGTTGGTTGAGCTGTTAAGCCAAACATGCTGGAAATATTAATAATATGCCCATCACCACTTTGCTTTAAAAATGGTAAAAATTCTTTGGTGCCATAAACTACGCCCCAAAAATTAATACCAATAAGCCATTCAAGATCTTCATAGCTCACACCTTCAGCCGTGCTACCTATTGCAACACCAGCATTATTAAAAATCAAATTAGCTTGGCCATGCTCATTTACAACAGCTTTTGCCCAATCTGCAATTTCAGTTCGCTTAGCTACATCGACTTTTTGAGTGGTCACTTTAACTGGGTAGGCTGATAACTGCTCGACAGTTTTGGCTAAGCCAGCTTCACTGATATCGGAAAGTGCCAGATGGCAGCCTTGTTTTGCGAGTGCAATTGCAAGTGCTTGTCCAATACCTGAACCCGCACCTGTAACAGCCGCGACTTTGTTCTTAAATGTTTTCATAAAATTCTCCGTTTATTTTTCTCATTTCCTATGGTGAAGCTTGTTTAAGAAATAGCCGAAACCTGAGTGTAGTTTTCAACATCGAAACGACGAGTACGTTGACGATATTCAAGGGTAAAACCCGGCCAGTTATTGGTATTTTTCCCATCCGCAGTCTGATACCAACTGGTACAACCTTGTGCCCAGACAGTTTTTTTCATTTTTTCTTGAATATTTTGGTTGAACTCGTGTTGAACTTCTGCACGAACATTGGTGAATAACAACTTATTTTTTATCAGTATTTGAATGGCATCTAAAATGTAGTTCACCTGACTTTCAATCATATAGACAATTGAGTTGTGCCCAAGATTGGTATTTGGACCATAAAGCATAAAGAAATTAGGGAAACCGCTAACAGTTAAGCCAAGGTATGCTTCTGCACCATCTTTCCATGTATCTTTTAAAGTGCGACCATCAAGACCTGTAATCTGCATTGGCGCCATAAATTCAGTTGCAGCGAAACCAGTACCATAAATAATGGTATCAACTTCGCGCAGATTTCCGTCCGTATCTAAAATGCCATTTTCAGTAATTTCTTGAATGCCCGTATGAATAACATCGACATGAGGTTGAGTGAGCGTTTCATACCAATGGTTAGAAATTAAAATACGCTTACAGCCAATTGGGTAGTCCGGCATTAAACGGTGACGTAATTTGGAGTCTTTAACCACTTTACGAATATGGCGCTGGAATAAATATTCCACTAAAGGCATTTCATTTAAAGAAGTTGTAAAAGCCAGCAGACGGATTTCGTGATGTCCATATTGCAAGGCACGATCTAGACTTTGCAAAATCGGTAATTTGCGGAATGCTTTTTTCTCTAAAGGTTGATAAATCCGATCTGGCTTCGGAATGACGTAAGGGGCCGAACGTTGATAAACATCAAGATGAGCAACCTCCTTAGCAATTTCGGGAACAAACTGAATGGCACTTGCACCTGTACCAATTACAGCAACACGTTTTCCATTTAAATCGTAGTCATGATCCCAACGCGCGGAGTGAAAAGCCTTACCTTTAAAGTTTTCAATACCTTTAAGTTTTGGATAGGCAGGGCGATTGAGCTGGCCCACAGCACCTACTAAAAATTCAGCTTCAAAATGCTCACCGGTTGTACTTTGAATGTGCCATACACCTTGCAGAGCATCAAATTCGGCACTGGCAATTTCGGTATTAAATTGAACATGTGGGCGAATGTCATATTTATCGGCGCAGTGGCGTAAATATTGATAAATCTCTTGAGATGTGCCGTAACGGTTTTTCCAACCCAGCTCTTGCTCAAAAGAAAAAGAATAAAGATGTGACGGAACATCACACGCAGCACCCGGATAAGTATTGTCGCGCCAGACACCGCCCACATCAGCAGCTTTTTCAAAGAGAGTAAATTGTTCAAAACCTGCTTGTTTGAGGCGAATGGCAAGTCCTAGACCACCAAAGCCAGTGCCAATAATGGCGATACGTACATTTTTATTTGAATTAGCTGACGAATTAAACATAGGCTGCTCTAAAATCCTTAAAAACAGTGGGCGAAAGAATCGCAATTTCCTGTATGCAGAATAGTCGTTTATTTGCTTGATTTAGAGGATGGATGAGGACAAAATATTGTGATTCGAGGACATTCTGAGCAATACAGTGAAGTATGCATGGGCTTTTGAACGCAGTGTACATAGTGTTCGATTAATGGCTGATTTTGCGGTGGAATCAGGCATTTCTTATCAGACCATTTTAGAAGAGACTGGAATCAGTCAACAGCAATTGCTTGACCCTAATATGGTGGTGACAGGTCAGCAAGAATTGCAGGTTATTCATAACTTGGTTGAGCAGCTTGGAGACAGGCCGACATTAGGCTTAGATGTAGGTACACGCTATCACTTTACAACATTTGGGCCTTTAGGCATGGCCCTCATGAGCAGTGCCAGCATTCGTGAAGCACTTGATTTAGCTTTAACCTATTTTTCACTTACTTTTGCTTTTACCCGATTTCTAGTTTCAGAGACAGATGAAGGTATTCGGATTGAGATTGAAGATGAGGGCGTACCACCTTCAGTTCGCCAGTTTATTCTTGAACGGGACGCGGCGGCGCTCATTACGGTGCAACGGGACTTGGTACAAGATAATTTTTGTCAATATATGGCTTTCACTTTCCAGCCTAAAACTGAGGTACAACCCTATATCGATTTGTTTGGAATTCTGCCGGAGTTTGGGGCGGCTAAGAACTTTGTTTTACTCGATCCGCACAAAGTAGACCAAAAACTGCAAATGGCCAATGACCTGATTTTACATACGGCTGAAGAACAATGTCGGCAAATTCTAGATAGGCGCCAAACACAAAAGAAATTTATTAATTTAGTGCAGCAGCAGTTAATGAGGGTGCGAGGGGAAATGCCATCTATGGACATGGTTGCCGATCGTTTGCACTTAAATGCACGTACCTTACGCCGTCATTTGGCTCAAGAAGGTATGACCTTTATTCAAATACGTGAAGAAGTCAGACAGGTTTTAGCAGAACAATATCTGACTTTACCGAAAGCCTCTATTGAGCAAATTGCCGAATGGTTGGGATATGCCGAACCTGCCAGTTTTATTCATGCATATAAAAGATGGCACGGTAAGACACCGCATGCAGTGCGGTTAAGTGGTAAATCATCAACCTGAGTTTATTTATTCAAGCGCAAATGCAATAAGCGTGTTGCTGAGGTATGGCGAATCTCATCTACTCGTGCACTAAAATAACGCTCAGTAATGGCTTCACCTGATAAATCTTCAACGACTTCAAACCCCATCTGTTCAACTGCGCGATGTAAATCAGTAGGTTTAAATTGACCTAATAATGGTTCTTTGAGCAAATGGGTAAACTGGGCAACACCCATGCTACCAATGCGTTCGATACCAGTTAATTCCTGAAAATAGGTCGAATAGTCGAGTACAACTTCACTAGCGTTTGCTGAAAATTCAGCAATGCTTTTTAAAGTCTGCAAGGTTGTTTGAGGATTTAAATAGTGAGTCGTTCCAAGCCATGAGAAAAATGCAGGAGCGGATCGCTCATAGACACTTCTGGTCAAGGCTTCCGAAATAGACTCTTTTTCAAAATTAATTGCGACAAACTCAACTGTGGCAGGAATTTCGCCTAGTTTTTTTAGCTTGGCTTGTTTGGCAGCTTGAGTATCGGGATGATCAACTTCAAAGATTTTTAAAGTTGGGTAATGGTGAGACTCACGTAGTACAAATGAATCTAGACCTGCACCAACTAAAACATATTGTTGAGTGTTTTGTTGAACTGCCTGATCAAGTAAATCTTCGGCATAACGAGAGCGTCCGACCACTTGCCCGGTAAGTAAACCTAAAGTGCGGTTTAAAACCGCAGAATTCATTAATTTAACAAGAAGTGGGCTTGATAGAAGTTTTTTCCAGCTTCTACTGGTCAGCTCAAAAGCATAAGGGTCTGAAAATACAGGGCTGACCGTATTTTTAAAGTGATTTGCACGTAATGCAGCGGCGGCTTCGGCGGTACGACTTGATTGACCTTCTTTCATCTTTATCCTGTTTTTTTATTTCTTGAAGATATTCAACGAAGAAGGCAGTGTATTTCATGAAAACCTAAAATACACTGCCTATTTCTTACAACGGATTTGATCAAAATTACAAATTAATGAGTTTTTGTCGTTTGATATGTCACTTCATAATCTTTCAAATCGACGTTTTTCAAACGTTGTTTTAGCTTTTTCAATGACCATGGCCATGCAGCGAAGTTACGACCGTTGGCATCAAGGTAGTAACTCTTACAACCACCACTATTAAATACAGTTGTTTTTAAGTGCTTTTGTACCAGATCATTATGCTTTTTAATAACTTCGGGCTTAACGTTGAACTTGCTAATACCCTTGTTCTTAATTTTCAATAAGCCATCTACAATATAGTCTAGCTGAGCCTCAGCTAAGCCAATAAAAGAGTCATAAACCAAGACATTCGGGCCTAAAATTAAAAATGCATTCGGCACATTTTCAATGTTGGTACCTAAATAAGCCTCAGGTGAACTATCTTTCCATAAATCTTGTAAACATTGACCTTTTTCATTATGAACACGTTTACCAATTGGCGGATGAGATACCTCAAAACCAGTGCCCCAAATAATTACGTCAACTTCATGGCGTTCACCGTTGGCAGCAACAACAGTATTGCCTTCAACTTTCACTAAACCATGAGGAATAAGGGTCGTATTTGGTGCTTGTAATGCAGGGTAGTAATTGTTAGCAAACAAAATACGTTTACAACCAATATCAAAGTTTGGCGTTACATTTTTACGTAGCACAGGGTCATTAATCTGCAATTTAAGTAATTGCTTACCCAGTACATTTACCGGTTTAAGTGCAAGCGGGTTACGTAAACCAAAGTTAATTGCATTCAGAGTTAACGCTACACTTTTACGCCAGCTTGCTTGAATAGATGGATACTTAGCAATCACTGATTTACTAAATTCGCCCAAGTCTGTGTCTGGTTTTGGTAGTACCCAAGGTGCTGTACGTTGGAACACAAAAAGCTCTTTCGCTTTTGGTTGAATTTGGGGCACAAACTGAATGGCAGATGCACCAGTACCAATCACAGCAATGCGTTTACCTGTCAAATCATAATCATGGTTCCATTTAGCTGAATGGAACATCTCACCTTTAAACGTATCTAAACCTTCAAGACGTGGAATTTGTGCTTCAGTAATTGGACCTGTAGCGAAAATAACAGTTTTAGATAAATACTGACCAGTAGTGGTATCAAGTACCCACACATGGCGTGAGTCATCCCATGCGGCGTTCAGCAATTCGTTGTTAAATTCGATTTTAGATGCGACATTAAACTCATTACTCACATCTTCTAAGTAACTTAAAATTTCTGGTTGTCGAGCAAATAAATGGCTCCACTTTGCACTTGGTGCAAACGAGTAAGAATAAAGCGCAGATGGCACATCACAGCCACAGCCTGGATAGGTGTTTTCACGCCATGTTCCACCAACACGGCCAGCTTTTTCAATAATTTTATAATTGGTATAGCCAACTTGATCTAGGCGAATGGCAGTAGCTATACCTGAAATGCCGGCACCTACAATAAAGGTGTCGAAAATGTGGTTGGGTGAATTGACAGCTTTTTTTGCTGATGCATTTGTTTTCATTTGAGCAGTCATATGCGTACTACCTATAAATTTCTTATTTAAATAATTTGTAAGACGTGCCAAGGAACTTGTTATACAAGCTTGGTGATGCACGTTTCATGAGCCAGAATAACTTCGCATCGATTTGAGGAATGGTGTAAAGCTCATTCTGATCAAGGCGGTTCAGTGTTAATTTGGCTACACTATCACTTGTGGTGAGGGCATAGTTCATAAGCGCGTGATCTGCAAGCTTTGAATAGCGTCCCGGAATCCGACCATTTTTGATGATATTGGTTGGAACCAAAGTAGGGCAGAGCACATTAACTTTAATATTGAACTTGTGTAGTTCGGCAGAAAGCGTTTCTGAAAGCGCGCGTACACCTGCTTTAGTCACGTTATAGGCGGTCATTTCTGGTGCAGCCGTATACGATGCAGCGGAAGCAACGTTAATAATCGCACCATAACCTAACTTTTTAAATTTTGGGACGAAAGCATGACAACCGTGAATAACACCCCAAAGGTTGATATTCATGACCCAATTCCAGTCTTCGAGCGTCATTTCATCGAATTTTCCGCCTAAACCTACACCTGCATTATTAATCACAAGGGTGACAGGGTGCCCAAGTAAGATCTCAGCAGTTTCTGCTAGATCTGTAACCTGTTCTGAGTTACCGACATCGCAACGTATAGCGAAAGCTTTCGCGCCTTGTTGTTCAAGAATTTTTACGGTTTCTTCAGCAGCTTCGAGATTAATGTCTGCACAAACCACACTGCCACCACGTTTTGCCAGTTCAATTGCAAAACTTCGACCAATCCCACTGCCTGCACCTGTCACCACTGCATAAGCTTTTTGGCTTGGTTTAACTTTCTTTTTGCCAAATAAAATCATGATTCATCCATAAATAACTTGAAGAGATGCCAGCTATCTGTTTGATAGCTGGAAATGCAGGACGATTAAGACATGCGTACTGGAGGGGTAAATTCTTTAACAAAGTAAGGAGCAATTGCACCACCTTCGTTCAGCAATTTCTTTTTGTAGTACTCAAGATATTCAGTCGTATCATGGTCATTTGGGTGAAAATCTGGACGTAAATAGTCAAGAATTTGACCAATTGTACTTCCAAAAACGCCATCTTTCGGGCCAAAGATTAAACCTACACCACGACGGGCATCTTTCCAGAATTTTAAGGTGAACATCTCTTGCGGTTTTCTTAAAACAGGAACAAATAAGGTCGTCGCAGGAATAAGCCCTAAAATGGTAATTAGAGCAAGAGCGAAACCAGAAGCTCGTAATGGGTAGCTACCATTTAAGAGTTGATAAACATCGTAGGCAATATCTTTATGCTCAGATTCTTCAAGCATATGCCACATCCACAAAGCACGGCTTTTCGCATCATCTGAATAATAGAAGTTCTTTTCATGCTTCATCATATATTCAGCAAGTACAGCAGTAAAATGCTCAATACCCGCCATCATTGATAATTTGAGTGGCTGCGGAAACTTTAAAAACACATATTTAAAGAAGTTCGAGCCAAGGAAACGATAGAGTGCAACAGGATATTCAGCATCTTGAAGTGCATCGTTATATTCATTGTGCAATTTTGAGTGAATTGCTTCTTGGCCAATAAGCGAAGTCACTCGCTGTTTTAAAATTGGGTCTTTAATAAAGTCACGGTGATGACGAGCAGTTTCGATCACCAGATCTTCACCATAGGTTAAAAAAACTGAAAGTGTGGCAAAAAACAAGGTTGCAAATTGATTGTCCATATAGAATCTGACATCAATTTCCTTACCATCAAAACCAATATTTAAATGACGGATTGGAATAGTGCTTTTACTGGCAAAATCCGGCAACTCAATTTCACGTTGAAATTTAAGTTTGTTAAATGATTTTTTTACTGTGGTCGAGATCATAGCGACACCTTGAGACAAATCAGTAGTAGTGCATTTTGATGAAAATCAATAAACTTAATGTTCAACAAGGCACTGTAAATTCCATTTTCAAAGCAGAGTGTTCTCTGGATTGACTACGGTGTTGTTGCTCCGTTATTTGTTTGATTATTTGGCTGAATAACGGAAAGAAGAGTTGAGATACACAGAATTTCTCAGTGACTCTTCTTTAATTTTTTCATATTAATCTGACTTTATGTTCGGATTCAATTCGGGTAAATTTTTAAATATATAAAAGTAATTTATCAATTTCTTGCATAAGAAAAACTTTAATAAAAATTTGTACATATTATTGAAAAATAATAAATAATTTATTTTTATTAGGGTCGTTAAAGCAAATATAAGAATATTTAGATATCCTTAATAGCATCTATTTTGAAGGCTTTTTTTGATCAAGTTTGACAACTATTCGGATTTTGTTTTTTTATTTCTACCGAGTCTGATTACATGCTAATCTGACTTTATGTTCGGATTATTGATTAGATCGTATGACCACGCGTAAACCTCGTCAAACTCGAGCCAAAGTTACTGTCGATACTATTATTGAAGCGGGTTTTATTGCAGTGGCGCTTCATGGACCCAGTGGCACTACCACACGTCATATTGCAGAAATTGCAGGGGTGAGTGTCGGATCTTTATATGAATATTTTAAAAATAAAGAAGAAATTTACGATGCGATGAATCACTATTTTGTTCGAGAAATTTTGGACATGATTACGGAGCTTACGCCAACTATTTTACAGCTGGAGTTAGAACCAGTCATTGAAATGATTTTTTATACTTTTAGTGATTTATTAAAGAAAAATAATGACCGTTATTTAACTGTTTTACGTTATGCAGGCGAGTTACAGTACGATAAATACATTCCAAAAATTGAGCAGGCTTTAGTGGAAGTCATCATGAAATATATGATGCATAATCCTAAGTATTTAAAAATTAACAACGTAGCTGTGATTACCTACATCTGTATTAACAGTGGGATTTTTAATGTGGCTCGGCATCTTATTTTGCCAAATCCTTACATTAGTTTTGATGAAATGGTGCAGGGGTTAACCACTATGATCATGAGTTATATCAATGCAGAGATGTCGCGCTCAGAAGAGCATTGATCACAGCTAGACTTCGTCAATTTGTATAAACGCTAAAAAAGCCCTCACATAAATCTTTATGTGAGGGCTTAGCTTCATTATGGCATGGTTGGAACTTCTTCCGGACGCATATCAAAAATCAGAATTTCAGCATGATCACCATTGGTAAACGATAAGTTTCCACCATCACGGATACGTGCTGCATCACCTGTGTTAAAGGTTTTACCATTTACATCAATGCGACCTTTGGCAACATGTAGGTAGACATATCGACCATCAGGAATCGTAAATTCGGCAGTTTCTTCACCATCAAAAAGACCTGAGTAAATATTAATGTCTTGTTTGATGGATAAAGTTTTTTCACCGCCTTTTGGTGAAATAATCAAATGCAATTTACCGCGTTTGTCTTCTTCATCAATATGAATTTGTTGATAACCTGGATCTGTATTTACTTCATTTGGAACGACCCAAATTTGTAAAAAATGTACGCCTTCTTGAGCAGAATGGTTAAATTCACTATGAGCCACTCCACGACCTGCACTCATTAACTGAATGTCGCCAGGTACAATCACAGAACCTGTACCCATCGAGTCTTTATGCTCTAATGCGCCTTCAAGTACATAGGAAATAATTTCCATATTACGGTGAGGGTGAGTACCAAAGCCTTTAGACGGAGCAACATTATCATCATTAATTACAAGTAGATCTGAAAAACCGACTTGTTTTGGGTCCCAATAGTTAGCAAATGAAAAACTATGTTTTGATTGTAACCAGCCGTGATGTGCTGCGCCACGTTCATGAGATAAACGCATATCAAACATGATCTACTCTCCTAATTTAATTTTTTCTCTGAGTGCAGTTTATCGTAGCGATTATTGTAATAAAGCTCTAAAAATGGAAAGCTTGGTACGATTTATAGAACGATAAAATGGAAAGCTATTTCTCAAATCAGAAAAAGGGTTCTTTTAGTTAAAATTGGAATTTTACTTTTGAAGCTAAGGATAAAATAGGGAAATGGCTGGGTAACCAAACAAATTTAAATATAACAATTGAAAGAAAAATCGATCTTTTTATCTTATTCAGTACATAGAAAATTTAGAGATTTTTCATGCGATATACACATTTGTCTACACTGCATATTTAAATGAACTTAATAATGGGAATGAATAAAAAGCTAATATTAAAAATAATTAAACACAAACTGTTTTAAAATAAAGTTACTTTTCAATGGAAATGTTTCGTATTTATCAATCATTGTAGTGAGAAATTTAAAATCACCTTTTTTATCAATTATTTGGATGAATGTGTATTATTGTAAATAAATGTGAAAACATTCACAAAGCTATTTTTTTTTGTTAAGATCATTAACATTAAAAACATAGAGATAATAATAATGATCAATAAAGTATTAATCGTGTTGTGTGTGAGTATCGTCTTTGTATTAGGATATTGGGCTTATTTAGATACCCAAAATAAAAGACATCAGGAATTGATGCGAATCATTCAAGAAGCAGAACAAAATTTACAAAGTATCGAACGCAATCCTAATCATGCTCATCACAGCAATTTGGCTTCTTATAATTTGCAAGGCTATATAAGCGAGAAAAAAATTATTTTCTAATAATATCGCGCTTTAAATTTCTGATTTTTTGCATCGTCATTGGTCATATCTTTTCATAAATTTTGATCATGTTTCGATTGAATCTGTTAAACTTATTTAACGTATAGTAAAAAAGCTGCATAGGGGTTATGCAGCTTTTTTGTGTTTCAAGAGGGGCTGTGGTTATTTCCTATGGATGAACTAGAAACCAAATGAGTGGCATATTTGTTGCTTCTTAAATTTGAGATTCTTGTTGATAGGCCTGAACAGAAAAACAATATTGTTCAGCGACCTACATAGAAGTAAATATTCCACAGTTCAGATTTTGCATAGAGGCTACTTATGGCGGCGCCCAATTCTTCGGCAGGCTGGTTAGAGCGTTTATTTAAGTTAAGCGACAATAAAACCACTTTCCGGACTGAAGTTCTTGCTGGTGTAACTACATTTCTAACGATGTGTTACATCATTATTGTCAATCCACTCATTTTATCTGAAACCGGCATGGATCATGGCGCCGTATTTGTTGCGACCTGTTTGGCAGCAGCAATCGGCTGTTTAGTGATGGGGATCATTGCTAATTATCCAATCGCACTGGCCCCTGGTATGGGTCTAAATGCTTATTTTACCTATTCAGTTTGTATGGGTATGGGCGTGCCATGGCAAACAGCTTTAGCAGCTGTATTTGTTTCAGGTCTTGTCTTCCTTGCAATTAGCTTCTTTAAAATTCGTGAAGCGATTGTAAATGCCATTCCAATGTCACTTAAGTTTGCCATTGGCGGTGGTATTGGTTTATTCCTCGCACTTATTGCTTTAAAAAATGCTGGCATCATTGTTGATAATCAAGCGACATTAGTTGGCTTGGGTGATATCAAACAACCTACAGTATTATTAGCGTTATTTGGATTTTTAATGATTGTGGTTTTACACCAATTAAAAATCCGTGGCGCAATCATTATTAGTATTTTGGTTGTTACAGCAATTGCGACTGCCTTAGGTCTAAACGAATTTAAGGGTGTAGTTGGTCAAATTCCTTCAATTGCACCAACCTTTATGCAAATGGACTTTAAAGGTCTATTTACTGCAAGTATGGTTGGCGTAATCTTCGTATTCTTTATTGTCGACTTGTTTGATAGTACGGGTACTTTGGTTGGTGTTTCACACCGTGCTGGTCTTTTGCAAGATGGTAAATTACCTCGTTTGAAAAAAGCATTATTTGCTGACTCTACTGCAATTGTTGCTGGTGCCGCATTAGGTACATCTTCAACTACACCTTATATTGAATCAGCTTCAGGTGTGGCAGCAGGTGGACGTACTGGTTTAACTGCTGTTGTCGTTGCAGTCTTATTTATTTGCTGTTTATTTTTAGCGCCTCTTGCTCAATCTGTACCAGGTTTTGCAACAGCGCCAGCTTTATTGTTCATTGGTGTGTTGATGATTCAAGGGATCACTCATATCGATTGGGATGATATTACAGAAGCTGTTCCAGCATTTTTGACTATTGTATTTATGCCATTTACCTATTCAATTGCTGATGGTATTGCAATGGGCTTTATCAGCTATGCATTAGTTAAATTATTCACAGGTAAGGCAAAAATTGTACCGTACATGGTGTGGATTATTGCTGCACTTTGGGTATTTAAATTTATCGCGTTTGGCGGTTAATATGATTTTTTATAATTTTCTTCTTGAGCTGTCTTAGTCATAGTTTTTAATAAGAAGAAAATTATAGAAGGGTGTGATTTTTACCACACCCTTTTTTCTTTAGACGTGGAGTTAATATGAATCAAGTCGAGCTGATTCGCGCCTTACCAAAAGCCGAATTGCATGTGCATATTGAAGGGACTTTTGAACCTGAATTAATGTTTGCAATTGCCCAGCGCAATCAGATTCAGATTCCTTACAAATCTGTTGAAGAAGTTAAGCAAGCTTATAACTTCCATAATCTTCAGTCGTTTTTAGATATTTACTATGCTGGTGCAAATGTTCTTGTACATGAACAAGACTTTTATGATTTAGCATGGGCTTATTTTGAGAAATGTGCCGAAGATCGTGTGGTTCATACAGAAATGTTCTTCGACCCGCAAACTCACACTGATCGTGGCGTTGCTTTCTCAACAGTGATTAACGGTTTAAAACGTGCTTGTGCTGATGCCAAAGCTAAGTTTGGTATTAGTTCTCAGCTTATTATGTGTTTCTTACGCCATTTAAGCGAAGAGGCAGCTTTTGAGACCTTGGAGCAGGCTTTACCATTTAAGCAAGACATTATTGCTGTAGGGCTTGATTCAAGTGAAGTGGGGCATCCGCCAGCTAAGTTTGAACGTGTTTTTGCTAAGGCGCGTGAAGAGGGCTTCTTAATCGTTGCTCATGCTGGTGAAGAAGGTCCACCTGAATATGTATGGGAAGCTTTAGACTTGCTCAAAGTGAACCGTATTGACCATGGTGTACGTTCTGAAGAAGATGAACAGTTAATGGCACGTTTAATTAACGAAAAAATGCCTCTAACGGTTTGTCCTTTAAGTAACTTAAAGCTATGCGTTGTAAAGGATATGAAAGATCATAATATCCGTCGTTTGCTACAAAAAGACGTACACGTGACTGTAAACTCAGATGATCCATCATATTTCGGTGGATATATGAATGATAACTTCTTTGCAATTCAGCAAGCTTTAGACCTAACAAATGATGAGTTGAAAAAACTCGCAATCAACTCTTTTGAAGCCTCTTTCATTTCAGATGAAGAGAAACAAAAGTGGATTGCAGAAATCAAAAAAATCTAAATAAAAAAACCGCCTATCTCAGGCGGTTTTTTTATACATACAATTACTTTGGTTGTTTGGTCATACTATTTAAAATATTGTCTTTATCAACAAAGTGATGTTTTAAAGCGGCCAGCACATGCCCAACAATAAGAAAGCCTGCAAACCAAGAAATATAAATATGTAATGGTTTAACAACAGCTAAAAGCTCTGGGTTATCTTGTACTAAACGCGGAATTTCAAATAAATATAAAACAGGGGCAGGGTGACCAGCACTCCAGCTAAATAAACAACCAGTGACAGGTAACGCCACCAAAATCACATAAAGGAATAGATGACCAATATGTGCCAGTGTTTTCATGGTCGGCGACATCGTATCTGGTAATTTTGGAGCTGGATGTGTATAGCGCCATAAAATCCGGATAATCACCAAAAAGATAATGGTTGTCGCAATATTCTTGTGCAACGTAATGACATCGCCTTTAAAGGGACCATCAACGTCATAACTTAAAAAATTTCCACTATAGAAGCCAATAGCCCACGCTGCGATGAAAATGATTGCCATCACCCAATGCAGGACTTGTGCGGTACGGGTGTAATACTGAGATGAAACAGCAGGCATAAAAAACCCTATTTTTTTGTCGTTTTGATTTTTAATTTTATGGGAAAGCGCTGATTTTGAGAAATGTTTTAAATGTAACAGAGCGTGCTAAAAACAGAACGTTTAAGAAAAAATGCATTTGATGAGTTGAGTTTTGCAGGGGAAAATAGATTGCATAAATGCATCAAATTATTTGTTTCTTATAAAGTCGAGTTTAGGCACAATACGCGCTGCCAACGTTCAATCAAAGGAAAAAATGATGAAAAAATTGATGCTCGCTCTAGCGCCAGTTGTTTTAGCTTTAACAGCGTGTGCAACGACTACAGGTACGGGTACAGGCGCTACTTCTGCACAAACTACAACTCAACAGTTGGGTGTTGCTGCATTAAAAGTTGCTGTAAATGCAAAATGTATTACAGAAATTAATAATGTTTCAGCTTGGAAAACGGCAACAAAATATATGACTGCTGACCAACGTGACAGCATTCAAACTAATGTTTGTGGTTGTGTGAGCGAAAAAGCACCAAATAGTGTGACAGCAGTAGAATTGGCTGCGGCTGCATTTGATGTAAATGCACGTGCTACAATTGTAAACCAAGTGGTTTCAAAAACTGTAAATGAGTGTGTGGCAGAAGCTTTACAAAAGTAATTAATGATTTTTGTATTAAAGAAGGCTGATTATTATTGATCAGCCTCTTTTGTTTAAAGGTAGAGAATTGATGTTTATTGCTGGTGTAGATGAGGCGGGACGAGGACCTTTGGTGGGTTCTGTTGTGGCAGCGGCTGTTATTTTAGATCCGAATAATCCAATTGCGGGATTAAATGATTCTAAAAAATTAACTGAAAAGAAACGTGAAAAGTTGTTTATTGAAATACAAGAAAAAGCCTTAGCTTGGTCAATTGCAGAAGCAACGCACAGTGAAATTGATGAATTAAATATTTTACAAGCGACTTTTTTGGCTATGCAGCGTGCAGTAGATGGTTTGAAAACTCAGCCACAAAAAGTGATTGTAGATGGTAATCAAATTCCAAAAGGAATCATTATTCCTTGTGAAGCGATTGTTGGGGGAGATGCGAGTCATGCTGAGATTAGTGCAGCGAGTATTCTGGCAAAAGTTACGCGTGATCGACAAATGCAGGAATTAGATCAACAATATCCATTATTTGGTTTTGCCAAACATAAAGGATATCCGACTAAAGCGCATTTTGAAGCGATTGCAGCGCATGGTGTAATTGATCAGCACCGCCGTAGTTATGCACCTGTTAAACGTGCTCTAGGCCTATAAATACAACTTCCTAAAAAATTTAAAGCGACTATAAAGTCGCTTTAATTAGGGAGAGAATAACTTCATGTTAACGATTGAAGTTTTTCTGTGCAAAATTATCATCTTCAAAAGAAACTTGATAATCTTGATCAAGATGTTGAAGGTGTTCATGCATTGCACGTTCATGTTGAATACGTTGATAAATTTCTTCGCGATGAACAGAAACCTCTTTTGGTGCATTCACACCAATACGAACCTGATTTCCTTTGACGCCAAGCACAGTAACACTGACTTGATCCCCAATCATTAATGTTTCCCCGACACGGCGGGTCAGAATCAGCATGTTTATCTCCTTGCTAAACGCTTAAAACTGCAATATTGGTACCCAAATAAAAGCTCAACCTCAGTTTTCAGTCAGATTCTAACAGAAATATGAGAACAAAGTCATATTTTGATAATCACTGCCAAAAAACTTTCCGTTTAATATAACAGAGCCGCTATAAAAAAAACTATAGCGGCTCTGTGTTTTCTTTAATTATTGTCGGACAAGTAAACATTTTTTAATGAATAATTGACCGTTTGGTAAAATTAAGCGCGGGCGCTGCTTTCACCATGTTCACGATCTAAACCAAAAGCGGTGTGTAGACAACGAACAGCAAGTTCCAAGTATTTTTCATCAATAATGACAGAAACTTTAATTTCAGATGTTGAAATCATAAGGATATTAATGCCTTCATCAGCAAGGGCAGTGAACATCTTGCTCGCTACGCCTGCATGTGAACGCATACCTACACCCACGATAGACACTTTAACGATGTCATCACGTGTTGAAACTTCACGTGCACCAATATTTTTGGCAGTTTCGTTTAAGATTTTTTCAGCTTTAGCTAAATCAACACGGTTTACAGTGAAAGTGAAATCTGTTGTGCCGTCTTCTTCAACATTTTGCACTATCATATCGACTTCGATATTGGCATCACTTACTGGTGATAAAATTTTAGAAGCAATACCTGGTTCATCAGGTACACCTAAAATCGTTAATTTTGCTTCGTCACGGTTAAAAGCAATACCTGCAATAATTGGCTGTTCCATATTATCTTCCGCCTCAGTAGTAATGAGTGTACCTACATTTTCTTTAAATTCATCGTCAAACACGCCGTCGTTATCATTATCAAAACTTGATAATACACGCAAAGGAACTTGATATTTTCCGGCAAATTCTACTGAGCGAATTTGTAAAACTTTTGAACCTAATGAAGCCATTTCTAGCATTTCTTCAAAAGAAATACGGTCGATTTTTTTTGCTTTAGGAGCAACACGAGGGTCAGTGGTGTAAACGCCATCTACATCAGTGTAAATTTGGCATTCATCTGCTTTTAGAGCAGCAGCAAGAGCAACACCAGAAGTATCTGAACCGCCACGGCCTAGAGTTGTGATATTTCCATGAGCATCAAAGCCTTGGAAACCAGCAACAACAATAACACGCCCTGCATCAAGGTCATTGGTCATGACATCTGTATCAATAGACTCAATACGCGCCTTGGTAAATGCACTGTCAGTTTTAATACCGACTTGACGTCCGGTATAGGATTTAGCTTCCACACCAATCGAATTAAGTGCCATAGCTAACATGGAAATCGTCACCTGTTCACCGGTTGAAACCATTTGGTCTAACTCGCGTGGGTCAGGTGTTTCGGTAATGGCTTTAGCGAGAGCAAGTAAGCGGTTTGTTTCACCACTCATTGCAGATACGACCACAACAACTTTGTGACCGTGATCATGCCAACGCTTAACACGACGAGCAACATTTAAAATGCGCTCGGGGGTACCCATAGAAGTACCGCCATATTTTTGAACGATTAATGCCATAGTTTTTCCATATAAGCCATGACCCTGAGAGGCTTTTCAGGGTCAGTTACACAAAAAGTGAAGTCTTATTTTTGTTCAAGCCATGCAGGTAATGCAGCAATAACTTGTCCAAACTTCTCGTTAAGTGGCGCGCCACCTTGTGCTAAGTCAGGTTTACCACCACCTTTACCACCTAACTCGGTTGCTAGATGCTTGATGATGTCACCTGCTTTTAGATTTGCAGTGTATTGTGATGCAACTGAAGCAAGCAGGCTAACTTTGTCACCCTCTACGCCAGCTAATACAATGACTGCGTTCTCTAATTTTGATTTAACACTGTCGTGCAAGTTGCGAAGTGATTTCGCATCTACACCTTGAACAGTGGTAATAAGCGTTTGACGACCAGCAATCGTTTGTACCTGATCAATCAATTCTGACGCTTGGAAGTTTGCCAATTTCTGATTGAGCTGTTCAATCTGCTTTTGTAATGTAGAAACCAATTCAACATTGGCTTGTACACGCTCAACAGTTTGGTCTTTCTGTGCTTTTAATAAGCCATTAATGTGCTGGATATCTGAATCGGTTTTTTGTACCACATCTAAAGCTTTAGTACCTGTAACTGCTTCAATACGGCGTACACCAGCAGCTACACCACCTTCAGAAGTGATTTTAAATAAACCAATATCGCCTGTACGTTTAACGTGAATACCACCACAAAGTTCGATTGAGAAGTTTTTCTCATCAATCACTGAACCCATAGCGAGAACACGAACTTCGTTACCGTATTTTTCACCGAACAACATCATGGCACCTTTGGCTTTTGCCGCTTCGATGTCAAGTAGTTCAGTGGTTACTGCGGTATTTGCAATAATTTCTGCATTTACCAAGCGCTCAACCTGTTGTAACTGTTCAAACGTTACTGGTTGGTCATTAGCAAAGTCAAAACGTAAGATATCACTTGCAACTAAAGAACCTTTTTGTTGTACGTGTGAACCTAAAATTTGACGTAGAGCAGCATGTAATAGGTGAGTTGCCGAGTGGTTACGAGCTGTTGCCTCACGAATGTCTGCTTTAACAATCGCTTCAACGTTTTGATCGGCTTTAAGATTACCAACGGTCACAATACCTTGATGAACAAAGGCACCACCTGACTTCTTAGTATCTTGAACTTCAAAAATACCAGTTTCATTTTTGAAGATACCTGTGTCACCAATCTGACCACCACTTTCTGCATAGAAAGGAGTCTGGTTTAAAACGATAAGTGCTTCGTCGCCTTCAGAAACTTCATCAACTTGTACGCCATCTTTGTAGATCGCTACAATTTGGCCTTGACCAGTAGTGTTGATGTAACCGTCAAACTGAGTTTCGCCTTCAACTTGTACAATGCTGTTGTAGTCAATAGCGAATTTACCAGCATCACGAGCACGTTGACGCTGAGCAGCCATTTCTACTTCAAAGCCAGCTTCGTCAATAATAAAGTCACGTTCACGTGCAATATCAGCAGTTAAGTCTGTTGGGAAACCGTAAGTGTCGTAAAGTTTGAAGACTGTCGCACCAGGAATAGTCTTGTCTTTTAATTGAGCAAGTTCACCTTCAAGTAGTTTTAAACCTTGCTCAAGTGTTTTAGCAAACTGTTCTTCTTCACGAACTAAAGTTGCTTCAATCACATCTTTACGAGCTGCGAGCTCAGGATAAGCCTCACCCATAACTTCGATTAAAGGTTGCAACATTTTGTAGAAGAATGTACCAGTTGCACCAAGCTTATTACCGTGACGCACAGCGCGGCGGATAATACGGCGTAATACATAACCGCGGCCTTCGTTGCTTGGGTTTACACCATCAGCAATTAAGAAACAGCATGAGCGCGCATGGTCTGCAACTACACGTAAAGAAGGCTGACCTTCGTCTTCAATACCAATAATGTTTGCAGCAGCTTTTAATAAGTGTTGGAACAAGTCAATATCATAGTTTGAATTAACATGTTGCAATACAGCAGAGATACGCTCCAAGCCCATACCTGTATCAACAGATGGAGCAGGGAGAGGGTGAAGTACGCCATCAGCAGTTCGGTTGAACTGCATGAAAACGTTGTTCCAGATTTCAATGAAACGGTCACCATCTTCTTCAGGTGTGCCTGGTAAACCGCCCCAAATATGATCGCCGTGGTCAAAGAAAATTTCAGAACAAGGACCACATGGACCTGTGTCACCCATTGCCCAGAAGTTATCAGATGCGTATTTTTCGCCTTTATTATCACCAATACGGATAATACGTTCAGGTGCTAAACCAATTTCTTTATTCCAGATGTCATAAGCTTCATCATCGGTGTGATAAACGGTTGCATATAAACGATCTTTAGGAAGTGCTAGCCACTCATCGCTAGTCAAAAATTCCCAAGCAAATTTAAGAGCATCACGTTTGAAATAATCACCAAATGAGAAATTACCTAACATTTCAAAGAATGTATGGTGACGAGCAGTGTAACCAACGTTGTCTAAATCATTATGTTTGCCGCCAGCACGTACACATTTTTGTGATGTGGTTGCACGTACATAGTCACGTTTCTCTAGACCTAAAAAGCAGTCTTTAAACTGGTTCATCCCAGCATTTGTAAATAATAAAGTTGGGTCGTTGGCAGGAACAAGAGAACTCGACGCGACACGTGTATGCCCTTGCGTCTCAAAGTAGCGCAAAAATGCTTCACGAATTTCAGCAGATGTCATTAAACGAGTACTCACAACCAAGTCACTCCATATTTTCGAATTTGGCTAAATGTATCAATGCCTGTTTGTTTTATGTCAAACCTGAGCATTTGATACGGGGCTTATTTTTTAAAAACGCTAAATTGTAGCGGAAAAACCCCACCGAACCAACGATTTTAAAAGGAATATCTTACAAAACTGTGATTTGGCTAAAAATCTATATTCAATTGGGCGTGACGTGCTTTACTATATGCCTTCTTTAGCCTTTAGTTTTGTAGATAAGGATAGGTCATGCAACGTATCGCCATTAATGGGTTTGGGCGGATTGGACGTAATGTTTTACGTGCTTGGTTCGAGAGCTCAAAACAATTTCAATTTGAAATCGTGGCGATTAACGATATAGCAGATGTACAAACATTAGTGCACTTATTTAAATATGATTCCACACATGGCCGTTTTAATGGAAATGTGGAAATATTTATTGAAAATGAAAAAGTTTTTTTGAATATTCAATCAAATCAAAGAACACTAAAAGTTGAAGTTTTAAAACAGGAACAACCTGAGCTTTTGCCATGGTCTAGTTTGGATGTTGATGTCGTACTTGAGTGTACTGGACTATTCCGTTCCCACGCTGATGCAACCCGCCATCTACAAGCTGGAGCAAAAAGGGTAATTATTGGTGCAGCACCTTTTGATCATGTAGATGCAGCAATTGTCTATGGTGTTAACCATGCAGATGTGAAAGCGACTGATCAGATCATATCAAGTGTGTCATGTACTACTCAGGCATTAGTACCCTTAGTTAAAATCATTGACGATGCGTTTGGCATTGAAACAGCGCTCATGACAGAAATTCATGCTGTTACAGCAGACCAGTCTGTACTTGATCACGCGCATCGTGATTTACGTCGTGCCAGAGCTTCTGGGCAAAATATTATACCAACTACGTCTAGTGCACTCGGTGCATTAAAACGCGTTATGCCAAAAATGGAAGACCGTATAGATGGTTATTCAATTCGGGTGCCGACTATTAATGTTGCTGCAATTGACTTAACTTTTATCGCTCAATCGCCAATTACTGTGCATCATATTAATGAAGTATTGATTAAAGCTTCTCAAACAGATTATGCAGAAATTATGGCTGTTACTGATGAACCATTAGTTTCAAGTGATTTCAACCATTCTCCTTATTCGCTGATTGTTGATTTAACCCAGACCATGGTGGTGGGGCATCAAGCTAAAGTATTTGCTTGGTACGATAATGAATGGGGCTATGCAAATCGATTATTAGATTTGTGTGATTCTTTCTAAACGTCAATTGAAATAATTTAAGGATGTTAAATTAACATCCTTTTTTATAATTACTAATTTATGATCTGAATAGTTATAGAAATAACTTAAAAGAAAATTTATTTTAAAATTCTAAATATTTATATTGTGAAAAACTATCTCTATTTGTATGATTCGCAAACATTAAAATTTTAATTATAGAGTTCATATGAAATTTAACTCAAAAAAAATAAGTGGTTTTTTAATTATTACATCTACTATTATTTTAACCGCTTGTGGTGGTGGAGGCTCAGATCAAAATACTAATGATCAAGCTGAAAGTAATTTAGAAAAAGACGATGCAATTTACCAAGTTTATTACCAACCTTCTAATTTTTCTTCAGAGGTTTATAGTGATTTTTTTGAAATCACTCAATATCCAATTAAAAATAATGAAATATTTTTTGTAAAGTCACATAACCTGCCGTTAGAGAATGAACTTCTTACTGAACAAAAAATTTTAAATAAAGGTACATTACAAACAAATATTGTAAAAAGGTTGACACCTAGCAGTTGGACTTATGAATTAACGCCTGATTTGAAAAAGAATTTAAAGTTTGAAATTGTGAAGTTGGATGGTGAAAATATCTTTGACCGTGTATTACCGGGCTATAAAGAAAATAAAAATCTAGAAACGGGTCTTCATAATCAACTTGATAAAAATTTAATTGAATTTTATCAAAACTATAAGAATGTTAGGTTTCCAAAAAATAGTTATTGTTATCGTTTAAAAGAGACTCAATGGAATCAATCTTATATTTCATATATATCTAGTTTTTATGCCAATCCCGCGTTTAGTGAGAAAAAGCAGTCAATCATCGAAAGATATAATAACCTAGGTCTAGATAAAAAGTATTTTAGGCTTCTAAACTCGCAGTGGTATGGTTATAACTTAACTGTTTTAGAAAACTTAGAAACTGGTGATACTCAAAGTGTAGCAGGTAATAATAATGATCAGTCTGCTTCTATGGAATTTGTATCAAGCAGTTTATGGGATGCCGATAAAAGTTTGGCGTATGAGAAGTCTCACCTTTATTTTATAGAAGATAACCCGCTTAATGATGTGCATTCATTAATTGCTTTCAGACAAAAGTTAAAAATCGCAAATCTTGAAAAAGGTTGCTTTGCTTTTAATACTCAGGCAGCTCAAGCTATTCAAAAGCTAAATTTGGTTAACTGGAAACAAGGTGATAGTTCAGTTATTGGCCCTTTCTTTGGTCGAAGAACTTTTGTCTATGATATAAACGAAGCAGAGTAAGATATTGAATATTATTATTAATTGTTTAAATCTTCTTTTTGACTTTAGAGTTTATTAAGAAAGATTTATGCAAATTGTCAGGTGCATGGCAGAAAGTATCATGCTACACTAAGAGAAATCGGGTGTGTTCCCGATTTTTTTATGTGGGGTCGTTCCACGTTGATCAGATTTTAGGCTTGAAATATGACCATTTCAGAGACATGGTTGCTGCCTGACGGGGTAGCCGATGTATTGCCGGAACAGGCACAAGTCATTGAAAAACTTCGCCGTGAAGCTTTAGATTTCCTCGCGGTACGAGGTTATCAATTGGTATATACACCATTTATCGAATACATCGAATCGTTGTCTTCATTATCAGAATCAAATCAAGACTTAGATTTAGTAACTTTTAAGGTTATTGATCAGCTCTCAGGCCGTTTACTCGGTGTTCGTGCTGATATGACGCCACAAGTTGCACGTATTGATGCACATGTAAGACCAGTTGAAGGCGTTGCACGTTACTGTTATTCAGGGACTGTATTACATACTAAACCACAAAATTTCAATGCCACTCGTGCACCTTTACAATTAGGTGCCGAATTATATGGCCACGATAGTATCGAAGCTGATGTCGAAATGGTCGATGTTATGCTGGGGTTGATTGAGAACATCTATACTTTGCAAGGCGCGCATTTAGATTTGGGCCATGTAGGGTTGTTCCGTAGTCTAGTCAAGTATGCTGGACTGTCAAAAAATGAAGAGCATGAACTGTCTGATCTTTATCAAAGAAAAGCATTGCCAGAGTTAGTAGAATTTACTCAAAGCCTGAATATGGGTTCTGATTTCTATGCGCTTGGCCGTTATTCTAGTGATCTAGAAGCATTGCAGACGAATTTAAGTACCAATATTTTGCAAGATGCGGAATTTAAGTCAGCATTAGATGCACTTAAGACGACGCTTGAGCAAATTAAAGGGCGTTGGCCAAATCTCAATATCGGTATCGATGTTGTAGAGCTACGTAGTTATCACTATCACACTGGTTTAATGTACGCAGTATATGCGCCGAACCGTGCTGCGCCGTTAGCGCAGGGTGGCCGTTACGATGGTATTGGTGAACACTTTGGTCGTGCACGTCCTGCTACTGGCTTTAGTTGTGATTTATATGCCTTAGGTGCAAATCAGTTCGCAGAGATCGAAACTGTTGTTGCTCCAAAAGGCTCAGAACAAGATTTACTTTCAGCAATTTCGAATGCACGCGCTCAAGGTTTACGTGTCGTTCAATTGTTAGGTAATGATGATTTAAGTTCTATTCCATACGCGACCCATCAACTCGTGGCGCAAAATGGTCAATGGAATATTGAAAAGATTTAAACGCCAACGGTAATTTTTTACTGGTGGTTTCCAATTTTAACAGCATGATGTAATGAGGCTATTATGGGCAAAAATGTTGTGGTACTTGGTACCCAATGGGGCGACGAAGGTAAAGGTAAAATCGTCGACCTGCTCACAGATCAGGCGGCTGCGGTAGTACGTTATCAAGGCGGACATAACGCAGGTCATACTCTTGTCGTAGGTGGTAAAAAAACTGTATTGCACCTCATTCCATCAGGTATTTTACGTGAAAACGTATTGTGCTTAATTGGTAATGGTGTGGTACTTTCACCAGCCGCGTTAATTGAAGAAATGGGAATTTTGGAAGCAGAAGGAGTTCCTGTTAAAGAACGCCTACGTATTTCTCCAAACTGTCCACTCATTTTGCCTAACCACATTGCACTTGATCAGGCACGTGAAAAGAAGCGTGGTAATGCTAAAATCGGTACTACAGGTCGTGGTATTGGTCCTGCATACGAAGATAAAGTGGCTCGCCGTGCAGTGCGTGTTGCTGACCTTGTTCGTGGTGGTGCAGCATTAGAAGAAAAACTGTCTGAAATGCTTGAGTTACATAACTTCCAATTGACTCAGTTCTACGGTGTAGAAGCTGTTAAATTTGAAGATGTATTGGCTCTTTGCAACCAATGGCGTGAAGTTCTTGCTCCATTAGTGGTTGATGTTACTAAAGTGTTGCATGACTATCGCAAAGAAGGTAAGGCTGTAATGTTTGAAGGAGCTCAAGGCTCACTTCTAGATATTGACCACGGTACTTATCCATATGTTACAAGTTCAAATACAACTGCTGGTGGCGTAAGCTCTGGTTCAGGTATGGGACCTTTACATCTTGATTATGTATTAGGTATTACTAAAGCTTATACAACTCGTGTAGGTGCTGGTCCATTCCCAACTGAATTGGTTTACGATGCAGCAGCTGATGCTGGTGATCCAGTGGGTAAACACTTGGGTACAGTAGGTCATGAGTTTGGTGCTTCTACTGGTCGTCAACGTCGTTGTGGTTGGTTTGATGCTGAAATCCTTCGCCGTTCTGTAGATGTAAACTCACTTTCTGGTATTTGCTTAACTAAACTTGACGTTTTAGATGGTTTAGAAGAAGTGAAAATCTGTGTGGGCTATGAAAATACAGATTCAGGCTGTGTAGGTTCTTCTGATGCGGTTTCTTTTGAATGCTTGAAACCAATCTACGAAACTATGCCTGGTTGGAGCGAGTCGACTGTTGGTTTAACTAGTATCGACCAATTACCAGCAAATGCTTTGGCTTATGTGAAGCGTATTGAACAGTTAATCGAATGTCCGATTGATATCGTTTCAACTGGTCCAGACCGCGCAGAAACAATTGTTTTACGTCATCCATTCTCTGCTTAATTAGCAAAGATTAAAAAAGCCTCCTGAAAGGGGGCTTTTTTATACCCGACTAAAGTGCAGTTTTTGTTTGATTCGATTCAGATTAAAACGTTATATATCGATAAGGAATGATGGGCTCAGGATGAAGCTGCAACCAACTATTTCAAAAACAATCTTTTATTCTTTTTTATTTGCTATTGGTGGTTCACCTACATTAGCAATGTTGGTTATTTATGGGCAAGAATATCATGAAGATTTCTTCATGACTGCTTTTATGAGCTTGTCAGTATTGTTCGCATGTGTGTTAATTCCTGTGGTATTCATACAAAATAGTTATTTACTCTGGAAAAGAGAAAGTCCTAATCTTGAAGAGAAAGTTAAGACCTTAAGTCATATCTATCTTGGCTTAAATGTAATATGTTTGATTTTCTGGATTTATTTGATGACTTTATCTACTTGATCGTTACATAAATACTATGATCATGAAGAAATGAGACATTCAAAGCATACGCGGGATTTCTTATAATAAGTGCAAAAGAATAAACAGCTTTTCTAACGATTTAGGTGATCCAATTGATGAATAAAAAACTTTTTTTAAGCTTATGTGCTGCGAGTGTTGTAACCATTTCTGGTTGTACAACAGTAGCTGACATGGCAGGTGCAGATACGGCAACGTTAAATGCTCAATCTGCTCAAGGTTTTAGTAAAATGGTGCAGGAAGCGCGTGGTAAGGGTGCGCTAGATACTAGTTCTAGTACATATAACCGCATTAATTCTGTATTCAACCGTTTGAAACCGTATGCGAACCAGATGAACCAGACAGGTCAGCCATTTAGCTGGCAGTTGGCAGTGTTGAAGTCTGACACGATTAATGCCTATGTAGCACCAGGCGGTAAAGTTGTGTTCTATACCGGTATTGTCAATAAATTGAACCTCACTGATGCTGAAATTGCAGCGGTTATGGGGCATGAAATGACTCACGCCTTAGAAGAGCATGCAAAAAGTAAAATCGGTGCTCAGGCTTTGACTGATTTAGCATTAGGTATTGGTTTAAGCTATGCCGGTAATAATGTCGGTCAGCTTGGTACTGCTGCTGCTCAATTAGGTACACAGGTGGGTGTGGGCTTGCCATATTCTCGCAGTTTGGAGAGTCGTGCTGACCAAGGTGGTTTAATGCTAATGGCGCGTGCAGGTTATAACCCAAATGCTGCGATTACACTGTGGGAGAAAATGAACAAGCTTGAAGGTGGTGGTGGTTCATCTTTCTTGTCTACTCACCCATCTAACTCTCAGCGTATTGGCGAAATGCGTAAAAACTTGCCTGCAGCAATGGCAGTTTATAATACCCGTAAATAAGATATAAATTTTTATAGATAAAGAAAACGGATGCTTAAGCATCCGTTTTTTATTTAAGGTGCAGGGTTGGGCTGTTGAGTGTGAATGGCTTCAATACCTTGTAAAACTTCAGCAGATAATTCAATTTCAAATGCCTGAATATTTTCTTTAAGTTGGTCTAGATTCGTGGCGCCAATAATTGTGCTGGTCACAAAGAATTGTTGTTTGATAAATGCTAATGCCATTTGGGTTAAGCTGAGTCCATGTTTCTCTGCTAGCTGTGCATATTGCTCAGTTGCCCATTCGCTTTGAGGGTTGCTGTAGCGGCTAAAACGCGGAAATAATGTGACACGGGCATTAGCGGGTCGAGCGCCATTTCTAAACTTGCCAGAAAGATAACCAAAAGCAAGAGGAGAGTATGCCAGTAAACCAACATCTTCATATTTAGCAATTTCAGACATACCTAGTTCATAAGTACGGTTGAGTAGACTATATGGGTTTTGAACGCTTACAAATTTGCTAACACCTAGCTTTTCAGCCAAATGTAAAAATTTCATAGTGCCCCACGGCGTTTCATTTGATAAGCCAATATAGCGAATGCGCCCGCGGTTAATTTCTTCTTGTAGGGCGAGTAATGTTTCCTCTAAAGGTGTCGTGTCGTAATCATTTTGAGCTTGTTGGTTGCCATAAGCTAGCGTACCAAAGAAGTTGGTGTGACGTTCAGGCCAATGGAGTTGATAAAGGTCGATATAGTCGGTTTGGAGACGTTTGAGCGAGCCATCTAGGGCTTTCGCAATATGATCGCTGTTGAAGCGCGTATGGCCTTCTCGGATGTGTGTTCCTCCAAAGCCAGGTCCGGCAATTTTAGAAGCGAGAAAGACTTTGTCACGTTGACCATTTTGGGCAAACCAATTGCCAATGATCGTTTCTGTTGCACCGTAAGTTTCAGGTTTTGGCGGAACCGAATACATCTCTGCCGTATCCCAAAAATATAAACCGTGTGCCAAAGCATAATTGAGTTGTTGAAATGCTTCTTGCTGGGAGTTTTGCTCACCAAATGTCATGGTGCCTAAACAAATTTCTGGAAGCTTGAGGCCTGTGCGACTAAGTGGGTTAAATTGCATACAGCGGAATCCTTGGAAATTTTGAGTTAGCCTAACGGAGAATATGTATTCAACTTAAATCATAAAATTAGAATAGTTTGTAAGTTTTGTGTATTAACTCATTGTTGCATATAAAAAAAGCAAACCGAAGTTTGCTTTTGATTAAAAATTTAATAAATATTATTCGTCATCATCATAGTCGTCATCAGAAACAGGTGCATCTTCTAATGAAACATCAAAAATAAGAATAGCTTTACCATCTGTTTGGATCATGCCTTGATCTTCTAAAGTTTTGAGTACACGGCCAACCATTTCACGTGAACAACCCACAATACGACCAATTTCTTGACGAGTAATACGAATTTGACGACCGTTTGGCAAAATCATTGCTTCTGGCTGTGAAGATAGGTCGATTAAACAACGTGCAATACGGCC
This sequence comes from Acinetobacter sp. AOR14_HL, assembly GCF_027855175.1. NCBI lineage: Bacteria > Pseudomonadati > Pseudomonadota > Gammaproteobacteria > Moraxellales > Moraxellaceae > Acinetobacter > Acinetobacter sp. AOR14_HL. The sequence continues at coordinate 132,676 of NZ_JAKTII010000017.1, read as the reverse complement.
AGACACATCGATAAATGCAAGATCTGTCATTTTACGGGTCGTATTTTTTAGACGGCGAACGAGTTGTGCAAAAACAGCATAACTTAAGTCTGGATATTGTTTGCTAAGTTCGTGAAAGTTGTCATAAGAAATTTCTGCAATTTCACAGACATCACGAGTACGAACTTCAGCTGTACGTTGAGGGTTCGGTTCGAAAAGCCCCATTTCCCCAAAGAAGTCGCCCGGATTCAAATATGCAACAACAATTTCACGTTCATCATCTTCACGTAAAATAATTGAAACTGAGCCTTTTAAAATTAAATATAAAGATTTCGACTCTGTTCCGGCATCAACAATTGTGGTTCGTTTTGGATATCTGTTGATGTGAGCACGTTTTAACAATGCTTTAACGGATTCAGGTAGTTGCCCCGGGGATAAAGCATCTGTGCTGAGTTGTGAAAAATTTGAAGTCATGCTTAATATGTTCCGAATAGGGTAAACAATTCACACAAGCCCGAGATGAGCTATTACACAGAAGAGATGAAATTCCTTATCAACTCATTTTATGTTAGTGTACAAAACAAGGGTCTGTTGACATTTCACAGATGGTTGCGACATAAGACAATTCTTTTAGACGTTACCAAGCAAGAGCTATGAAATTTAGCCATTCTAAATAAATAGATCTTAACAACGGAACGTACAAAATAACATAGTCTTGCGCTATGCCTGCGCTGCTTAAATGGCAACTCAGATTATGGCTGAAATTTCACAAACTATATAACAAAACTGGACAAAGGATTGCCATTGTCTGGGTTTTGCGTCTTATTTGGATTAATTTTTAGCTCTAACGCAATCCATAGATGAAATGTCAACAGACCCTGCTTAAATTTATAATTTTTTTTAGGTAGTTGCAATGCAAACAAGTGTACATTGGCTAGAGAATGTTGCTTTTGAAGCGAAATCAGATAGTGGGCATAGTGTCATCATGGACGGCTCACCTGAGTATGGTGGTGAAAACCGTGGTCCACGTCCTATGGAGTTGCTATTAATGGGACTTGGTGGGTGTGCTTCGTTTGATATTGTGACCATTTTAAAGAAATCTCGTCAAGATGTGACGAATGTTGTGTGTAATTTAAAAGCTGAGCGCGCTGACACAATTCCGGCTGTTTTTACTAAAATCCACTTACACTTCGTGGTAACAGGTAAAGCTGTAAAAGAAAAACAGGTTGCAAAAGCGGTTGAATTATCTGCCGAAAAATATTGTTCAGCGAGTAAAATGCTTTCAGATGGTGGTGTTGAAATTACCCATGACTTCGAAATTATTGAAGCTGAATAAGGTGTTTTTTTGATAGGTAGAAAAAAGAAGCTGACATTAGAGTTGGCTTTTTTATTGTCAAAAATAACTAAAAAATAAGAGGAGAAATGAAAGTGAATATTCGTGCTGCTAAATGGGAAGATACTCAGGCAATTTGTAATTTACTTAAACATGGGGTACCCACAACCACTCGCTCTTATCCAAGAAAAATTTGAAATACTGCATAGCGATCTTAAATCACAAATTTTGATTGCTGAAGAAGAGAATAAAATTTGTGGTTTTTTGTCCCTTTATTTTATTCCACAAATCGCCTTAAAAGGGGACTTTGCCAAAGTATGCTATTTATGTGTTGATGAAAATATACGAAGTAAAGGTGTTGGACATTTACTTTTGCAGCAGGCTGAGCAATTGGCAAGACAACGTGGTTGTGATCGAATGGAACTGCATTCAGGCGAACAACGGACATTGGCGCATCAATTTTACTTACGAGAAGGCTATGTAGATGCGCCAAAATATTTCCGGAAAGTTTTAAATTAGCGGGCATTACCTAAGAACAATTGCGGATCTACTCGTGCATTATTGAGACTCATGCCCCAATGCAAGTGCGGACCTGTCACACGTCCAGTTTTACCAACTAAACCTAAAGTTTCTCCTTGGCGAATATGTTGGCCTTTCTCTACTTTAATTGCACTTAAATGGCAAAACATACTGATTAAGCCTTGCCCGTGATCAATCAATACAGTTTGACCATTAAAAAAATAAGATCCGGTTTGAATTACAACACCATCTGCTGGTGCAACTACTTTTTGTCCCACTGGTGCAGGGATATCTAAACCTGAGTGGGGCGCGCGCTCTTCGCCATTAAAGAAGCGTTTCCGCCCAAAAGAGTTACTGAATTTCCCCGAAGTGGGGCGTATAAATTTTGGCAAGGCTTGCCATGTGCTCTGTGTAAATGAGCTATACACATCATTTTGTTCTTTCGCTTCTTGAGCGTAACGGTCTAACTGACTTTGGTTGGGGTTCACATAGTCTTGGTTAGTAACTTTAATCCGTTGCTCAGCATAAGAATAGGATTTAATTTCTATTTGAATAGGGGCTTTATTGGTATCGAGCTGAACACTGCCGAGTGGAGTAGATAATGGAATACCAAGTACAGCATAACGCTGATGACCTTCCTGACTGATTAAAACTGGCTTTTGTTGAAAGGTGACCCGAGTAATATCACTAGTTAAGGGAATAACTGCGATTCCGCCAGCTCTTCGAGAGTCTTGGGGGAGCTCGGCAAAGCAGTAAAAAGGTATTGATGTAAAAAGCAAAGTAGAAATAAGTTTTTTTATTAACATAGCAACAATAATTTTATAAGAGAATATTCGAGATTATATCAGTAAGTTTTAATTAAGAGTTATTTTAATTTTTTTAACAATTGAATTATAATTTTATTTATTACTTTATTTTAATAATTGATTGTTTGTTTATCCTTGTTTTTGTGATTTTATTTATCTTATATTTTAAATTTTCTAAACTTAACTTTTTATTTTTATTATTTATTAATTCTTACCGTTTTTCTTTGATTTTAAATATCTTGTTATTTTAATTTTTATTGTCAATAATGATTTTTTGGTTAAATTTATAATCAAAATTTTAATTATTATATAAATATTTTAAAGGACTTTAATATAATGTTAAATATATCTTATGAAGATCGTTTTACTGAAATATGGAAATATATGCAACGTGGGTTGGTTTATCCTGCCCCTCATGCAACTTTTAGTACGGTTTGGCTTAACACAGAAATTACACGTGAAAAAATCAAGCAATTAATGATAGCTGTGCGTCAAGAGGTCCATAATAATCCGGCACTTTCCAGTAAAAATACAACTTTGGCGATTGGTGTATCTTTTGATAACTGGGATGCAATTTGTAAAAAAGATGGTTTATCACGACCAAAAGGAATGCAATTACATTATCCAGAAGAAAAAAATCCAAATATCTCAAAAGTTTTTACTGATTCTAATGAAAGTTTTAAAAACTCGAATGGTGATATTTGGCTGCATGTGAAAAGTGATGATGCTAATGCATGTACAGTATTACAGGAATATATTAAGAAATTTTTAGGTTCAGATATCAAAGGAATAAATGAACAGTATACTGCTTCACAATCTAAAACTGGTCGTAATGGTAAGGTTCTAGGTTGTCGTTTTTCTGAGAACTTAAATAACCCGTCTGATCCAATTTCACTGGCAAAGCATACTTTAATTGGTGCAGAAGACATTGAGCACTTTGGTGGCTCATACGTTTTATCCCAAAGGTTTCTGATTAACTGGGATCAAATCAACATGATGTCAGAAGACCAAATTGAAGATTTGATTGGACGTAAAACTGACGACACAATTATTCCAGACCGTGATAGCCGTTCGCACATTAAAGCTTCTCGTGTGCAAGATGAAAATGGAAATACTACACCAGTTCTGCGTTTAGGTTTGCCGTTTGGTCGTGCTAAGTCAAATTCAAGTTTTAGAGTGCCAAAATCGGTAACTAAAGCAGATGAAGAAGGAATTTATTTTGCTGGTTTTGCAAAAACTGCTGCCATTTTAGAAGAAGTGATGGCAAGCCAGATTGGACCAAGAAAAGATTCTAGGGAAGATTCCGAGCAAGATTCCGAGCAAGATTCCAAGCAAGCTGTCCTCAAAGGCTTCATGAATGACCGTCTATTCAATAATCTTCACTCAGACTTAGGAGGTATTTTCTATATTCCGAGTTTAAAAGACTTGCTATTAGATAATGCTCCAGAATATCTAAATAATTTCAATTATCTGAAAGACAAAGACAAAGACAAAGACAAAGACAAAGACAAAGACAAAGACAAAGACAAAGACAAAGACAAAGACAAAGACATGGACAAAGACATGGACTGGAATTTATTCCCAGGTATGGACTGGACGCGTTTTGATCGACATTATACGAACAGTTCTGATAATGGTTTGATGTATTACAACCATAGTAATTATCTCTTTAATATGGCGACTCGGCTAAATCATCATAGTGATTTTTTTCAGCCACCTTCTAATCGTATTTTAAGTCTACTTGAGAATACATTTTCTTTGTGGCAAGACAACTGGTATTTCAACCGTAAACAAGAAGAGATTGAGCACGGGATAGATTATTACATTGATGAGTTTAACATCAGTGATAAGCCTGAAAATATTATGGGTTTATCTATTATGTTGCGTAAAGGTTGGGCTATTCGATTAAGCTTACAGTTATTTTCATCAGAAAATTATGGTTTCCGTGGAAGGAAAATTGTATTAAAAAATGGTGAAATGATTCCATATTCGAATAGACGTGAATGTGATGGTCAGGTTATTTATGGATCAGATACCTATCGCATCATGCCTGATGAAATTATTGTAGGAGCCATGCCAAACCTGACCTTGGGTGAAGGTCGCTATGTCATGAAGTATTTATCTGAGGAAGAACGTATTCAGGGCTTTTTGCGTAACTTAAGTGAAGCATCGGGTGTTGGACATGTTATTCCGAATTATAAAAAAGCACTAGATTTAGGTTTGGCTGGTCTACAACAAGAAATTGCTAAACATGCAAGCAATGCACAGACTCCAGAGAAAAAAGATTTTTATGAAGCTTCTAGATTGGCGCTAACCGGTATTTCTGAATATTTTTTAAATTACTCAAAGCTCGCATTTAAAGTCGCAGGGCAAATGCAAGACGGGCAACAATTTGAAAAACAGAACTTAAATGCGATTGGTCATCGAATGGAAAAGTTGTCGAAAGATAAACCAGAGACATTTATTGAAGCAGTTCAATTTATTTTTACATTGCATAGCTGTTTGCATTTAAATGGTGAACCAACAGCATTTGGACGCATGGATCAACTGTTACAACCTTTCTTGGACAACCATTCAGCTACGCCTGAACAAGCACAAGAAATTATTGATGCTTTCTATATCAAGCTAGATGAAAAAGTACAACAAAACCGTATTTTTATGGAAGACCATCAGCCTTTTGGTAATCTCGCGATGGGTGGCAGTTCAGGGCCTTATCCTCAAGGTGCATCTTTGGGACAATGGATTCAACAGATTACAGTGGGTGGTACAAAAGTTGATGGTGAAGAAGACTTTTCTAAAACCGAACCTGCTTACAATGATGTGACACGATTATTCATACGTGCATCCGGTCGTTTACCATTAAATGCGCCATGCTTGTCTTTAAGAACCCGAAAAGATATTCCTGAAGATATTTTAGAAGAAGCTGCCCATGCAATTTTATCTGGTGGTGCTCATCCAATTTTATTAAATGATGAAAAGCTTATTCCTAGTCTTCATCAAAGTGGAAATGGTGTAGGGGGAGATACACTCACTAATTTGCCAAATTGGAATTCTAAAGTCGATATTCGTTCAGCTCAAAATTATGCTTGCGATGGTTGTTATGAACCTCAATTCCCTGGCGAAAACTGGTTTTCTTTAGGTGGATTCTCGACATTACAGCCTTTGGAGTGTGCACTAAATCAGGGTAAAACAATTTCAAGTGCGGGACAAAGTTATCTGTTTGGGCAAACTGTTTCATTAAATACGAAACCTGCTGATCAGATTGATAGTTTTGAAGAATTATTAGAGTTATACAAGCAACATTTTGAATTGCTCAATCGCAAGGCATTCAATGGGCAAATTCTAGGCTACGGTGCCAATACAGATATTTGTCCATCTCCAATTCTAAATGTTTTGATGGATGACTGCTTGGCTAAAGGGCAAGATTTTTATAGTGGTGGTGCTAAATATAATATTTATGGACCGTGTTATATCTCGCTCAGTAATACAATTAACTCGTTGTATGCCATTAAGGCGATGGTTTTTGACCCGTTAACTGCAGTTACTACATTGCCTGAACTATTAGAGTGTCTCTGCTGTGACTGGGGATATAAAATGACTGAGCCATTTATTAGCAATTTAGCTGGTCATGCTCGTATTGCTGCGCAAGCTGATCGTTATAAGCGTTTACGTGAAATTGCTTTGGCACAACCACGCTATGGGCGTGGTAACCCCGAAGTCGATAAACTAGGTGATGAGATTGTTAAAATGATTGCTGAGATATCAGTCAAGACATTTACTCATCCATGGCCACAATTCGCACAAAGCCTTAAAAATTTGGCTGAACGCTATGGTTCAAAAGAGCATCCGTTTGGTATACAGATTCAACCGGGTGTGGGAACTTTTGAAAATCATGTGGAGATGGGGGCATGGAATGGTGCGAGTGCTGATGGTCGCCGTTTAGGTACGACAGTAGCTTCTGATCTAAGTCCATCACCAAGTCCTGCAGATTTGGCAATTGATCATCAAAAAGTTGAGTTTAGCCGTGCTTTAAAAGGCTTTGATGGTATTGGCACAGACTTAATGGCCGATGGAGCACCTACAGATTTTAATATTCGTGAAGACTTTGGTGTTAAAGATTTGATTGGTATTTTAAAACAGTTCAGCCAAGGTAGTTCATCTAATATTTTAACAATAACTGTGGCTAACCCAGAAACATTTAGTGAAGCTGTAACATCACCTGAGCAGTATAATTTGTTACGAGTACGTACTGGTGGTTGGTCAAACTTCTTTACATCTGTTTTCCCAATCATTCAGGAACAGCATCAGCGTCGTCCAATCTCTACGCCAGATATTCCAAAAGAAAAAACAGAGCAAGCTAAATGTCCATTCCATCAATAGCATAATTAATTAGTTATTTTGAAATAAGGTAGTCTTTCAGACGAAGGGCTGCCTTTAATATTTTAAAATTTAACAGTGATAACTATTAAACATAGTGCAGCTTTAAAATTGCTACTTGTTATAAAAATTCAGATGAAAATATCGTTTTTTCGTTCTCTACTTAAAAATTATAAAAAATATACTTGAAATAGATCATTCATAAACCCATATTATAATGGAGTTTTACTCATTGTTGTTTTAATAACATTATGAAAAATATATAAAAATTTATTTGAAATCCGAAAAAGTGTTCCCATTTATTAGACAAGTACAAATTTGTTGTGAGGAATAACAAGAATGCGTTTTGAAAAATTTACAAACCGCTTGCAGCAAGCCCTTTCAGATGCTCAATCTTTAGCGATGGGTAAAGACCATACCGCGATCGCAGGTATTCATATTTTGTCTACCCTATTAGAAGAGCCATCAAATATTAGTTTGTTGCAACAAGCAGGTGCACGGTTACCTGAACTTAAACAAAAGCTTGAGCAAGCTATAAAAGATGCTCCGACCATTGCGAATCCAACTGGAGATGTCAATTTAAACCCTGAAGCCGTTAAAGCGCTTAATCTGGCAGATAGATATGCGCAAAAAGCAGGCGATGAATTTTTGTCAACTGACTGGGTTCTATTAGGGTTGGCAGAGACAGGCGAAACTAAAAATATTTTAAGTGCCGTAGGTGTAACTCCGGACAGCTTACGTAAAGTTATTGAACATATTCGAGGTAGTGACAAAGTCATGAGTAATAATCACGAAGATCAACGTGACTCACTTAATAAATATACGATTGATTTAACTGAACGTGCTTTAGCGGGAAAACTTGATCCGGTTATTGGGCGTGATGATGAAATCCGCCGTACTATTCAGGTCTTATCACGTCGTACAAAAAACAACCCTGTACTCATTGGTGAGCCGGGTGTTGGTAAAACCGCTATTGTTGAAGGTTTGGCGCAGCGTATTGTAAATGGTGAAGTACCAGAAGGCTTAAAAAGCAAACGAGTTTTATCATTAGATTTAGGTTCATTACTGGCTGGTGCTAAATATCGTGGCGAGTTTGAAGAACGTTTAAAAGCTGTTTTAAAAGATTTGGCTAAACATGAAGGCGAAATCATCCTGTTTATTGACGAGCTACATACGCTTGTAGGCGCAGGTAAGGGTGATGGCGCAATGGATGCAGGGAACATGTTAAAACCTGCATTGGCACGCGGTGAGTTGCGCTGTGTGGGTGCAACAACCTTAGATGAGTATCGCCAATATATTGAAAAAGATGCAGCTTTAGAACGTCGCTTCCAAAAAGTATTGGTTGATGAGCCAAGCGTTGAAGATACCATTGCGATTTTGCGTGGTCTAAAAGAGAAATATGCCACTCACCATGGTGTGCAAATTTTAGACTCGGCGATTATTGCAGCGGCAAAAATGTCTCATCGCTATATTACAGATCGTCAATTACCAGACAAAGCAATTGACTTGATTGATGAAGCAGCTTCTCGTATTAAGATGGAAATTGACTCTAAACCAGAAGCGCTTGATAAGCTGGACCGCCGTTTAATCCAGTTGAAAATGCAATTGGAAGCTGTAAAAAAAGATGAAGATGTAGGCAGTAAAGCCGAAGTCGCTCACCTTGAAAAACAGATTGCTGAAGTCGAGAAAGAATACAACGATCTTGAAGAAATCTGGAAATCTGAGAAGACTCTTGTAGAAGGCACTAAACAAGCTCAGGTTGAACTTGATAAAGCGCGTATTGCTTTTGAAAAGGCTCAGCGTGAGGGTGATTTAGCTGAAGCAGCACGTTTACAGTATGGTGTAATTCCAGAGCTTCAAAAACAACTTGAGCAAGATGAAGTTGCAGAAGAGAACGAAGAGCCAAAACTTATTCGTACTAAAGTAACTGAAAATGAAATTGCTGAGGTCGTGAGTGCAGCAACAGGAATTCCAGTTGCTAAAATGCTGCAAGGCGAGCGTGAAAAACTACTCAATATGGAGGGTTTTTTACATGACCGCGTTGTAGGGCAAGATGAAGCCGTTGTTGCCGTTTCGAATGCTGTTCGTCGTTCACGCGCAGGCTTGTCTGATCCGAATCGTCCAAGTGGTTCATTCTTATTCTTGGGTCCAACAGGTGTTGGTAAAACCGAGTTAACAAAAGCACTGGCGAACTTCTTGTTTGATAGCGATGATGCCATGATTCGTATCGATATGAGTGAATTCATGGAGAAACATTCGGTTAGCCGTTTGGTTGGTGCGCCTCCGGGTTATGTTGGTTATGAAGAAGGTGGTGTTTTAACCGAAGCTGTTCGCCGTAAACCATATAGTGTGGTGTTGTTTGATGAGGTTGAAAAAGCCCATCCTGATGTATTCAATATCTTGCTACAAGTGTTGGATGACGGACGCTTAACAGACTCACAAGGCCGAGTAGTCGACTTTAAAAACACGGTTATTGTGATGACATCGAACTTAGGTTCACAAGATGTACGTGAGCTAGGTGAGGGTGCAACAGACGATGAAGTGCGTACCATTGTAATGAATGCGGTAAGTCAGCATTTCCGTCCGGAATTTATTAACCGGATTGATGAGCTTGTGATTTTCCATTCACTCAAGAAAGCACAAATTCGTGGTATTGCCGATATTCAGTTGGATCGATTACGTTCACGACTTGTTGATCGTGATATGAGTTTAACTGTAGATGATACTGCTTTTGATTTATTGATTGATGCTGGTTTCGACCCTGTATATGGCGCGCGCCCATTAAAACGTGCGATTCAACAACAGATTGAAAACACATTAGCTCAAAAAATCTTGTCGGGTGATTTTGTCGCAGGTGATACCATTTTAGTTAAAGGTGAAAATGGGCACTTAGTCTTCGATAAAATGAAACTCAGCTAAGCTTTTTCTGCTAAAACCGAAAAGAGAATATGGAAACATATTCTCTTTTTTTATGATGAAGCTGTTTGTGTTGTTGATGTGAGTAAAGCAACTAAGGCATCTGAAACTTTCTGAGTTAATGTTTTTAATTTTTGTTCGGGGTGGCCAGATAAAAAATAGTGGTAATGATAAATACGCTCTTGATAAGAAATGCAAATGAAAAAAGTACCTACAGGTTTTTCTGCGGTTTCACTTCCTCCAGATTTTAATAGACCAGTACAACTTACAATAAGATCGGCTTGTTGAAATAACTGTTGACCCAGTTTGCACATTTCCTCAGTAACTTGTGGTGACTCTGCTGTGTAGGTTTCTATTAACTTTGGGTCGATATTTAAAATACTAACTTTAATGCTAGGGTCATAACTCACTAAACCACCAAGTAAAATGTCTGCACCGCTATTTTTATGAATGGAAAATTGGCTAGTTAAATAACCCGAACTGGCACTTTCAATAAAGGCAATTTTGAGTTGACGAGTTTCTAATATTTGGCAGCAGTGCTGAAGCATTATTTCACCTCGAATGGTGTTTATTTATAAATAAAATCAATTTACAGATAAATTATAAAATCACAGTAAGTGATTTAAGGATGTGGTTCAAGTCTGAGATAACAATCTATAAAACTACTGGAATATTCACAAAATGCTCGTGAAAAAATTCAGGTTTTAAAATGATCAATGTTAATTGTCGGGAAGTTTGTTTATAACATTGCGACATGCTTAAAAAATTGTTAATTTTGTTCGATATAACAAACAATAACAATTTTAGGATGAATGAAATGAACAATAAACAAGGGTATATGCTGGGAATTTTGAGCGGTATATCTGTATTATTATCAAACACATGGGCAGCTCAACCAATGTCAGAAAGTGCACTTGCAACTCAAACAGGAGCGATAACCACGTCTTTACCCGTCATTATTGCGAAAGCTCAGGACGATGCCAAAAAACCTGCGATAGAACAACAACAAGTACGTCAGGCGTTAGGAGATAACTATTTACAGCAGGTTCGATGGGATGCGCTTAGAACTAGCGTACTTTCGCCTTATCAAGAACAAAAACAAAATCATGTTGTTGATAGTAAAGAAAAGAAGAGGTTAGAAATAATTGCGCTACCGGAAAGAGCAGACCGATTTACTAAATATGATTTTGAGTCAAAAAATGTTCATGGTGAGGTTATTATTACCGTGAAGTAATAATAACCTCTAATTTCATTAATATTGATCTAGAGCAGGGTGCTGAATTTTCCACGCACGGTGGATTTTTTGATTACGTTTAAAATCAAGGCCAATTGTTTCAGAAGTGATTTCTTCAACCTGAAAAATAGCTTCGATCTCTTCGTCCATTTCAAAACCACGATAGTTATTCGAGAAATAGAGCGTGCCTTCACTGTGCAAACGGTTCATTGCACGTTTAATTAGTGAGATATGGTCACGTTGTACATCGAATGTACCATAGAATTTTTTCGAGTTTGAGAATGTTGGTGGGTCAATAAAAATAAGATCGTATTGTTCATGACCTTCTTTCAACCACTCAAAACAGTCACTGGCAAAGAACATGTGTTGTTCATCTGCATGATCTACAGTTAAACCATTTAGCACGAAGTTTTCTTTTGACCAGTTTAAGTAAGTGTTAGATAAATCCACACTTGTCGTACTTGCGGCACCGCCAAGTGCAGCATGTAAGCTTGCAGTAGATGTATAACTATATAAGTTCAAGAAGTGTTTACCACGTGCTTCTTGAGCAATACGTAAACGCATTTGACGATGGTCAAGGAATAAACCTGTATCTAGGTAATCAGTCAGGTTAACTAAAATTTTAGCTTTACCTTCTTGCACGATAAAACGTTTTGAAGCTGTACTTTGTTTCGTATATTGAGTTGTACCAGTTTGGCGTGCACGTGTCTTAATAAAGATGGCATCGCGGTTTAAACCAGTAACAGCACGAATTGCAGCAAGCGCTAAATTAAAACGTTTTTTAGCTTTTTCTGGATCGATTGTTTTTGGTGGAGCGTATTCCTGAACGTGTAAACGGTCACCATATAAGTCAACAGCGACATTAAAGTCAGGTAAATCGGCATCATACAAACGTAAGCAATAAATATTTTCTTTAGTTGCCCATTTTTTCAAGGCTGTCATATTTTTTTGCAAACGGTTAGCGAAGTCTTGTGCTTCTTCCATTTCAATAGGTTGAGCTTGCCAAGTTGCTAAAAATGGTTGAGTTACTTTTTCAGGTTTGATTACACCGAAACGAATATAAATTGGTAATTTACCATTCATTAAACGTAAAGTTTCAGGTGCTTCAAATGCTAAAACATCGGATTGTTCAATTTGAGCTGCAATAATTGCTGCATATTGATTTGGAAAATGTTTTTGTAAAAGCGCTGATAAACCTAGGTATAGAGAACGGTTAGAAGCTTTTTCACCTAAACGTTCACCATAAGGTGGGTTAGTCACAATAAATGCAGTTTTGCCTTCAGCAGCAAAATCTGGCCAGTCAGCTAAAGTACGCTCTTCGATCTGAATCTGACCTAATAAATTTTCAAAGCCTGCCGCAATAATATTTTCACGGGTTGCTTTAATTGCTTCCCAGTCTGCATCGTAGGCATAAAATTTAGGTAGAGGTAATTCAAGTGCCTTTTCGTGACGCTCTGCTGCTTCTGCTTTGAGTGAAAGCCAAAGTTCGCGGTCATGACCATGCCAGCCATTAAATCCAAAACGACGAACAAGCCCTGGTGCACGGTCAGTTAAAATCATTAATGCTTCAATGATAAATGTGCCTGAACCACACATTGGGTCAAGCACAATCTCTGGATTACGCTGTTTGAGCTGAGCTTTTTGTAAAATTGCCGCAGCAAGGTTTTCTTTAATTGGTGCATCCGTCATAAAACGACGATAGCCACGTTTATGGAGCGAGTCACCTGATAAATCTAAACAGTAGGTATGTTCAGTTTTACCTGCCAAAGCATAGATCGTAATTTCTGGTTGTTTGGTGTCAATGCTAGGGCGACGGCCTACAGCTTCCATAAAGGAATCAACAACGCCATCTTTTACACGCAGTGTGGCAAATTGCGAATTGACCATGATTTCACGTTCTGCATGTAAGCGGATTGCGAAAGTACTTTGTGGTGCAAAAATAAGTGACCAATCAAAGCTCATCGCGCCTTCATAGAGCTCTTCTGCTACATCACGTGCATCATGCGTAAATTCAAGTTCATAAGTATGAATAGGAAGTAAAACACGAGAAGCGAGACGCGACCACATACAAATGCGGTAAGCTTGTTCAAGCGTTCCTTCAATGATTAAACGTCCTGCTTTACGTTCTGTCACTTTGGTGCCAAGTTGTTCTATTTCTTCTTGTAAGAGGGGTTCTAAACCATCAGCACAAGTAATCCAATAGTGGTTTAAACGTAAAGAGGTATTCATAAACTCGATTGACCAAAACATATAAATATTAACGATGCAAAGTTTAACGTATTTTGATGTCTAAAGGTTTTTAAATTATTGCAACCTATCATTTAGCAACCAATAAACTGATTTTTAATGAGTAATACCTTGAAATTGGTATGTATTTTGCTAGACCAATACTATCGATGGTTATTTATTTAACAGACATAGTCGGTTTTTAACCATTTTTATAATTTTAATGGATGGGAACGTTATAAATGAAAGACATGATCGGGAATGGTTTTATCACTAATGCAGATGCTTTCTCTGTGGCTACACAAATATATGTACGTATGCGTAGGGTGACTGGGCGGGTAATAGATGCAATGTACGTGATTCAAAATAAAGATTATGCAAAATATGTAATTACGGTAGCGTTAGAAACAGAGGATGACGAATTAAAACGATGCGTTGAGCGATTAAGATCGTTGGTTGACGCAATACCCGAGTCTTCTCAAAAAGAAAAACTTGCTGATGTTAAAGTCGATGAAGGTTCAGAAATTACCGCCGAAGACATTTATCGGGCACAAGTTCCACACCATTATATAGGTGCATTGAGATAGTCCAGATCACGGTCCTAAATTTTCTGGTCAATTTAGGGCCTTATTCTGTAAAGTTCTTCTGCGAAAAGAGCGGAATTCAGCTACACTATGCACGTTTTCGCGATTCGACCCATAGGAATCCATTATGCATATTGCAGCGTTGCATCAACCGAGCCAGGTTCAGCTCAATCAAGACGGAAATTTAAAACATTTTTTAACGATTGAGGGACTTTCAAAAGAAAACCTCACTAAGATTTTAGATACCGCACAAAGCTTTTTAGATGATAATAATAATTTAATTAACCGTCCGCTCTTAGAGGGATTGACGGTTATGAATCTTTTCTTTGAAAACTCCACCCGTACTCGTACTACTTTTGAAGCAGCAGCAAAACGCTTGTCTGCAAATGTATTGAATATTGATATTGCACGTTCAAGTACATCAAAAGGTGAAACGCTACGAGATACGCTCTGGAACCTGGAAGCAATGGCTGCGGATATTTTTGTTGTACGCCATTCATCTTCGGGCGCTGCACATTTCATTGCTAAAGATGTGTGTCCAAAGGTCGCAATTATTAATGCTGGAGATGGACGTCATGCCCATCCAACGCAAGCGATGCTCGATATGCTTACCATTCGCCGTGAAACAAAAAAACCGTTTGAAGAGTTGAGTGTTGCCATTATTGGTGACATTAAACACTCTCGTGTAGCACGTTCGGATGTTGCAGCATTACAAACACTAGGATGTAAAGATATTCGTGTGATTGCACCGAATACATTATTACCAGTGGGCTTTTCAGAATATGGCCAGCATGTCCGCTTGTTTAATAACATGGATGCAGGGATCGCAGATTGTGATGTGATTATTGCTCTACGTATTCAAAATGAGCGTATTGATTCTCCAGCATTATCTTCACAGTCTGAATTTTACAGAATGTATGGCTTAAACAAAGAGCGTCTTGGTTTGGCTAAACCTGATTGTATCGTTATGCATCCAGGGCCAATGAATCGTGGTGTAGAAATTGATTCAAGTGTGGCGGATGGAGACCAGTCGGTTATTCTGAAACAAGTAACCAACGGTATTGCAGTTCGTATGGCTGTGTTGGCGTTGTCAATGCAAGGCCAACTCCAAGAACAAGGCTTAATTGAAGCGATTACGTTGTAAGGAATGGATCACATGAGTATTGTAAAAATTGAAAATGTACGTGTGTTAGACCCAATCCAGAAAACAGACAACGTACAAACTGTATATATTCAAAATGGCAAGCTGGTTGCTCCAGTAGAGCAAGTTGAACAAACCATTGATGGTCAAGGCAAATGGTTAATGCCAACCATGGTTGATTTGTGCGCGCGTTTACGTGAGCCTGGTCAACAGCAACATGGGACACTTAAATCTGAAGGGAAGGCGGCACGTGCTAATGGCATTTTGCACGTCATTACCCCACCAGACTCAAAGCCGATTGTACAAGACAACGGTGCCCTCATTCATGGCTTGATTGAAAAGGCATGGCTTGATGGTGGCATTCACATGCATATTATTGGTGCTCAAACTCAAGGCTTAAATGGTAAACAACCTGCAAATATGGCTGGCCTGAAAAAGGGCGGATGTACTGCTGTTTCAAATGCTAACGCTGCTTTTGAAAATGATGATGTTGTTATTCGTACTTTGGAATATGCAGCTGGTCTTGGCTTAACGGTTGTGTTCTATGCTGAAGAACCACAGATTGCTAAAGATGGATGTACACACGAAGGCTTTATTGCTTCTCGCCAAGGTCTGCCGATGATTCCGGCACTTGCTGAAACTGTAGCGATTGCAAAATATTTGCTTATGATTGAAGCAACTGGCGTAAAAGCTCACTTTGGTTTGTTGTCTTGTGGTGCATCGGTTGACCTAATTCGTGCTGCAAAAGCAAAAGGCTTACCTGTGACTGCCGATGTTGCAATGCACCAGTTACATTTAACTGAACACTTAACAGACGGTTTCAATTCACTTGCACACGTTCGCCCACCATTGCGTTCTGAGCAAGATAAAGAAATTTTACGTCAAGGCTTAAAAGAAGGCGTAATTGATGCAATTTGTACGCACCATGAGCCTTTAAGCAGTTCGGCAAAAATGGCGCCATTTGCTGAAACTCAGCCGGGCATTACAGCTTTTGATACCTATGTATCGTTAGGGATTCAACTCATTAATGAAGGTTTATTTGAACCTCTAGAATGGGTTGCTAAAGTAACCAGCGTACCAGCACAGGTTGCGAACATGACCTCGCGTTGGGAAGATGAAGCTGGATGGGTATTGGTAGATCCTGCTTTTAACTGGACAGTAAGCAAAGACACTATTTTATCGCAAGGAAAAAATACCCCATTGTTGGGTCAAACCTTGACGGGTAAAGTACTTCAAACTTTTGCTAACTGATAAAGTACTTAGTTAAAGTAAATTTAAAATATAAATAGGTAGATCAATAAGATCTGCCTGTTTTGTAAATACTAGATGGAAAATTGTATATAAATTATATAAAAAACAATAAAAGATTCTAGGCAGATTAGAATAAAAAACTATCAGCAAAGAAGAACTATTTGAATAATCAAAAGTTGCTGGTTACGACGTATAAATTCGGGAGAATAACCAATGTCGATAAACCCTATAGAATTGCTTAAAGAAAAAGTATCTTCAATATTATTAGATGAACAGGATGGATACCTAGGCGAAAAATCAAATGCTTTATCTAAGTTTTATCCAATTTTACTTTCATTATTAGCTGCTAAACCTGATCTTATCGGACAATTGAAAAATAGTCTGGCTCCATCGTTATCCGATCTTTTTTCTCATAATGATCAAATCAAGAATACTGTGCTTACTCATTTAAGCGGCACAGCACCAAATAATGAAATTGAAAGCACACTTAACAGTGCAATTAAACCGAGTCTTACTGCAATTTCAGATGTTGCTGGAAATGACCAGCAAAGTATTGTGAATTACTTGCGCCAGCATGCAGATACTATTCGTTCGTATTTACCTGCATGGGCAGTAGGTCTATTAGCACCTTTAGGTGTTGGTGCAGGTTTATCTTCGGTTCCACACTCAACTTCAACAGCTCCACCATTAGCTGCAGCCAGCGAAAAAACGGGTAAGTCTCGTGGGTTCTTGCCTATTATTGCTCTAATTATTCTGGGTCTTATTATTGCGTGGTTATGGCGTTCTTGCCAGCATAAAGAAGCTGTACCAGCACCAGAACCGTCGGCTGCAAGTGGTGTTGAAGCCGCTGCTGCACCAGCTAGTTTAACTTTAAGTACAGATGATAAAGGGGCAGTGAGTCAGTGTCAGGCTGGGATTGGTGACCAAGGATTTTTGGCAACGCTACAAACAAACGTTAAAAAGGTTTTTTCGACAACTCAAGATTGTAATGTGGATACAAGCCAAACTTATGCGGCTTCATTTACAGACAAAGATGCACTTGCTGGTGTGCTCGGTGCATTAAAAGGTGTGCCAAATGCATCTTTAGAATGGGTGGGTGATAAAATTACTTTGAAAGCGGGGGATGCGGCAACATTAGAAGCTTTAACTGCAAAAGTAAAAGCATTGGTGCCACATACTGAGGTTGTAGCCGCAGCACCAGTAACAGCTGAACAATCTGTGAGCAATAGCTTGAGTGCATCACAAACTGCTCTAACAGCAATTGACCCGAACAATGTCGATGTAAATGCTTTGGTGAAAGCCCTTAACTTGCAAATTATTAATTTTGCGAGTGGTTCAAGTGAAATCCCTGCGGATAACAAAGCTATTCTTGATCAAGCTGTAACACTTTTAAATAAAGTGTCTGGAGTGAAATTAAATGTTGGCGGCCATACAGACTCAACCGGTAATGCAGCTTCAAATAAAGCTTTGTCTCAACGCCGTGCTCAAGCTGTAGTAGACTATTTAACATCTAAAGGTGTAGATGCCTCTAAATTAGTTGCACAAGGTCATGGTTCTGATCAACCAGTTGCTGAAAATACAACTGATGAAGGACGTTTCAAAAACCGTCGCATCGAGTTTTCAGTAGCTCAATAATGAAATAATTTATGAAAAATTATTGATTTTATTCATTTTGATTTGAAAAAAGCTTCTCATTTTGAGAAGCTTTTTTTATAGAGATAAATATTGTTGGGTTAATATGAAAATCAGTTTGATAGGAAGTGGACGAGTTGCCTTTCATTTGGCACAGGCTTTATTGGCTCAAGGTCATAACATCGTACAAGTCTATGCACGTGATTTTGATAAAACCCAAAAATTTGCAGAGAAAATTCAAGCAAAAGCATGTCAGTCTTTACAGCAATTTCAATCGACCGAGCTCATCATTCTAGCGGTTTCAGATAGTGCAATTGCTGAGCTTGTAAAACAGGTTCATGAATTATTTCCTGAAACTCTTATGGTTCACACCTCGGGTAGCACTAATATTGAAGTCATCAGTCATGTGCATGAAAAAGCAGGGGTGTTTTATCCATTACAAACTTTTAGCTTAGAAAGAGATGTTGATTGGTCTGCAACGCCGTTATTTGTTGAATCCGTAACAAATGTCGACCAGGAACTACTTTTAGATTTAGCAAATAGCCTAAGCAAACGAGTATATCAATACACCTCAAAGCAGCGTTTAACTTTGCATTTAGCAGCCGTATTTGCCTGTAATTTTAGTAATTATTGTTTTGATATGGCAAAGCAAATAGTGGATGCAGAACAGGTGGACTTTAGTTTGCTTTATCCATTAATTGTGGAAACAGCAAAAAAAGCCACTGAAAATGATCCAAAACAAATGCAAACAGGGCCAGCGGTACGAGGCGATCAAAATATCTTAGCAATGCATCAAAACCTATTAGCTCAAGCAGAACGAGATGATTTAAAACAGGTGTATCAACTTTTAAGTGATGGCATCTTACAACGCCATCACTCGGCTTAAAGCTTATTTAAAAATTAAGGTTCGCCGTTATTTCCCCATTTTAAAAAGCCCGCACGTTGATTTAAAAGTTCAAAATATTGGTCGACATGACTAAGCGTTGGATGGTCAAAAGGCGTTGCCTTCCAGCGCTGTACAGACAGACCAATTGGAATATCGGCTAAGCTAAATTGTGAACCTGCAACATAGGCTTGAGTTTTTGCAAGTTGTTGATCAAGCATCTGCATATGACGATTCCACTTATCAATACCTTGTTGTAATAAGTTTGGGTCTTGATGATCTGGTGAATGTCTAAGCAGAGACATAATCGTATAAGTCCAGCTGTTATTCAGCTCTATCGCTTGCCAATCAAGCCACTGGTCTACAAAAAATCTTTCTTTCGCTTGTGTAGGGTAAAGCAGATGCTCTTTGTCATAAGCATTTGCTAGATAACGGATAATACTATTGGACTGCCAAAGTACTAAATCACCACCTAAAACAACAGGAATTTGTCCATTGGGGTTTAATTGTAGAAATTCAGGAGATTGTGTTGAAAGAACGCCTCTTCCCCAATCTTCTCTTTCATATTCAAGATTTAATTCTTCGCAGAGCCACAAGACTTTACGAACATTAATTGAGTTATCGCGCCCTAAGATTTTTAGCATATTATTTTCTGACTTTCGTGAGTTTAAGTAATTAGTTAGTGAAGTGTTCATTTCTATATTTTTAACATGATTTATGAATATTAATAAGTCTAGAGATTAACTAAAGTGATATTTAAAGAAAACTATATTGCTTGTGAGCTTTTTGTTTTTAGGGAGATATGTGAATAAAGGAAGATTCAATATACCTCAAGAGGGGGATGTTGTTACGTGAAAACAAAATGAATATTCGCTCGTTATGCTGTCTGCATCTGCTTTTAGCAGGTAATAAAAAACCGCACTTCGGCGGTTTTTTGAATTTTGGTTTATCTACATTGGTTCTCTGGCTTGTGTAATTGCTCACGCAGCCATTCAGAATCCTCCTGTAGATTTTCTTTAGTATATCCCATTGTTCTAACCTCTTCTGAGGCTGATTCATATTCTTTAAATCTACTTAAGATAAAGTCAAAAAGTTCAATATTTTCTTTCCATCCTTTGCAATCAAGAGCTTTGAGTTTATTAGACCTAACAAGATCTTCTTGCTCAGTTTTTGCTTCTGTGGAAATGATTTGATTTCTGTCCGATTGTGTTTGAATGTATCGTTCCATTAACTTGTAATATTTAAGTTCAAAGTCTTCTTGAGTTGAGGCAAAGCAGCCACTTGAGACAATTACGCAAATTAGAAATGCGAAAAGCTTCATTGTTATTTTCTGTCTAGTTAAAATGGTTGTTATTATTATATTTATATAACTAATAATTCAAAGGTTATTTTCATTTAAATCTTTATGCTCAGCTAATTTTTAATTCCGCTTATTCACTAGATTGGTTTTAAAATAAAAGGCTTAGATTTTGTTCTAAGCCTTTTTTATTAGTTACTTAATCTTTTTAAAGATAAAGTCATTAATCTTATGACCTGACTCAATACCACGGCGTTCAAACTTAGTCACTGGGCGCCAATCTGGACGAGGGTAGCTATTGCCTTTACCTGCCAAGTTTTCAAGGTCTGGACGGTTGTCTAATACATCTAGCATCCATTCAGCATACGGTTCCCAATCTGTTGCAGCATGGAATGTACCGCCAAGCTCAAGCTTTTGTTCAACCAATGGCATACGCTCATGGGCAACAAAACGACGTTTGAAATGACGTTTCTTTTGCCAAGGGTCAGGGAAGTAAAGTTGTACGCAGTTAATGCTGTTGTCTGGCATTTCACGTAGAACCTGAATCGCGTCTGCATCAAGTACACGTAAGTTTTTAACTTCTGCTATACCTGCTTCATATAGGCATTGAGCAATACCAGGTACGTGAACTTCAATACCCACATAGTTGCGTTCAGGGTTCGCTTTTGCCATAAGGACTAACGAACGCCCCATACCAAAACCGATTTCTACAGTTAATGGACGCTCTGGGTGTTCGAAGTGTTGACGTAAGTCGCCAACAGGATATTCCAAAATTAAATCGCGATGTTGTTCTAATGCCGTGCGTTGAGACGTATTAAGTGGTGCTGAACGACGCATAAACGTCACAATTTCACGGTGTTCAGGCAAATTGTCTAAGTCTGCAATTTGCGTTTCTAACTGATCGATCGACATAACCTTGGCAATATTGAAATTCAAATGCGGTATTTTAAGTCTTCAGGTGATCAAGTCAAATGTTTCGGTGTTTTTCTTCATGTAGATGTCATGATCAATATTTACTCTAAGAGACTAATTAAAACTCATATGAACACTTTTACTCATGAAAACTTTTCAATTAAGAACACTTTCGGTCTTTTTAAGTGCATTAGGTGCATTTTCATATAGCTCAGTTGCTCAAGCACAGCTGATGTTTAGTCAATATGTTGACGGCAGCAGCAATAAAAAAGGCTTGGAAATTTATAATCCAGATGGCGCTACAGTTAATTTAGCCGATTATGAGATTCAACAATTTAATAATGGTGGAACAGCGAAGACTGTGGCTTTTCGTTTACAAGGTACACTCGCGAGTAAACAGAAGTTTTTAGTGGGCCGCTCAGAGTTGCAAACTGAGCTTGGAAGTAAAGTTAATCAGGTGGCAGCACTCTCTTTTAATGGTGATGATGCAGTCGTACTTGTTTATAAAGGTACACCTGTAGACCGTTTTGGTCGTATTGGTGAACGCCCAGCAGCGGGATGGGGGACAGCAGTTTCAAGCTTGGGAAATAGTTTTAAGCGTATTGAAACAGAGAACCCAGCTTTAAGTGTTGATGCAACCGCCGCATTTGATTTGGACCATTCATGGTCTGCTTGGACAAACCGAAATGACTTTTCAAATTTATCAGGATCTACAACTCAGCCTCCTGTTGAAACAGTCAGTTGCTCAAGCTCAAATACAGCGATTGCTGACTTAGCTGCAGCAACTCAAGACCAGACTTATACTGTGCGTGGTGTGATTACAGCTGACTATCGTTATGCCAATGGATTCTCTGGTTTTTATGTTCAGACGCCAGACACAAAAGCACGTGCAAATGTTAGCAATGCCATTTTTGTTTATATTCCAAATAGTAGTGCGGTAAAAGGTGGACAAGTTGGCGATGAAGTTATTTTACGTGGTCGTTTAACTTCTTATCAAAATCAGTTACAGATAGATCAGTTACAACAAGATATTCAAACCTGTAATAGCAATATGGCAAATCAGGTTCAGCCGATTAGCCTTGAACTTCCATTTGCAAATTTAACTGGTGGATCGACCAATTCTCCACAGCGTTATCAAGGTATGTTGGTCAAATTACCTCAGACTTTAACGGTCAGCGAGAACTACAATTATGGCCGTTATGGTGAATTATCGCTGAGCTTAGGCCGCTTATATATTCCAACCAATTTATATCCTGCGTTATCTCCTGAAGCTAAGGCTCTAGCTCAGAAAAACTTATTATCAAAAATTATTTTTGATGATGGTTATAACAACCAAAACCGTACACCATGGTTACCAAGCAATTTTAGTGCTGCCAATACGCTACGTTCGGGTTATGAACTTAAAAATGCTGAAGGTATTTTAGAATACCGTTTTAATGGTTGGCGTGTACAACCTGTGCTTGGGCGCAATCAACCTGAGGTTCTTACTCAACCAAACCCACGTCAAAGTGTCCTTACCAAAAATGCCAATCACATTCGTGTAGCTTCATTTAATGTTTTGAACTATGACAATGGCGCAACAGGTTTCCCAACAGAGCGTGGTGCGACAACACAAGCTGAGTTTGACAAACAGCATCGTAAAATTGTGAGTGCACTTAAAGCGATTGATGCCGATGTATACGGTTTGATGGAAATTGCCAACAACGGTTATGGACCGAACAGTGCTATTGCTCATTTGACCAAAGCTTTAGGTAGCGATTGGAAATATGTCGTTCCTGAAAATCTAGACCGTTTAGGTGGTGATGCGATTGCTGTGGCTATTATTTATAACAGTAAGCGTGTTAAGCCTTTAAATAAGCCTGTTGTACTCGATTTGGGTGATAAGAACCGAACAACTTTGGCGCAAAGTTTCCAAGCAGTTCGTGGTAATAAAACGTTTACTGTTATTCCAAATCATCTTAAATCGAAAAGCTGTAGTGGGGTCGATGCTAGCTCTACTGATGCAGACCAAAAAGATGGTCAAGGCTGTTGGAATCCAACTCGTGTGAAAGCAGTTGATCAAATTGTGCAGTGGTTAGCGAAAAATCCAACTCAAGTGCCTAAGCAAAATGCTTTACTTGTCGGGGATATGAACAGCTACGCAAAAGAAGAACCTATTTTGTCATTTGAAAAAGCGAATTATAAAGTTTTACTTAATGACACTAAAATCGGTCAGGGTACTCAGGCATATAGCTATGTTTTTGGTGTTGCAAGTGATGCCAACGGTAATGGGGGAGCAGGTAACCTAGATCATGCAATTGCTGATGCGTCTTTATATCCAAAAGTAGTGAGAACCTTTGCATGGCATATCAATGCTGATGAGCCAACGGCTTTAGACTATAACGAAGAATATAAAACAGATGAGCAAAAGGCGTTGTTCTATGGTGAAGATGCTTATCGCTCTTCGGACCACGACCCAGTAATTGTAGACCTAGATTTAAATGGAAAAGACTCAAGTCATCCGGATGATGATAAGAAAAATGGTATTTTTGATTTCTTATCTGAATTAATGAACTGGCTTAGCCAGCTTTTTAAGCGCAGTTAACGGAAAAATTGCGTGACGCAAATGTGTTTTATCATATTTTAAACAATCGTCACGCAAGACAACTTGCAAGGAATGACTTTTTCAAGAATATTAGGTGGTGTAAGTATTTTATAAGTTTACGCTTTTTTACAATTAAAGAATTGTGCAAACCTTGCAGGTTTTCTAGAAGCAATTTAAAACGTTAATATGAGATAACAAGGATCAGATATGAAATTATATTATTCGCCAGGCGCATGTTCTTTAGCTGCACATATTATTTTAAATGAAATTAATGTTGATTTTGACTTAGAACGGGTAAATTTAAAAACTCATAAAACAGAAAAAGGCGCAGATTATTACGAGATTAATCCAAAAGGATATGTACCAGCTTTAGAAATTAACCCGGGTTTAATGTTAACTGAAAACGTTGCGATTTTACCATTTCTTGCTCAGCATGACCCTAAGCAGGATTTAATTCCGCCATCTGGTATGGGTCGTGCGAAAGTATTGGAGTGGTTGGGGTACTTAAACTCTGAATTACATGATGCTTATGCAGTTTTCTTTGGCGCACCGTTAACAAATGATGAAAAAACCAAAGCTTATGCAGAAATTGATCGTCTTTTAAAATATATCGATAATTATTTGGCTGAATCTGATTATGATTATTTGGTAAATGATAATTTTGGCCCAGCAGATGCTTATCTATTTGTTTTAACAAACTGGTCAAACTCAATTGAGCATGATTTAACACCATATAAACACATTATTGCACTACGTAATAAAGTTGCAGAGCGTCAATCTGTACAAATTGCGATGCGTGATGAAGGCTTAATTTCATAAAAGATTTTAAAAGCCAAAAAAAGCCCCTAATCAATAGGGGCTTTTTTTGTTAAAGACAATTAGTTTTGAGCATCTTTTTTTACTTCAGCAGCGGTATTTTCAACAGCTTGAGCTGTATCAGCAGTTGCCTTACGAGCAGTCGCTTCAGTTTTTGCAGCAGCTTCAGCGGTAGCATCAGCAGCATGGTCAGTTGCAGCGTCGATTTTATCAGCAGCATTATCAGTTGCAGTTGCAATATCGTCTGCAGCCTTGTCACCAGCAGATTTGATATCTGCACTTGCTTGTTGAGCTGCATTTTCTAAGTGTTCACCCGTTGTCGCACCTGTTTCTGGAGCTTTATCTTTATTACATCCAACAAGAGCAACGGTCGCAGCAAGACCTAAAGCAACAAGTAATTTATTCATTGTGTTTTTCCTTCTAATTTATGGCATCCAAAATTATGGATGTCTAAAATATAAACATAAACTAACTGATTAATAAAGATCGAAAATTGTTAAAGAGTTGTAACTCTAATATTAAAAAAGCCTAGCATTTTGTAATGCTAGGCTTGAATTAAATAATAATGGTTTGACCTATTTTTATTGCCCCGAACGGATGATGTAATCAAACGCAGAGAGTGATGCTTTAGCGCCTTCACCCGTGGCAATAATGATTTGCTTGTAAGGCACAGTTGTACAGTCACCCGCAGCAAATACACCTTTCACATTGGTTTCGTTGCGGTCATTTACAATGATCTCGCCACGATTGGTTAACTCAAGCTCACTGTCTTTTAAGAAGTCAGTGTTTGGCAATAAACCAATCTGTACAAAGATTCCTGCAAGCTCAACTACATGCTCTTCATCAGTGGCACGGTCTTTATATTTAAGACCTGTCACTTGTGATCCATCGCCTAACACTTCTGTGCTTAAAGCATTCATGATCACTGTCGTGTTTGGCAAGCTATGTAATTTGTTTTGCAAGACTTGGTCTGCACGAAGTTTAGTGTCGAACTCAACCAAAGTGACATGCTCAACAATCCCTGCAAGGTCAATTGCAGCTTCAACACCTGAGTTACCGCCACCAATCACGGCAACACGTTTTCCTTTGAACAATGGACCATCACAGTGTGGGCAGTACGCGACACCACGGGTACGGTATTCAGCTTCACCCGGTACATTCATCTCTCTCCAACGTGCACCTGTTGAAAGGATTACTGTTTTAGATTCAAGTTTTGCACCATTTTCAAGTTCAACTTCAACCAGACCATTTGCAGTTTGATCTGCACCAACGATTTTGCTTACACGTTGCAGGTTCATGATATCAACATCGTATTCACGAACATGTGCTTCCATTTCGGCAGCAAATTTAGGACCTTGAGTTTTTTGAACAGAAGTGAAGTTTTCAATGTCCATGGTGTCCATGACCTGACCACCAAAACGTTCAGCCACGATACCTGTGTTAATGCCTTTACGTGCTGCATAGATCGCAGCAGTTGCACCCGCAGGACCACCACCAATCACTAACACATCAAACGCATCTTTGGCATTAAGCGCCGCTGCATCTTTTTCAGCAGAGTTGGTGTCGAGTTTTGCTACGATTTCTTCAAGTGTCATACGACCCTGACCAATGTGTTCATTGTCTTGGAAGACCATTGGAACCGCCATGATTTTGCGTTGTTCAACTTCGTCTTGGAAGAATGAACCATCGATCATGGTTGCAGTTGTGTTCGGGTTATAAATTGCAATCAGGTTAAGCGCCTGTACCACGTCCGGACAGTTATGACAGCTTAGCGATACAAACACATCAAAGTCAGCTTTGAGGTTTAAACCTTTAATCTGGTTAAGCACTTCATCAGAAACTTTAGGAGCATAGCCAGACACCTGTAACAGTGCCAAGATCAAAGATGTAAACTCATGTCCCATTGGTAAGCCGGCAAAGAACACACGTGGTTGTTCACCTGCTTTAGACACACCAAAGCTTGGACGACGTGTATTGTTGCCATCAAAACGGGCAGTGACCTTGTCAGAAAGTTCAGCAATTTCGCTAACTAGCTCTTTAATTTGAGCAGCTTTATCTGATTCATCTAAAGCAGCAACTAATTCGATTGGACTTTCTAAACGTTCTAGGTAAGCTTTTAATTGAGTTTTAATGTTTTGATCTAACATCTGTTTTTACTCCAATGCATCCAAATTCTTTCAATAGATGCATAGTACGTTAAAACACAAAATAGGTAAAACAGTATGTTTTTATAGATTTGATCGGTTTTTTGAATGTATTATGATACTCATAAACAATATCAATAATTTAAAGCGGTAATTTGTCTTTAAGTGTCCTTTATTACTTTTTTTTATCTTTTAAAGTGAAAGTATTTAAAAATTTATATATGTTATATGGCTGTAAAGATTTTATGTCATAACATTAAAAGGTACTTTCATGTCATTGCAACGCGGCATTTATCAGCATTATAAAGGTAATCTCTATCAAGTTTTTTCTGTGGCAAAACACAGTGAGACTGAAGAGGAGCTAGTCGTTTATCAGTGTCTTTATGGTGACTATTCAACTTGGGTGCGTCCACTAGATATGTTTACTGAAACGGTTCAAGTGGCTGATGGAAGTATCGTACCGCGGTTTAAGTTAATTCAAAGCACTTAACTCAAACGGCTGTCATATAAAATAACGAGTTTAAAGGGTGAATAGATGCCAAATACTTTTTTCTTACAAAGAGTTGCAGATTTATATGACACCTTTAAACGGCATGATGCCCAGCAGGCAGATCGCTTGCTGCGTTATCGCAATATTGAGGCTGAGTCTGCAAAACTACTGTCGCAATTTATTCGCATGCAGCAAGCCAAGGCTATTTTAGAAATTGGTACTTCAACGGGTTACTCAACTTTATGGTTAGCTGAAGCCGCTCAGGCAACTGGTGGGCAGGTGACTACAGTTGAAATTGATGCAAAGCGAAGTGCTGAGGCGAAACGCCATGTTGCTGAGTTAGAGCTTAGTGAAATCGTTCAATTTTGGGTAGGGGATGCAACTGATTATTTAAAAGAAGCGCAGGAAACGTTTGATTTTATTTTGTTAGATGCCGAGCGTCATGCTTACGAGAATTATTGGCCAGATTTAAAACGTTTGATCAAGCCAAAAGGTGGCGTACTCATTATTGATAACGTCATTTCACATGCGGCTGAAGTAAAATCATTTCTGGAACTGATTAAAAATGATCAAAACTTTATGAGCA
Source organism: Acinetobacter sp. AOR14_HL (assembly GCF_027855175.1). NCBI lineage: Bacteria > Pseudomonadati > Pseudomonadota > Gammaproteobacteria > Moraxellales > Moraxellaceae > Acinetobacter > Acinetobacter sp. AOR14_HL. Next base: position 104,966 of record NZ_JAKTII010000017.1, on the reverse strand, counting down.
GTATTTTGCCGGTAGGCGCTGGTTTATGTATGGTGGTTCTGAAGTAAGTTCACTTTCTTTAGATATTCTTGCCGATAAGCTTGCGGACTACAGCCCTGTACTTTATTAAATGCACGGGTGAAATTGGCAGGATTGGAATACCCCAGCTCATAGGCAATATGGGTAATGGTAAAGGCGGAATTCTCTAATAAATCAATGGCGCGCTCAGTGCTGATCTGTTGCTTTAAAGCATGAAATTCAACACCTTGTTGCTGCAAATAGCGTTGTAGGGTTTTGGTAGAAATGTTTAATACTTTTGCACATTCCATTAGGGTTGGGACTTGATTGGCTTGCCGCAACATCATGCTGACCCATTCAACAATTTCACCTTGATGATAGATCTTTTGGATTTGTTCCTGACAGCGTTGCTCAACTATTTTTAAACTATGTGCGTCAGCTAAAGGCAAGGGCAGTGCCAATTGTTGCTGATCAATTACCACGCGTATACCTGAAAGCCACGTATAGTTAAAGTGGAAATTGGCTTTCACTAAGGATACGTAACGTTCTTGATAGCTCGGCTCTGGAACACTCAAATACACTTGGTAGCGTTGCAATTGCTGACCTGCTAACTCTAACAGGCTGTAGTAAAACGCCACGGCGATCGCTTCAATATGAAAGGCCAAACATTGCTTATTCATCTGCAAAATCGGTTCGAATAATAGTTCAACCTTTTGCTGATTGGTCGGAAATCCAATACTGAGCTTAAAACTCGGCATAATCAGTCTAAAATATTGGGCAATCAGCCTCAGTGCATGTTCCAAATTAGGACTGGTCATTAGCGCATAGCCCACTAGACTATGTGAGCTGAGTTTTATATTTTTACCCAGTTCAAAGGCCAAGTCTTGGGTATTGGGCAGACTTAAACCCATCTCAATAAATTGTTCAATTTGTTGAATCGATAATAATTCTGTTTTTGCCAGTTCTTGCTGCAATGCCACCAACAAATCATTATCGTATTGATGCGTGTTGATTAAAATTTCAATCAGCCGTAAATAATAACGTGATGGAATAACAGGGATCTGTTGCTTCTGCACAAGAAAAACTCAGTAAAGTCTTAAAATGATAATAGCAAGTCTTAAAATGATAATATAGAGGGGCTATGAACGAGCACAATCAATTCAAGAAAAACATTTTGTGTTTGATTGGAGTCTCTAATGAATACGCATACTCAATTGGATGTCGAGCAAGCGACAACAACATTTAAGGATAAAAAACGTCATTTATGGCTATTGGGTTTGGCTGTACCGACAATTGCAATGGGTGGCCTGGCGGGCTATCAATTTGGTCCTAAAAAAACTAAAAAGTTCTTCGCTTCATTTGGGCCATTATTTATTCATGGTGTTATTCCTGCATTGGATAAATTGATTGGTGAAGACAACGAAAATCCGCCATTAGATGCAATCGCCGATTTAGAAGCTGATCCGTATTACGCTCGTATTGTTAAACTTTTTATTCCTCTGCAATACGCGACCAATATCTATGGGGCATATTTAGCCAGTCGTAAAAATACACCTCTTGCTGATCAGGTTTTACTGGGAACTTTGGTGGGAATGGTCAATGGGATTGCTATTAATACGGCACATGAACTTAGCCACAAGAATGGACAGCTTGAACATTATTTATCGCATTTAGCGTTAGTGCCCTCGGGTTATAACCATTTCCGAATTGAACACCCTTATGGACACCACCGTCGCGTTGCGACACCTGAAGATCCAGCATCTTCGCAATTTGGTGAAACCTTCTGGAAGTTTTTACCACGTACCGTAATTGGTAGCTTTAAATCGGCAATCGAAATTGAAAAGAATCGTTTAGAACGTAAGAAATTGCCTTTCTTCTGTAAGGAAAATGAGCTAATTCATGGCTGGGCGATGTCTGCTGTGTACCATACAGCCATGTTGATGAAATTTGGTGCGCGTTCGATTCCATTTCAAGTCACTCAAGCCGCTTATGCAGTAACTTTGTTTGAATCGGTGAATTATATTGAACATTATGGTTTAAAGCGTGCAAAGAAAGAAAATGGCCAATATGAACGTACTTTACCAGAGCATAGCTGGAACAATAATAATGTGGTGACCAATTTGTTCTTGTATCAATTACAACGCCATTCAGATCATCATGCCAATCCAACCCGCAGCTTTCAGACCTTACGTCACTTTGAAGATGCGCCGCAATTACCAGCAGGCTATGGTGCAATGATTTTGCCTGCATTTATTCCATCTTGGTGGTCAAAAATTATGGATGATCGCGTTGTCGATCACTATAAGGGCGACCTCAGTAAAATCAATATGCATGTTGATGTGAAGGAAAAAATGCTAGAAAAATATATTGAACAAAATGACGCGGCTTAAATAGTTGAAAGATATAAAACAGATCAGCCCAAGCGGGCTGATTTTTTATGATTAAGCAGAAATACAGAGCCTTTTAAAATGCAGATCAAACTCAAGATATTTGTGAACAAATGCAGTTTTATCATTTGTACGTAGCAAATTATTGTAGATAAACTCTGGAACGGGATGATAGAGCTCACCTGAGCCATTGCTATAGAAAATTTTTAAATAGCGTGAAGAAACATCGTATTTCCAAGAGGTTACAACAACAGATTTTTCCATATAACTACTCCTACTTTTGTTTGATCTTTTAATACATATATAAAACTCTTTTGTTTCATCATTTGACAGTACTCTAAGTTAAGCAGGCTGACAATTCATAAATGAATATTGCTATAAATTTATAAGTATAAGAATTGTAAAAAATTAGCTATAAAATTTTGGTGTGGAGTAGGGCTTAGATTTATAAAAATAAACAATAAAAAAACCACCCTAAAAAGGGTGGTTTCAGACGTATTGGTCTAATCTAAAAAATTAGATTTTACCAACTAAGTCGATAGATGGAGCAAGAGTTGCTTCGCCTTCTTTCCATTTAGCTGGGCAAACTTCACCTGGGTGAGCGTGAACGTATTGAGCAGCTTTTACTTTACGAAGAAGTTCAGACGCATCACGGCCGATACCACCAGCGTTAAGTTCAACGATTTGGATTTTACCTTCTGGATCGATAACGAAAGTACCGCGGTCAGCTAAGCCTTCAGATTCGATAAGAACGTCGAAGTTTTTAGAAAGAGTCCAAGTTGGGTCACCAACTAATGGATATTGAATTTTTTTGATTTCTTCAGAAGTGTCGTGCCAAGCTTTGTGCGTGAAGTGTGTATCAGTAGATACAGCATAAATTTCAACACCAAGTTTTTGGAATTCAGCGTAGTTGTCTGCTAAGTCACCAAGTTCAGTTGGACAAACGAAAGTGAAGTCAGCTGGATAGAAGAATACAACAGACCACTTACCTTTAAGGTTAGTTTCGTTAACTTCAACAAATTGGCCGTTGTGGTAAGCAGTTGCTTGGAATGGTTTAACTTCAGTATTAATCAAGCTCATCATTGTCTCCATGATTGAGGTTTATATTTAAACTTGTTTACGAGATGTAGAATAAATAAAAATTCTTTATTGGGGAAATAGTATTTTTACATGACTAAAATCGGAAAATTGAATAAGTGATAAATTTGCGATTTTTAAGTCCCCAAACACTGTACTCGATTTGACTGCAAAAACATGTAAATCAAATGACAGTTATAGTAAAAGAAACTTGCCTAACAACATGAAGTCTCGTTAGTGAGAATTCAAGGGTAAAATGTAAAAAAATTAAAAATATATCAAAAACCAATTGTTTTACCTTATGCACATTAAAGCGTAAAATAGCGGATTGTTGTATTTTCAGGAAAGTTTGTTTGTGCAGAATGGTTTAAATATAGATCAGTGGGTGATGGCAAGAGATCGTCACCGTTTAAATCGTTTACGTAAAGATAAAAAAGCCAATACAGCAGAGATTGAAAAATTATTTGAACAATCTAATGCCAAAGTAAGACAGCGCTTTGCACGTTTACCTGAAATTAAACTAAATCAGGAACTACCAGTTTCTCAATATGCTGACCGCCTAATTGATGCAATTCAAAAGCATCAGGTCATTATTGTGGCAGGTGAAACAGGTTCCGGTAAAACCACTCAGCTTCCCCAAATTGCAATGTTAGCAGGTCGTGGCTTAACAGGTATGATTGGTCATACACAGCCACGCCGTTTAGCAGCACGTAGTGTGTCGCAGCGTATTGCAGAAGAAGTCGGCGAAAAGCTTGGCGAGTCGATTGGTTTTAAAATCCGATTTAATGAACAAGGTTCGCAAGATTCGATTGTCCGGTTAATGACCGACGGTATTTTACTTGCCGAGTTAGGCAATGATCGCTTCTTGTCTAAATATGACACGATCATTATTGATGAGGCGCATGAACGCTCACTCAATATCGACTTTATTATGGGTTATTTAAAGCAATTACTGCCAAAACGCCCAGACCTTAAAGTCATCGTGACTTCGGCAACTTTAGATGTAAATCGTTTTAGTAACTACTTTAATGATGCGCCAATTTTTGAAGTGGAAGGGCGTAGTTATCCAGTTGAAGTGCTTTATCGTCCAATTTCAGAGATGAATATTGGCGGAAGTGACGACGATGAGTTTGATGATTTTGAAGAAAATCTACCACGTGCAGTGGTACAAGCGGTTGAAGAATGTTTTGCCGATGCCGAAGCAAAAGGTCACCCAGAACATGCCGATATTCTGATTTTCTCAAGCACAGAGCAAGAAATTCGTGAATTACAGGAAACCTTGCAAAAGTACGGGCCAAGACATACCGAAATTTTACCGTTGTATGCGCGCTTAGCTGTTTCTGAACAACAAAAGATTTTCAGTCCAGGTGGTAAAGGCCGTCGTATTATTATTGCGACCAACGTAGCCGAAACTGCGCTTACTGTTCCAAATATTCGCTATGTGATTGATAGCGGTTTTGCCCGTATTTCTCGTTATAACTATCGATCACGTGTACAACGCTTACCGATTGAAGCCATTTCCCAAGCTGCTGCCAATCAGCGTAAAGGGCGTTGCGGTCGTATTGCTGCCGGTGTCTGTATTCGTTTATACAGCGAAGAAGACTTTTTAAGCCGTCCAGAATTTACCGAACCAGAAATTAAACGAACTAATTTAGCTTCCGTTATTTTGCAAATGCAAAGTTTGGGTTTAGGTGAGTTAGAAAACTTCGATTTTATTGAACCGCCAGATTTCCGCCTTGTGAATGATGGTCGAAAGCTCTTGATTGAGTTAGGGGCAATGAATGAGAAGAAAAATGAGCTAACCAAAGTCGGGCAAATGATGGCACGTATGCCGATTGACCCACGTTTAGCACGTATGATTATTGGTGGTGCACATTTTGGTGTACTCAAAGAAATCTTGATTGTGGTGAGTGCTTTAGCGGTTCAAGATCCGCGTGAACGCCCAGCAGACAAACAAATGCAGGCTGACCAAAAGCATGCATTGTTCAAAGAAGCAGATTCAGATTTTCTGTTTTATTTGAAACTTTGGGATACTTTAAATCCTAAAGGTGAAGCAAGTATGTCTGAAAATAAACGACGTCAGTTTGCTAAGGAGAATTTTTTAAGTTGGTTGCGTTTACGTGAGTGGAAACAAACGCATCAGCAATTAGTTGAATTAGCAGAAGGTTTAAAACTCAGCTTTAATGAAAAAGATGCAAATTATGAAAACTTGCATCGTGCATTGCTGACAGGGTTACTTTCTTTCATTGCCAATAAAACAGATGAACGCAATACCTTTATGGCAGTGCGTCAGCAAAAGGCAAAAGTTTTTCCGGCAAGTACTCTGCACAAAACCAATACCTCGTGGGTGATGGCTTTTGAGATGGTCGAAACGTCGCAGGTATATTTACGTACTTTGGCCAAAATTGATCCTGAATGGATTTTGCTCGCTGCACGTGACTTGTTGAAATATCACTATTTTGAACCGCATTGGTCTAAGAAAGCGGGGATCGTAAATGCGTATGCGCAAATTTCCTTATTTGGTTTAATTATTGAACCAAAACGTTTAATTAATTTTGAGAAAGTTGATCAACCTGCTGCTCATGAGATTTTCTTACGTGATGCATTAACTACAGGTAATTTGGGTACGGTTCCACCATTTTTAAAACACAACTTACTTAAACTTGAAGAAGTAGAGCGAGTTGAAGATAAATTGCGTCGCCGTGATTTGGTGGTTGATGAAGAAACAATTTATCAGTTCTATGCCTCTAAAATTCCCGAAGAAATTGCAAGCCGTCGTAGTTTTGAAGACTGGCGAGCGACGGTAGAAGCAAATAATCCGCGTTATTTATTTGTTGAGGATGATGCACTTTGGCTCAATGATCGACCAACTACGCAGCAATTTCCAGATCATCTGCATAATGGGCAACTACGTTTAGCCACAACATATCATTTTGACCCAAGCCATGACGAAGATGGTGCAACTGTTCAGATTCCTGTTCAGGCACTACCTCAGGTTGATGAAAATATTTGGTCATGGGGAATTCCTGGTTGGCGCCAAGACTTAATTGAGGCTTTACTCAAAGCGTTACCTAAAGACAAGCGTCGTAATGTGGTGCCTATTCCTGATACAGCTCGTAAGCTCATGCAGGGTATTGATGCAGTACATTTACGTGAACATATTTTTAGTTATTTAGCTTTTGCCTTACGTGGCGAGCAAATTACAGACAAAGATTTCTCGTTTGAACGCATTGATCCATATTTGGTGCCATTCATTAAAGTCATTGATGAAAAAGGTAAGTTGATTGCGAAAGGTCGTGATCTGCCAGAGCTAAAAGCACGTTGTCGTGTGGAAACGCATCGTCCAGTAAAACAGCAAAAAGGTGAGTTTAAAAACTTCCCTGACAACTTTACTTTTGAGGCTTCACACAAGGTCACAGGTGTTGTTGTGAAACAATATCAGGCTTTAGTGCCGACCAAAGCTTTTGCTGAAACTGATGCTAAAGATGATTCTGGTATTGTCATACAAACCTTTAATGATCAGGCTGAAGCCATTAAACACCATCGTGAAGGTATTATCCGTCTGGTACACATGCAACTTGGTGACTTGGTTCGTCAATTGAAAAAGCAGATTTCAAAACCGCTTGCTTTAGCTTACTCACCTTTGGGTGATAAAGCTAAACTTGAGCAGATGTTGGTTTATGCAACCTTGCAAATGGCAATTACGACTCTGCCAATTAATGCAGATGAATTTAATAAACTGCTAGAACAGGTCAAAAAGCAATTTTTGAGTTATGGTCAGCAAGCTCTTGAGCAATTGAGCGAGATTTATATTCAATGGCAGCAAATTCGCCGTCAGCTTTTGGTGCTTGATCCAGAGATATTTGGGCGAAGTATTGATGATATTGAAGATCAGTTAGATTTAATGTCACTGAGTAATTTTGTTTATTGCCAGCCTGTCGATCTTTGGCAGGAATACCCGCGTTATTTGAAAGCGCTGCTATTGCGTTTAGACCGATTGCCCAATAATCTACAGCGAGATCATGCAGCAATTGACGATGTCGATCCATGGATGGACAAGGTGTTTAAATTAAAAAATGATCCTAAAGTCAAAGAATTGTATTTGATGTTGGAAGAGTTTCGCATTTCTTTATTTTCTCAACCGATGAAAACCAAGATGCCTATTTCACCAACTCGACTGCAAAAGTTATGGGATCGTTTGGGAATCAGTTAAAATAGATATGGGTCTGTTTATGTTGTTTTTAGCGAACAACGCAATTTATAAATGAAAGATTAACAGACCCTTTTCATTTTTTTAGGAGTTTTACATGGGCATTCGTATTACAGGTACTGGGCTATTTCATCCAACAGAAACCATTTCTAATGAAGAACTGGCCGTCAGTTTAAATGCTTATGTGGAACAATATAACCAAGACAATGCAGAGAAAATTGCATCTGGTGAACTTGAAGAGTTACGTGGTTCAAGTGCTGAATTTATTGAAAAAGCTTCTGGTATTAAAAGCCGTTACGTAATCGAAAAATCAGGAATTCTCGATCCGACTCGTTTACGTCCTCGTTTGTCTGAACGTTCAAATGATGAACTTTCACTTCAAGCAGAGTGGGGCGTTATTGCTGCGAAACAGGCAATGGAAAATGCAGGCGTAACTGCTGAAGATATCGATGTTGTGATTTTGGCATGTTCAAACATGCAGCGTGCTTATCCGGCAGTCGCGATTGAAATCCAGTCGGCGCTAGGTATTCAAGGTTATGCATATGACATGAATGTTGCATGTTCAGCTGCTACTTTTGGTTTGAAACAAGCGGCAGATGCAATTCGTTCAGGTGCTCGCCGTGTTTTATTGGTGAATGTTGAGATTACCTCTGGTCACCTAGATTATCGTAACCGTGATTGCCACTTCATTTTTGGTGATGTTGCAACTGCTTCTATTATTGAAGAGACTACGACTAAAACTGGTTTTGAAATCTTAGATATTCATTTATTTACTCAATTTTCAAACAACATTCGTAATAACTTCGGTTTCTTAAACCGTAGCGAAGATGCAGTGGCTGACGACAAATTATTCCGTCAAGATGGCCGCAAAGTATTTAAAGATGTTTGTCCATTGGTAGCAAAAATCATTAATGCGCAGTTGGAAAAAATGCAGTTAACTGCAAATGATATTAAGCGTTTCTGGTTACACCAAGCCAATGCCAATATGAATGAACTAATCTTGAAATATGTGGCTGGTAAAGAGGCAGATTTAAGCCGTGCACCAATTATTTTAGATGAATTTGCCAATACCTCTTCAGCAGGTGTGATTATTGCTTTACATCGTACAGGCCACGAAGTGAATGATGGTGAGTATGGTGTGATTTCATCTTTCGGCGCAGGCTATTCAGTCGGTTCGATTGTTGTACAAAAGCACGTTGCTTAAGTTGCTAGATTAATTAAAAACGCTCGTAAGGGCGTTTTTTTATGAGTGAAATAATATAAAAAAGCGAACCAAAATAGCTCGCTTAGATTGAATCAAAAGTTATTAAAACTTTTTGGTGTAGTTTACAAACAATCGGTCTTCACCAAAATCATTGCCATGTTTTACGTTGTAATCAATGCGAATGTATTGCAGGGCGACGCCTTTTAAGAATGGCTGCTGAAACGCATAGTTTAAAATCACGTTCGACTCAGTTTCGTGGTTTTTCTCGCCATTGGCTGCTTTAAAGTCATGGCCATACACATATTTCACCATCGCGTTTAAGCCCGGCACGTAATCTTTAAAGTCATAGCCGTACATGACATGGTAAGACTTCTCGTCTTCTTTAAAGAAGCCAGTGGTATTCCAGTTAATGAAATAGGTCTCTGGTAAAAAACCATCGGGTAGCGGGTAAGCTGACTCACCCATAATTTGTTGGTAGCCCAAACCAAAGGTATGGTTTTTTACTTTGAGCGTTTCTAACAACCCAATGTTTTGCGCAGCAATATCAAAAGTATTGCCATCATCTTTTGCATTGAAGTATTTAAACTTAGACGTAAGAGCAAAATTAGGTTGTTTCCAATTATGTTCAAGTCCAACATAGTGTTTGTTGTAGAGGTCTTCTAAATTACCAAAGTAGTACTCACCCTTGAGTGACGGCGTAAATTGATAACGTAGATCAACGTAGTTTAAGCCATCAGATTCTTTAGTAATTCCATTTGCCGTAAAAGAAAACTTTTTAAAATCTTCTTCATTTCGTGGCGAGACTTTTTCAACTCGACCAATTTCGGCATAAAGTTGATCCGAAAGTTGCGACTTTAAATTGGTTCCCCAATAAGAAGCGAGCAATTGTCGGCTGGCATCGACAGCGGTTACAGGCAGGTCTAGCCAAAGCTCACCCACACTCAAAAGCGTTTTGTCATAACCTAATTTTAATGTCGCCCCGTATTTTAAAAAGTCAGATGCTTGTGACTGAGTTTCTTTATTAAAAGGCAAAACAGTGTCCGCAACATGTTTATCTGAACTTAAGCGAACGGCGTATTGAACAGAAGCATCGGCACCAATCGTAATCGGTTTGTCTGCAATTTGCAGTGGAGTGTCATGCATTTTCGATTTATAAAATAATGACGCTGCCTGAGACCAACTGCCAGTGTCTTTTAAGGCATCATTGTCAAAATTACGGTTGATATAGGCGTTTTTTAAAGTGAATTTCCATTCATCTTCAGCCTGCTGATTTGGATTTGCAGCGAATGAATTGCCACACATCAATACTAAGGTTGCAAAGGTTAAAGCATGTGGCTTAAAGCGATGTAATAATTCCATAATCCATTTCCGTGATATATGCGCCAGTCCTAGGCGCATGTATGTTTACTGCTGGGTAAGCGTGTTTTGAGGGGTAAAAGTTGATGGAGTCTGTGCAGCAACAGAGGCTTTAAGATTGACCATAAATATTGCAAGTGCAGCAATCACACCCGGAATCGCAATTGCTAAGAAATTCATTTGGTGAGGAAGCTCAAATGTGAGTAGGGCTCCAGTTAAAACTGGACCGATAATCGCACCGATACGGCCAATTCCAGATGCCCAGCCCATGCCAGTTGAACGAAGTGCTGTCGGATAGAACTGTGCAACGAAGGTGTAGAGTAAGATTTGCGAACCAATTGTGGCAGCACCAGCAATAGCAATCAGGCTATATAAAATAAATTGTGGACTATTGATGCCAAGTAAAATTAAAGCTGCTGACCCAACAATAAACATGATGGTAATAACAGGTTTTAAATGGAATCTGTCTGCTAAAGCACCGCCACCAATAGCACCGACCATGCCACCGATGTTAAGTGCGAACAGGAACAACATGCTTGCACCTAGCGAATAGCCCGCTTGCAGCATAAGTTTAGGTAACCAGCTTCCTAAGGCATACACCATGAGTAAGCACATAAAGAAAGCAATCCAGAACATAAATGTGCTGAAGGTACGGCCTTGTTGGAAAAGCGCACGGACAGGTGCTTCAGTTGTTGTGCTTTCGTTTAACACCAGTTGTGTATTGGCATTTACCTGAGTTTGAGGCGCAATTTTGCTGACAATACTTTTTGCCTGTTCACTCTGATTAGATTTCACTAAAAATGCGAGAGACTCTGGTAAAAACTTCCAGATCAGTGGGAGTAATAGCAGTGGAATACCTGCAAGTAAAAACATGATTTGCCAGCCCATATCCTTAACGAGCCATGCACCGAGTAGGGCAGATGTCATGCCACCAATTGCGTAACCACTAAACATGATTGCGACCAATGTACTACGAATTTTTTTAGGCGCATATTCGGTCATGAGTGCGACCACGTTTGGCATAACGCCACCAATACCAAGGCCAGCAATAAAGCGCAAAATTGCAAATTCAGTTGGTCCTTTGGCAAAAGCACCGATAAAGGTAAATCCACTAAATAAAGTCACACAAATCAGGATGGTTTTTTTACGCCCGAGCTTGTCCGAAAGTGTGCCGAAAATCATGGCGCCAAACATCATGCCAAATAGAGCCGCGCTTGCAAGCAAACCTGCTTCTACCGCAGTTAATGACCATTGTTGCATTAATAAAGGGAGTGCTACTCCATAAATGACTAAATCATATCCATCAAAAATAATAATAAGTAAGCACCAGATTAAAACTTTCCAATGAAAAGAAGTAAAACTGGCCTTATCAATTAGCTCATTAATATTAACCTTGCTCGTATCCATTTTCTTCACCTCCAATTTGTGAAGTATCGCGTTATTTTTTAATAAGCTATTTTGTTATTGAGTTAGAGTCAAAAACCTAATTGATATATCTTTATGTCTTTAAGGTATTGTGTTTTTATTGGTTTAATTGTTTGAAAAATATTAATTTATTTTGATTGTTGAATTGGGTTTTATTATCTGTATTAAATGATAGTAAATATTATATGGTGAGAATTTCAATGTTTTTATTGGTGTTTTATTCTTGATTTTCTTGCTAAGAATCACTGATAAAAATAGAGCTAAATTTATATTATGAATTGGAGTGAAAATATTAAGACAGGAGATTAAAGTCTATTATTTAATTATTTTATAAATTGATCTTAAAAATGAAATTTAATTGATATTAAATAAAAATCGCCAAATCAGGGTTAGCAAATTATTTGCATCCTGATTTGGCGATTTAGGCTTTATTTTGGTTGGAGTGTTTAGATAAAAAACTTAATTTGTGGCTGGAGTTGATCGTGGTGTGAGAATGAAATGGGCGATTACACCAATACAAATACCCCAAAAAACTGAGCTTAATCCAAGAAAATGCATGCCTGATGCTGTTGCTAAAAAGGTAATAAGTGCAGCATCACGTTGACTATCATTTCTCATGGCGACAGAAATATTGGTAGCAATCGCGCCAAGCAAGGCTAAACCTGCCAGTGCGGCAACTAACTCTTTAGGAAGTAAACTAAATAGCATGACAATACTGCCAGCAAATAAGCCTCCTAAAATATAAAAAATCCCGTTGGCGATTCCTGCGATATAGCGTTTTTCTTTCAGCTCATGTGCATCTTTGCCCATACATAAAGCTGCGGTAATTGAGGCAAGCACAATGGTAATACCGCCGATGCAAGCAACAGCTAAAGAGGTAATACTGGTAACAGTAATAATCGGTTTGGCTGGGGTGTCGTAACCGCTGAGTTTCATAATCGCCATACCCGGTAAAAATTGGCCAGTTAGACTGACTAAAATGAGAGGAACAGCGAGGTTCAGTGTTGAGTTCCATGTCCACTCTGGGCTAATCCACTGCGGGATCGCTAAATTAAAACTCACACCAACCGGATTCATTTTGCCTAAAATGAGGCTTAATAAAACTCCGGCAACTAACACCCAAATCATGGTGTAGCGCGGCATTAAACGTTTGGCAATTAAAAAGACAATGAGCATGCTAAAGACAATAAAAGGCATGCTATCAGACGCGGTAAATAGACCAATACCAAATTGAAAAAGAATACCTGCCATCATGCCGGCAGCGACATCTTGCGGAATCCATTTAAGTAACTTATCGAAGTAACCAGTAACGCCAATTAAAAAAATAACGATGGCAGAAGTAATATAGGCAGCTACTGCTTCATTCAGTGAGACGTTTGGAAACAGGGTGACCAATAAGGCAGTACCCGGTGCAGACCATGCGGTTATGACAGGAGTTTTATATTTAATTGAAAGATAAATACCTGAAACGGCGGCACCAATTGAAATTCCCCAAATCCATGACACCATCATGTCGGTTGAAACATGGGCCCGCTGGGCAGCTTGGAAAAAAATAATCAGTGGGCCTGAGTAAGAAATTAAAACCGCAAGAAAGCCAGCAACTGTTGCTGATATAGACCAGTCATTTTTTAATATCTTTAACAGGGTTGTCATTCTTTGACTGCCTCCATGCAAATCATTTTATTTACCCAATCATGTAAAAAGATCAGGGTTAACCCTGATCTCCACCTCCGACTGGAATGACTGATCCAGTCATATACGATGCTTCATCTGATGCAAGAAATAAAATTGCATTCACTTGTTCTTGAATTGTGCCATAACGGCCCATAAATGTTCGATCTATTGTTTGATCAACCACTTGCTGCATCCAGTCTTTTTCATTTTGACTTAATGGGTTGGCATTACGCGGTACTTTCCGAGGCGGTGCTTCGGTTCCACCAGTCGCAACGGCATTGACTCGAATTCCATCTTTGGCATGTTCAAAAGCAAGTGATGCCGTTAAAGCATTTACACCACCTTTAGATGTCGAGTAGGGAATACGATTAATACCACGTGTTGCAATTGAAGATACATTTACAATAACACCCGATTGTTGCTTAAGCATGGCGGGCAACACAGCGCGGCAGCACCATAACGTTGGAAACAATGAGCGATTTACTTCCTTAATGATCTCTTCTTCGGAAAACTCTTCAAAAGGTTTCATCCAGATCGCGCCACCTACATTATTAATCAGGATATCTACCCGACCATAGTGTTCAATGGCTTTTGCAACAACCGCTTGCGCGCCTGCATAGGTTTCAAGGTCAGCGTTAATCGTGACAGCATCACCACCTGCACTCTGAATTTCTTTGAGAACTTCTTCAACATATTCAGAGCGGTCAGCCATGATGACTTGGCCACCTTCAGCTGCGACGTGCAGTGCCACGCCACGACCAATACCTTGGGCACTACCCGTAACAATCACGACTTTATTAGTAAATCTTTGACGGTTTGACATGGATAACTTCTCCACCTTGAATTAGTTTGCAGAGAATTTTTCAAACAAGAAACTAGCAGGTTTGATATTTTCAGTTTCTAACCAGCCACGCACAGCTTCTACCATTGGAACTGGACCACATAGATAAACATCGACATCGCCACCGTTTAACCATTCACTTTCAATATGACCAGTGACATAGCCTTTGCGTTCATGGTTACTCTCAGGGCTTGCAACTACAGTTCGATATTCAAACCATGGGAATTTCGCCTGCAATTCATTGAGTTTTTCTAGAGCCACCAAATCGAAATCATTGGTGACACCAAAGACTAAACGAACAGGCTGTTCTGAACCTTTTTCTTCAAGCACTTGTAACATCGACATAAATGGGGCAATCCCAGTACCGCCTGCGAGCATCAGCACTGGACGCGCTACATTACGTAAATAGAAGCTACCGAATGGACCGGTAAATGTCATTTTGTCGCCAGCTTGGGCATTTTTGCTCAAGAATTCACTCATTTTGCCGTTCGGTACGTTACGGACCACAAAGCCTGTTAAGCGATTGCCCGGTTTTGAGCTAAATGAATATGAACGTGTTTCCCCAGTTTCTGGAATTGCAACGTTAACGTACTGACCTGCAAGGAAATGAATATCCGGTTGGCCTTCATCAAGTTGAATATCAAAAGTGATGGTTGAATCTGATAAGTTTTCAACGCGGGCTAATGTGCCTTGGAAGCTATGAATTTCTGTTTTACAGACATCTGACGATGCTTGAATTTGAAATACAGCGTCTGAAGTTGGGCGGCATTGGCAAGCAAGAATATAACCTTGCTCGGCTTCTTCTGGTGTTAATGCATCTTCAATATAGGTTTCTTCTGGCATGTCATAATGACCTGACTCGCAAAATGCGCGGCAAGTTCCACATGCACCATCACGGCAATCCAAAGGAATATTAATTTTTTGGCGATAGGCTGCGTCAGATAAGGTTTCGCCTTGAGCTACGTTAATGAAACGTGTAACACCATCTTCAAATTGAAGTGCAACATTGTGGTTTGACATGGCATGTATCCTACAAAATATTTGAAACTTTTACCCTCAGCCAACAGTCCGTTTAACTGAGGGGGTATGTCTTAAAGGTGGTAAATATCAATCACTTGATTAATGTAGTCATTTTTCAAAACGACATACTTGCTCAAGATTTTTGGTTGATCACCTGAAAAATCGATCACATAACGTGACATACCGAAATAGCTGTAATTTGTCTTGTAACGGAAACTCAAGGTATTCCAGTTAAAGCGAACAGTAACTTTATCTCCATCGCGCTCGACGACTTCAACGTTGGCAATATTGTGGCTTGTGCGTGTGTCCGGCATGGTTGCAGATGAACGCTCAGTTTTAATACGGAACACACGATCTTCTAAACCTTGACGGTCTGGGTAATAAATAAGTGAAATTTCAGATTGTGGATCTTCAGTTAATTTATCGTCATCATCCCAAGCTGGCATCCAGAAAGAAGCTTCCGGTGCGTAGCATGCAATCCAGTCATCCCATTGTTCATCATCTAAAAAGCGAGCTTCACGATAGAGAAACTGAGCAATATTTTCTAAAGTTGCTTTGTCTTGAGCGCTCATGCTGTTTCTCCCTGATCAGCAATTTCTTTCTCTGATGCAATTGCGTGCTTCATGGTTTCTAACCAATATTGATGTTGGGCAAGGTAAAGACCCTCATCTTCAGTTTTGATACCACTTAACATTGGTTTTAAACCAATTTCGTTCGCTGCATCGTCTGGTCCATAAATCCAGTGTTTTGAACCACGGCACATGTCATTCCACTCAAGTGCAATACCTGCGTAGCCTGCCTGACAAGCACGAAATTCTTCTAAGTCGTCTGGTGTTGCCATGCCTGAAGCATTGAAGAAATCTTCATATTGACGGATACGGCGTGCACGAGCTTCAGGTGCTTCACCTTTAGGTGCGATACAGTAAATGGTGACTTCGGTTCTATTTACAGAAAGTGGGCGAAGTACACGAATTTGCGAACCGAATTGATCCATCAAATACACATTTGGATAGAGGCACAAGTTACGTGAGCGCTCAATCATCCATTTCGACATCGCTTCACCGTATTTTTCGGTGTATTCGTCTGCTTTCGGGAAGTTTGGACGGTCTTCTGGGTTTGCCCATTGTGTCCAAAGCAACATGTGGCCATTTTCAAAACCATACGAGCCACCGCCTTGTTTACCCCAAGAACCTGCACTCATCGCACGAATGTTATCGGCAGCTTGAGTTTCTTTACGGTGTTGAGTTGTTGCTGCGTAGTTCCAGTGCACAGCAGAAACATGGTAACCATCCGCACCATTTTCAGCGGTGAGTTTCCAGTTGCCTTCATAGGTATAGGTAGATGAACCACGTAAAACTTCCAGACCATATTCAGACTGGTCAACAATCATGTCGATGATTTTGGTGGTTTCACCCAAAAATTCTTCAAGTGAAGGAACATCCGGATTTAAGCTGCCAAACAAGAAGCCTTTGTAGTTCTCAAAGCGAGCCACTTTTTTAAGGTCATGTGAGCCGTCTTGATTAAAACAGTCAGAGTAACCAGCTTCGCTTGGATCTTTAACTTTTAGAAGTTTGCCTGAGTTGTTAAAAGTCCAGCCATGGAAAGGGCAGGTATATGTTGCTTTGTTACCACGCTTGTGACGGCAAAGTTGTGCTCCGCGGTGTGAACATGCATTGATCATGGCATTCAATTCACCGTTACGATTGCGGGCAATAATGACTGGCTGACGACCAATGTGAGTGGTGTAGTAGTCATTATTATTTGGAATTTGGCTTTCGTGTGCTAAGTAAACCCAATTACCTTCGAAGATATATTTCATTTCGAGGTCAAATAGGGCTTCGTCAGTAAACACTGAGCGATGAAGTTTAAATTCACCTGTATCGATATTATCTACAAGTAATTCATCAATACGGTCAAGATGGCTAGTATTGATTACAGGAATACGTGGCATGTCCGTTCTCCGACTTTCCAAAAGTGTGGAAGTCACCAAGGCCTTAGCTAAAGATCTACAAGGTCTTGATATCCTAATATTGTCAATGAAGCGCATGAGTGCGCTGGGTGTTTAACCGTGAATTGATGAAGATGAATTACTGGAAGATTGGCAAGAAGGCTTTTTCACAAAGCAATTCATCACTTCATCGGTTTGTTGCTTGTATATACCTTAAAAGAATGGTTAAACTGTGTCTAAGACTGAATTTGCATTTTTTTATATCTTAAAGGTATGGAAGCCTTATGGAACTAAGACATTTACGGTATTTTGTGGCTGTTGTTGAAGAGCAGAGCTTTACAAAAGCCGCGGAAAAACTATTTATTGCTCAACCACCTTTGAGTCGACAGATTCAAAATTTGGAAAGTGAGCTTGGAATTCAACTGTTTGAGCGCGGAAGCCGTCCTTTACAGACAACCCCAGCCGGACATTTCTTTTATCAGCATGCCCTTAAACTTTTGTCGAATGCTGAAGAAATAAAAAGTATGACCAAGCGGATTGGTCTGATTGAACGTAGCGTGACGATTGGCTTTGTTGGGTCTTTACTCTATGGTTTACTGCCGCGAATCATTTATTTATTTCGGCAACAACAACCTCATTTGAATATTCAATTGATGGAGTTAAGTACGACCGAGCAACTACAGGCATTAAAAGAAGGACGTATTGATGTTGGATTTGGACGTCTAAGAATTAGTGATCCTGCGGTGAGACGTATTTTGCTACGTAAAGAACGACTGGTGGTTGCTGCACATACCAGCCATCCCATTGCACAGCGTACGGAAGGGGTATATCTGGCCGATCTTATTGATGAAAAGATGTTTATGTATCCCACTTCGCCGAAACCGAATTTTTCGACCCAGCTTTTGAACATTTTTGCCGAGCATAGTTTGGTTCCAAAAAATATGCATGAAATACGGGAAATTCAACTGGCTTTGGGCTTGGTGGCAGCGGGTGAAGGTTTATGTATTATTCCTGCCAGTGCCGATACCATTCGTTTTCCTCATTTAAACTACATTCCGATTTTAGATAACGGTGCAGTCAGTCCGATTTTCATTACGGCACGCGCAATGGATCGAAGTGAAGACTTACAGCTTTTATTTGATTGTATTTATCAGGTTTACGATTTAGAAGGGATACCTTATCAACGGACGGTTTTTACACTTGATCAAAACCCGATAGATGATTCAAACGGTATCGATTTTTAAATAAGCAGGGCATAGCCTCAAAAGCTGAAGCTATGCGTTGATGTGTTTTAGAAAGCCCAAATCAGTTTTAGCCAGCTGGTGTGGCCTTCGGGACGATATTCGACTTCGGATTCTTTTAGAAATTTGGCTTCAATAGACCAGTTTTTATCGGCATATTGAATGCCTGGACCTATTGCAAAAGCCTGTCCTTTAAACCCAATGTCATTTCCGTTTACTTTGTCATCTGTGGTTTGTTTAAAAGCATAGCCTTCAACTGCAACTTTGAGTTTGGGGTTAATACGGTAGCCCAAGCTATAGTCACCCGCAATGTATTGGCCAGACTGGTAGTCGGTCGCGTCGTTACGTGTATTCCAGCTATAAGACAGTTTAGTTGAAAGATCTAAACCTGCCGCGTTGGCATAACTATAGGCAAGAATAGGTCGAATGGTGTGATAGTTTTTCCCGAGATTGGCTTCAACTGGATGTATCGTACTTGGATTGTCATATTCACCTGTCCCGAGTACGGTTTCTAGGGCTGCGATCCAGTGATGATTTCCTTGATGCCAGCCGAGCATACCACCCAAAATTAGGTCACCGAGTCCTTGGTTTGAGTCAGTCATTCCATTTACTTTTAGTCTTAGATCAACCAATGGCTGGGCTGCATAAAAACCAAGTTGTCCCTCCATAATTTTTTGATCAGTCATCCAGACCAAACGAGGAACCACGGCGTTGACATCAACATGGAACTGGTCGGGACCATTTTGAAACTCTGATGCATGATAATTTTGATAATAACTGAGTAAATAGACACCAGCAGGTGGTAGGGCACCTGCCATCATACCTTCGGCTCCTAAAGCAAAAGAGTCTGCGCCATTTTCTGTTGCAAATGCAGAGGGAAGGTAAAAGGCGCTAATTGCACCACATATGATTGCAGAGATTTTGTTGTTCATAGAATGTCCTATTCTGTGTTGTTTGGTTTGTCACTAAAAAAACGTTATTCCTTAACGATTTTTAAAAATTTGAGTCTGTTTTAACCTGTAATTTTGGGATGCAGAACTCCTGTGAGCTTTGTATTTACTTTCGCTAAAGCGCAAATACAAAGCTCATTTGAAAAAGCAGATTGCTTAAAGGTTTATCTTTAAATATGTTTGAATAAAGCCGAACGCGATTGTCCAGCAGCACCATCGGCTGCACTTAAGAAACGTTCAGTGTGAATATCACGTTCGAATAAGCGGCTTTGCATGAGTGTTGAAATTGCCGAGTCGATCATGATTGGTGGACCGCACAAATACGCTTTGTGTCCGCCACATCGATTTTCAAAGTAATCGGCAACAGCCTCATGCACAAATCCAGTAAATCCAGTCCATTGGTCTTCTGCTTTTGGGGCATTGAGGGCAGGGATATAACGGAAGTTCGGATAGTCTTTCACAAGTTGTTTAAACAATTCTCGGTTGTATAGCTCTGCCAAGTCTCTTGCTCCTTGGAAGAGGTAAATCGTGCGACTATCTCCAGACTCAAGTAAGTCTAAAATCATCGATTGTGGACTTGAAAGACCTGAGCCACCTGCAATGAAAATGGCATTTTGATCATCTGACTTGCGTACGAAAAATTGACCATAAGGGCCTGAAATATCAAGCTGATCACCTGTGGCAAGTTGTTCATGTACATAAGTCGTCGCTGCGCCACCTTCAACTTTACGAATATGCAGCTCAACAATGCCGACTTCACTTGGTGAATTGGCAATTGAAAACGCACGAGTTCCTTCAATATCAGGAAATTGGACATTGATATATTGTCCAGCCTGAAACTCGATTGGACGATCTAGTTGTAGACGAATACCCTTAATGGTTGGCGATAAGTCTTTCATTTCAATGACTGTCGCTTGATAGTCTTGAACCAAATGACCTAAGAAATCTGGGTCTTCATCGACATCGGCTTCAATAACCATGTCGGACTGTGGTTTGCAGCAGCAGGCAAGTACCTTGTTTTCATCGCGTTCAATATCCATGAGCGCAAATGGAGAAGCTTCACCAACATCGTAAAAACCGTCGGTGACTTGAACCTTGCATGTTCCGCAAGTGCCATGACCACAGGCAAAGGGCAACCAAACACCTTGGCGTAAAGCGGCGTCTAAAATAGTTTGGTCTTCTTCTACTTCAATCGTTGTTCCGATCGGTTCAATGGTGACTTGATAACTCATGACACACCTCCGAATTAAACATAGCTGTCGTTATAGCCATTTAATTCTGGCGTAACGAAACGAAGTAATGACTTATGACCAAAACCAAGCTCTGCCAAGCTTTGTGTACCCTCTGGATTTATTGTTTGACCATCTAAGGTATATTGCACTTTTGACCAATCAATTTTGGCAAAATCTGGATGTTGGGCAAAACCACCTGTAATTTGTTGCTCAATCAACTGTCCAAAAGTTTGTTGAGGCGAGGCAAGCATGGCATGTGCCGAGCAAAAAAGGGTGTGATGATCCCAACCCACGTAAAGTAAGAATTGATCGCCATAATTTTTTTGCAGATCCAGTGGTTCAAATTGATAGTTGTTGTGTATCGCGCGAACAGTCATGTTCAATCTCCTTATTTCCTATCAGGCAGCTTGATGACTGCCTGAACAATTCCTTGTGCTTAAGCTGCGTTGCCTTTCCATTTTTTCCAGCGCTGTTGGTCTGGTGAACCTTCAATATCCAGATTGTCGGCACCGACATTCATGCGGTAATAATCGCGGAGCATAGTTTCGAGGTCACCGCCACCACAGTTGCCTTGCAAAATTTGATTTACAGGTAGCCATGCTTGTATATATTTCTCAGGCTCGCGCTCGAAAATGTCATGACAACCATCTGAACAGGTGTGGTAGCGTTCGCCTTGATAGATGCTATGGCGATAACTAAATTGAGTCGGATCATCGCCCATTTCGGTAAAGGTCATAGGAATCTGACAAACCTGACAAAGCTGTGGTAAACCTGCGCTATAGAAGCGTTTACCTTCGGCTTCCATTTTGCGAGCCAGTTCCCATTTTGGACGGTAGTATTTATCGAAAGTGTCTGGATATTTAGCCGATAACCAATCCATTTCTTCGTCGGTTGGAATCCATGTATGGAAACCGGCAGCATGACCAAAGTTATAGAAAATCCACCATGCCTGATGTGAGACATGCTCTTTTTCTTTCACAATCACATCACTATATTTCGGCATACGAATGCCATAACGGCTTAAATCTTTAAATAGCGCGCCGCCTGCCTGTTCAAAGTAAACTTCCCAAGCTTCTTTCCAAGACATCACTTTGTTTGGCAGCATGTAATCCATCATCATGCCCACAATTGAAAGCAAACGCGTCCCACGCCAGAACCATTTATCAATCCATTCCTGCACAATCGGTACGTTGTCTTCATGTTGTTCGAGCAAGAATTTTACGATTTCCAGACCAAGCGTCATGTGGCGCGCTTCATCTGACTGCGCACTAAAGCCAAAGGTTACAGTTGCCATATCGCCGTTATAGGCTGCACCTGACATAAACGGAACAAACAGCAAATTGGTAAGTACATATTCAAAAGCAAAACTAATCGCTAATAAAAATTCGAAAGGACCAGCAGAACGGGCATCTTCAAAAAATGATTTAGGCACAGACAAATACCAAACACGGTCATGCATATGCGCCCAGTCCTGAAAACCATCAAAGAACTTGTTGTAATGGCTCATGGCATGAATTTGGGTCTGTACATGACGCAGCTCATCAATCGACTGCATCTGAGAAGCAATACGTGCTCCAATACCACTAAACTGGCGGCCTACGTGGGCATAGCCTTGATAAGCCTGATATTCAAGTGGGGTAACTGCCGTTAAAAAGAGTTTGATCGCATTGAGGTAGCGTTCATTGCTGACATTCATCTGACCATTGTTTTGAGCAAAGGCATCAAAAATGGCATAAAGTTTTTTCTCTTTTTCTGCCTGATATTTCCAGTATGAATCCATGGTCAAACGGAACGGATCTTCCCATTTAGACCAGTCAGTAATTTTGATGCCTTCAAACTCTTCATAAGGGAAGGCTTCTTTACGGTCAGCATAGGAAAAGTCCCAGTCCAGATCACGAGTTAATGCACGGTAACGATCTTTAGCATTTAATTTTTTGCTGGTTTCTTTAGTTTGAGTTGTCATGATTGATCATCCTTAAATCTTTGTTAAACAACGTCTATGTTGTGATTAATTCCAATGAAGACGGAAAGTATCGTCATCTTCTTCGACATTGCCGCCTAGCGTAATCATGTTGAGTTGTAATGACTGGATGTCCCAATCTTGGCCTAATTTTTCAGAAACGGTTTCGGCTTTAATGACCAAATCAGTTTCACTTTCAATTCGGATCATGGCGGGCAAATACTGAATTGAAGCTTCAGGGTTATCTTCTTCAATCGCTTCGAGGATGTAGCGTGAAGTATCGTTGTCTTGTAACGCGAGATAGACTTTAGACATGTTGCTTCTCCTTAAGCGTTTGCAAGTTCTGGTTGTAGGCCGAGTTTTTTTGCACGTTCAATAACGGCTTGTTCTGCTTGATCGACTGCATCTGCTGTTAAGGCTGCTGTTGCCCAAGGTGTAAAGGCTGCTTTCACTTGAGCCAAAGACTGAGCGAACCATTCATTTAATAGCTGTTTGTTGTGATCCGACTCTGCTGCGGCAGTTTTAATGACAGTGTCTGACCACTTACGTAAATCACCTAAAGTGTCTTTCATAAATTCGGTCAACATAGCTAAGTCGCGAGCATTTTGACTCACTAACCACTGATCAAACTGTTGATAGACAAGCTCTGTCACAAAGCCGTCAATCACAAGATTTTGTAATAAGAAAAGTTTGAAGTAGTCTTGCTCGGTGAGGCTTTCTTCACACAGACGGCGTAAGCCTTGCCATGCTGGATGTTGCATCCACGCCTGTTTTGCCTGTTGTAATGAGTCGCCACTGTTACCATCTAAAGCTAAGCCAATCCGTGAGATATACTGCGCTATTCCTAAATGATCCATCGCAGCATAAATACAGGCTTGGGTAAGCACAGTGCCATAACCATAGGCACTGCCAGACATCATGTGTAAGTTTGCAGTTTGTTCAACGTGGCGAAATGGCAATAGGCATTCAATCACCTTTACTTTGACTTCATCAGACAAATGTTCTGCAAGCTGACGTTTTTCAAAAAAAGTAAAATTACTTTCAGCAGTATCTTGCAGACGCGCACGGTGCTGAACATAAGTTCCATAATAGAATTGACGTGGATCTTTAAATGCATACCAGTCTTGCATTTGCAGGGCAGTATGGGTTTTATCATTTAAGGTCTTTTCAGGTTTCCACAACGGACGATAGTGAAAGTTAGTCTCTGCCTGTACATCAAAACTGACTTCTTGATATCGAGTTGCTGGCTTACTGCCAAATCGTCTTTCGATATAGGCGTAGTTCTGGCGGATGGGTTCGACATTTGAAGTTTTGATTTCTAAAGTCATAGTTTTATCTCCTTATATTTTTACATTTGATCATCGTGATCTTTGCTATTACGTTGCGTGCCGACTAGGGTTGCTTCATTGCCATAGCGCCATTTTTCTTCCTGAGCATCGTTAAAAGCTTGCTGCTCTTGGGTCATTTCAACCACTTGATTGGTTTTACAAAAATCATTAAATGCATGTTTAGGCAAAACCAGTTCCACAAATAGACTTGGGTCGTGAATGGCAAAATCGAATTCGATAAACTCTGCGTTTAAGTCGCCAGTGACCCGAATATATTTGGTTAATGCTTCGACTTGAGGTTGCGTCATGCTGTACTCCATCAAGACATGGTCTTGAAATTGATGAATGCTCCTTGCTCTCACTATTAGCTTTACAAAAGCTATGCCAACTTTATTTTTATTATTAAAAACAATTAATTAGAATTTTTATGGAAAGTGAGGTGTTTTTTAAATTCACCATTTCATGAATTTTTTTGAATGATGAAATAGAGATATTCATGATTTGATGAAGAGGGTTGTAAAAATTTATTTTTAGAATGTTTGAGGCTTTAAAAGGAGAAATTTAGAAATACTTTTTTAGTATGAAGTTATGTCTTTAAGGTACTAGGACATTTATCTTGTTCTTCGATAAGATGAGATAACACCCAAATGTGTTTAATGGATTAAAACAGATCACTCATGGCTCGAGTAAAATACGATACAACGGGACGATACGCAGATCATCCGCAAGAAATTCACGATTTGCTGTCTAAACTGCACTTTGATACTGCCCACGGCCAAATCTGGTTTGATGAATATCGGATGCTGCTTTTACACACCAGCATTATGGGATATTTACGTAAAGATTTAGCGCACATGATTGGGCTTGAGCGGACTAAGCGTTTCTTTATTCGTTTAGGGTATCAAGCTGGGTTAAAGGATGCAGAAGTGACAACAAAGATGCGTCCAGATCTAAATGAATACGATGCTTTTATGGCAGGTCCACAAATGCATGCGATTCGTGGAATGGTTCAAGTACAGGCCAACCAGCTCAATTTAAGCCACGATAAAAAACAGTTTTATGCCGATTTAAACTGGCTTAATTCTTTTGAAGCCGATGTACATTTAGAGCATTTTGGCCCAAGTGCCGAACCTGCGTGCTGGATGCTTCTTGGTTATGCATGCGGATATAGCAGTTTTGCGACGGGCATGACCATTATTTATCAAGAAATAGAGTGTAAGGCCTGTGGCGATGAGCATTGTCGTATTATCGGTAAGCCTTTAGAAGAGTGGGAAAATGCAGATGAGCTGATTCAGTTCATGTCACCCGAACCTATGGAAAAAGAACTCATTGCGTTGCAGGCTGAACTGTTTGAACTTAAAAAATCAATTTATAGCGACAGCGAAGCCGATTACCAATTATTTAGTTCTGTGGGTAAGTCAGCATCTTATAAACAGGTCTGTGCATTACTAACAAAAGCAGCAGGTTCGAAAGTTTCCATTTTGCTACAAGGCGAAACAGGCGTTGGTAAAGAAGCTTTTGCACGAGGAGTTCATGAAAATAGCCAAAGAAAAGACCAACCTTTTATTGCAGTAAACTGTGCAGCGATTCCACCAGAGTTAATTGAGTCTGAATTATTCGGCGTAGAAAAGGGGGCTTATACAGGAGCGCATCAATCCCGCTTGGGTAAGTTTGAACGAGCCAATGGCGGAACTATTTTTTTAGATGAAGTAATTGAGCTTTCACCTCGTGCACAAGCGGCACTATTACGCATTTTGCAAGAAGGTGAATTTGAGCGAGTCGGAGATTCACAAACTCGTATTTTAGATGTCCGTGTAATTACAGCAACCAATGAAGATCTTGAGCAAGCTGTGAAAACAGGACGCTTTCGGGCAGATTTGTATTATCGCTTAAATATTTTCCCAGTGCAGATTCCGCCTTTGCGAGAGCGCCGTGAAGATATTCCTTTATTGGTTGAACACTTTCTTCATCGCTTTGAAAAAATGTACGGTAAAACTATTCAGGGTGTAAGTGAAAAGACCAAAGTTTTTATGCAGCAATATGAATGGCCGGGCAATATTCGCGAGTTGGAAAACTTATTAGA
Source organism: Acinetobacter sp. AOR14_HL (assembly GCF_027855175.1). Classification (NCBI taxonomy): domain Bacteria; kingdom Pseudomonadati; phylum Pseudomonadota; class Gammaproteobacteria; order Moraxellales; family Moraxellaceae; genus Acinetobacter; species Acinetobacter sp. AOR14_HL. The sequence goes on along the minus strand of NZ_JAKTII010000017.1, from coordinate 79,033 downwards.
AAGGGCCGTTTTATTAACGGACGATCAGCAGCTGATTAAGTTAAATGCCATTTTCCCACAGATCAAGCATGACCCAGAGCAGGCTGTAGCTGTTGAAACTGACTTTGAGCAATTATTAAAGGCAGATTTTAATTTAGAAGAACACGAGAAGCAGTTAATTTTAATGGCTCTAAAAAAGGCAAATCATAATGTGTCTGAAGCGGCACGTTTATTGGGAATAACTCGGGCAGCACTGGATTATCGAATTAAAAAATTTCAGCTTTGAGCAAATATCAACAAGATCAAAAATAAAGGCCTAACTTTAAATGTTAGGCCTTATTCATTATTGTACTTGAGCTGGAAAACCATCTTCATCCAGCGCTTCGGTAATTTTTTCGACACTTTCACTGGTTTCGACAGTCACTATTTTGGTCGCTAGGTCTACATCTACTTTTGCATTTGGGTCGACATCTTGAATAGTTGCTGTCACGCCACGAGCGCAGCCACCGCAAGTCATATTTTCAATAAGTAGTTTCATGTTCATACTCCATCAAGAATGAGATGTTTGTTTGGATAACACTGAGTCTAAACCTTGTCATGATTGTAAGGTCAAGACCAATTTTTTAAAAAATATGCTTGACCTTCCCATGATGGGAATCTGTATGCTCAATACAGAATATTAAATTTTGCAGATTTGCAGAGGTGTTTGATGGACTCAAAAAACACAAAATTGCCAGCATATAGTGAAACACTTCCAATCGAAGGCATGACCTGTGCCTCATGTGTAGGTCGTGTCGAAAAAGCACTTAAGAAAGTTGAAAATGTAGAGACTGCCAACGTTAATTTGGCAACAGAAAAAGCTGTTGTATATTCAAACCAACCAATTCAGCGTGAAGCACTGGTTAAAGCAGTTGAACGAGCGGGTTATGATGTTCCCAAAGCGGCACCAGTGGAATTGTCTATTGAGGGTATGACCTGTGCATCTTGTGTGGCACGAGTTGAAAAAGCCCTTAAAAAAGTAAACGGCGTTCAAGAAGCGACAGTTAACTTAGCCACAGAGCAGGCTTGGGTTCAGGCAGATGCATCAGTCAATGTTGAAGACCTAATTCGCGCTGTTAAAAAAGCAGGTTACGACGCAAAAGCCTCTGAAAAAAATCAAGATGAGAAGCTCGACAAAAAAGCGTCAGAGTTAGATCAGCTTAAAAAAGATTTGATCATTTCGGTTGTATTGGCTTTACCTGTGTTTATTTTGGAAATGGGTTCACATCTAATTCCAGCTTTTCACATGTGGGTCATGCACACGATTGGTCAATACAATAGCTGGCTTTTACAGTTTGTTTTGACAACACTGGTCTTGGTTTTTCCCGGTCGCCGTTTTTACCAAAAAGGTATTCCAGCCCTATGGCGTTTAGCACCAGATATGAACTCTCTGGTGGCTGTTGGAACCTTGGCTGCCTATAGTTTTTCTGTTGTAGCAACCTTTATGCCGCATGTGTTACCACAAGGCACAGTCAATGTTTACTTTGAAGCGGCTGCTGTAATTGTCAGCTTAATTTTACTTGGGCGATATTTTGAAGCCAAAGCTAAAGGTCGTACTTCACAAGCGATTCAACATTTAGTGGGAATGCAGCCAAAAACTGCTCGTATTCAGCGTGATGGTCAAGTAGTGGAAGTTACAGTTGCCGAAGTAGTTAGTGGAACTATTGTAGAAATTCGTCCGGGTGAGCGTGTGCCTGTCGATGGTGAAGTAGTTGAAGGGCACAGCTACATTGATGAATCTATGATTACGGGTGAGCCTGTTCCTGTTGAAAAAATAGTAGGGCATCAGGTGGTTGGTGGTACGGTCAACCAGAACGGTACTCTAAACATTCGGGCAACCGCCGTTGGTTCTTCTTCTGTGCTTTCACAAATTATTCGCATGGTTGAACAAGCCCAAGGTTCTAAACTTCCAATTCAGGGTTTAGTCGATAAAGTCACCATGTGGTTTGTGCCAGCGGTGATGCTCATTGCTGTAGTGACTTTCTTGGTCTGGTTTATTTTTGGGCCAGAGCCTGCGTTAACTTTTGGTTTGGTCAACGCCGTTGCAGTACTGATTATTGCTTGCCCTTGTGCGATGGGACTTGCAACACCAACTTCTATTATGGTCGGTACTGGACGTGGTGCTGAGCTCGGTGTCTTGTTCCGTAAAGGCGAAGCTTTGCAGCTTTTACAAGAAGCGCAGGTGGTTGCCGTTGATAAAACTGGAACGCTCACTGAAGGCAAACCCACACTGACAGACTTTAATGTGCAATCTGGTTTTGAGCGTGAACAAGTGCTGACGTTGGTTGCCTCGGTTGAAGCCAAATCTGAACACCCAATTGCTCTAGCCATTGTTCAGGCTGCTGAGGGCGAGGGAATAACTTTATTACCAGTAACAGCATTCAACTCGATTACAGGTTCAGGTATTGAAGCTGAAGTGTCAGGTCAAAAAGTACAAATTGGCGCAGACCGTTATATGCACCAACTTGGTTTAGACACCAGCTCATTTCAAGCGATTGCTGCACAGTTGGGTGAAGAGGGTAAAACGCCGCTTTATGTTGCCATTGATCAACAACTTGCTGCGATTATTGCCGTTGCAGACCCAATTAAAGAAACAACCTATGCTGCCATTGAGGCCTTACATCAATTAGGTCTCAAGGTTGCCATGATTACAGGGGACAACCGTCATACAGCGCAAGCGATTGCGAAAAAACTTAATATTGATGAAGTTGTGGCGGAGGTCTTACCTGAAGGTAAAGTGGACACCGTTCGCCAGCTGCAAAAGCAGTATGGTCGTTTGGCTTTTGTAGGTGATGGCATTAACGATGCACCAGCCTTGGCGCAAGCAGATGTCGGCTTAGCCATTGGTACAGGAACAGATGTTGCTATTGAAGCTGCTGATGTTGTGCTTATGTCAGGTAGTTTAAAAGGTGTGCCGAACGCAATTGCGTTAAGTAAAGCCACTATGCGCAACATACGCCAAAACTTGTTCTGGGCATTTGTATATAACGTTGCACTTATTCCAATTGCGGCAGGCGCATTATATCCAGCATTTGGCGTGCTACTTTCACCTATGTTTGCAGCAGGAGCGATGGCACTTTCTTCAGTCTTTGTTTTAGGCAATGCATTACGCTTAAAACGTTTTCATGCGCCAGTACAGTGAGTGTGCTGAAACTCATATTTTGGTTTAAGATCATGACAGAAGGTCTTAAACCAAATTTAATATTTGAGGTGTGAGATGAATATCGGTCAGGCATCTAAACAGTCTGGTATTTCAGCAAAAATGATTCGCTACTATGAAGAAATCGGTTTACTTGAAGCCGCTCAGCGCTCTGCTTCAGGCTATCGCATTTATTCAGAAACAGACCTAAAGACTTTAAACTTCTTAAAACATGCCAGAGAGTTAGGTTTTTCATCCGAACAAATGAAAGAGCTGATTTCGCTTTGGAAAAATACCGATCGGCATAGTGCAGAGGTGAAAGCCTTAACCGTAAAACATATTGCTGAATTAAAACAGAAAATTGCGCATTTACAAGAAATGGTTAATATTTTGCAGGCATCAGCCGATGATTGCTGTGGTAACCAGCAAGCTTCTTGTGCCATTTTAGATCACATTGAAAAAGGTGTAGGTGTAAGCTAAATCTTATTAAAATAAAAAAAGGAAAAATCATGGCTTATACAGCTTCTTGTCTTTGTAATGGTATTCAACTCAGTATTAATTCCGAATTAGCACCCATCATGGTTTGTCATTGCACGCAGTGCCAAAAAGCCCAAGGTGCTGCTTTCGCTGCCATTACTCAAGTACAAAAAAATGACTTAAATATTGTGCAGGGTGAAAACCTTTTGCAGGCTTATTTTGCATCACCTAATAAAAAGAGAGTGTTCTGTAAAACCTGTGGTTCACCGATCTGGAGTGAGCGTCTAGATAAGCCTGAAGTAGTGCGTTTAAGGGTAGGGCTTATTAATGAAGAAATATCGACATCTGTCATTTCTCATGCTTTTGTGTCTTCAAAAGTGGAGTGGTATCCAATTTGCGATAGTGCTCACCAATATCAAAATGGGGTAGAAAACCCTTAAATATTAAGGTTGGATCGTATTTTATTCATTTGTAAAAAAACGTGAACAAGACTAGCCATGAATAAATAATGTGCTATAACTGTACTTAAGGTAATCGTAATATCTCCTCGATCCACAGGGAAACTTGGGACAGGGCAAAAGATACGATAAGACCTTACATATAGCTAGCAAAGAGCATGTAAGAGATGGATAGACACAAATCTTAGATTGCTCACCGTTGCAGAAAAGCCCGTGAAACGGGCTTTTTTAATGCCTATAAAAAAGCCATTTATAGTCTGGTCATCCAATAAATAAATTTTTTTATGACGCCATTTTTTACCATATGGTCTTAAGCAAATAAAACTCTGAAGAAATAATAAAATATTTTAAACATACAGACTATTCTGTATTGCAATTTAATTTATTTATAGGTACATTTACTTAACGGTTTAAAGTTCAAGTTTAATAATGGACTCATGGTCGTTGTGGGAGATCTAAGAGCCTGCATTCTTCCCCAAGATGCGGGTTTTTTTTATGCCTAAAGAAAAGTTATTATTAACCTCACTTAAATAAAAAAGATAAATTATTAGTTTTTAATATCTTAAGTCATTAAGTTTTTTAGAAATTTTCCTACCATATATAGCCTGACTATAAATCAGCTATACAAACTTTCTTATGCGTTACGCGACTAGGCACGATAGGCTTGACACGCTTGAGCACAAGCTAGGCATGCTTTAGCACAAATTTGGCAGTGTTCATGCTTGTGTTTGCCGCATTCTGCTGCACAAAGTTGACATGCATGGGCACATAATGGCATCGCTTGTTCAGCTAACTCAGAATGCCTTAACTCTAAAGAAGTACATAACTGACAGATTTCTACACAAGTCAGACAGTGTTTAATGCACTCACGCATCATATGTTCTTCTTGCAAACAGGCGGCTGCACAGGTCTTACAAGCAATCATACATTCTACAAAGGCTTGAATTGAGCTAGAGGCTTGGCAAAATAATGAATTATTTGCTTCTTGATTGGTTTGCATATGAATTCTCCTATTCCAAAAGTCTTTATTAAAAAATGGAATATTGTTATGTTTTTCTATTTTATAGATCATTTTTTAAACAATGGGCATTTGAGATGAAAGGGGTACAAATACCCAATACATAATTAACCTCGTAGTAGAATGTTACATCCAGTTTTTAGCTTAAAAGCGCTTATTTCTTGATGATAAAAAGTGTCAATTAAATTTAAGGATTGTGTTAAATTTAATTGCATATAATACTTTTGGCTAATTTCTTATTGTGTGAATATTAGGCAAATTAGGAATGTGAACTTTGAAGGACACGAAATGGAAAACGTTAATCAATACGCTCACGGAGCTGAGCATGAAGTCCACATCCATTGCAAACGATCATTAAGCACATTAATACTGAGTATGTTCGTATTAATTACAACTGGTCGTTAAAAGAAAAAGCACCCGAGGGTGCTTTTTCTATATTTGAATCTAACATCGGGTTGAATCAAAGAGTTTATGATGACCCTACAAAACCACGACGCTTTTTGTAGGCTTGGCGGTCATAAGAAGGAATATGGGATTGTTGCAGATCAATAGCTAACTGTTTTTTACGTTGAAACTGCACTTCACTTAAAAGCGCAGCATAGATTTTGGGACGATCAGTTTTAAACTTGTCTACATCCAATGGAATCTTATCTTCATTCTTGACAAGGTATAGCACAGAACCATTGCCATTCGTTTCATAAACTGTCCAACCGAGCCGCACGGCATAGAGGCCAGTTTTTAGATTCTTTCCTAAGTAAGATTTAAAACCATCTGGATGAGGGCGAACATAAGCATTCATCATGCATCCTCCATCATTTGTTTTATTTGATGAAAGCGACAATCAATGAATTGATGGGGAATGAGACATCATATTCAGTAAAATCACGATTTCTAATTGTTTATATATTGTTCAATTTTAAAATTTCAAGTGAGGCAAAAAGCTGCTATTTACTCAGTTATATAAGTTCAAAATATTAAAAAAACAGCAGATTTTTTGAGTAAAAAACTCTCAAGTTAATGTCATAGAGGCTTGTAATAATAGCTCATTATTCTCTATTTATGTGATCGATTTTGCACATTTAAAATTATTTAAATCGTAAGTGAATTTACAGTCGGTTTGAGTTAACTATTTGTTTTAATGTTAAATAATTTAATTTTAATATTTCTTGTTACAACCATTTTATCGACAATAGATGCTCATTTTTGACATATTTCGCCTAGCATAATTAAAGAGTTCGTTGCCTATGGTGTCATTTCTGTTTATTGGACTTGTGGTCACCATTTTGTTGACTCCAGGCCCCACAAACACATTGTTAGCCTCGGCTGGAATACAGGCAGGGGTGAAGCAGTCTCTTAAACTTATTCCTGCTGAAGTGGTGGGGTATCTCATTGCAATTACTTCATGGGGTGTTTTGCTTGAGTCAGTTTCACATTTAATCCCTTGGCTTCCTGCCTTATTAAAGTTAATAAGTGCAACTTTCATTCTCTACCTTGCATTTAAACTTTGGGTAACATCAACAAATGACATCAAATTAGACAACCCACTCATTACGCCTAAGGCTTTATTTGTCGCAACACTTTTAAATCCTAAAGCTTTACTCTTTGCTTCTGCTATTTTTCCACATGCAGCATGGGAAGTGCTTCACGTTTATTTTGTGCATATTGCTATTTTTTTATCATTAATTACACCCATTGCATTTTTATGGATTGCTTTTGGAACCGTATTAATTTCAAACAAAGTAACTTGGTTAAACCAACGTAATTTACAACGTACGGCTGCATTTATTTTAACTTTTTTTGCTATGCCAATCGGCTATTCAGCGATTAGCTCATTTTAAACTTAACCCATTATTTATATTAAAAAATTTAATTTTCAGGAGATTTTTATGAAAAGAGTAAAAGTAATTATTAAGGACCAGTTTAACAAAGAAACGATTGCTTTAGCGAAAGTTAGACCCATGAATGACCACGCCCTTGAACTTCATAAAAGCGTTGAACATATTGAAATTGATGATGACATTATTTTACCCAATATGGATTTACTCTATGAAAATCCTAAAGACGGGAAAATTTATCAATTGATTGGGCCATTCAACGAGGAATAATTTTTAGATTCACTTTTGAAAATAACATCTAGAACACATTTGTATTTCATCACGATTTTAGTAAGAAAGTTTTTAGCTAGAATCTGATGAAAATACGAGCAAAATTAACCATTGAATACAATTAAAATATTGAATATCAGGAATTGTTGTGGGACCATGCTTTTTGTAAAAGTGTGACCTAATCCACACTTTTGCATTTCAGGACTAAGTGGTTTTCACTAAGCCCATTCCTTCAATGAGAAGTAGGAATGGGCTTTTTTTATTGCATATTATTCTTTAAATGTTTCATCTAAGGCTTGTTGAACTGCTTCTATACGTGATTTACACGCTTTATAAGCAGTAATCGATTCTTCAACAATCTTCATTAAATTATCAATATCTGGGCTTTCTTGAGACTCAAGTAGTTCGGCATTTTTCTTCAAAATGTCATGGCCATCCTTAAATGTTAACTCTTTATTCTTCATTTGGAATTACCTGTGTAATGTTGGCTTCGATCACACCATCTTGCATTTCAATGGCAATAGCAGGGTTTGAAATTTGATGTATAGAACGAATTGCTTTTCCTTCTGATCTAACAATTGCATACCCTTTGGCTTGAACTTGTTTCGGGTTTTGTAGAAGGACTTCTTTCATTAACGATTCGATTTGGGCTAATGAAAATTTAACTTGTTGCTGTGAACTAAACTGAATGCGTTCTTTCATCTGGTCAAGCAGGTGATGAGCCGAGTTAAGTTGACTCTGTGCTGAAGATTTAATGTGGTGAAGCAGTTGGTCATTCTTGCTTTGATAGGTCGTGATTTGATGCTGTGAAAGCAGCTTAATGGTTTGCAGACTATCTACTGCTTCTTGTACGCGTTCAACAATATGGTTACGAATACCAGCAATCACTTTACTTGGCGTGTCGAATGAACGATGGGCAATTTCATCAAGAATGGTACGATCTTTTTCATGACCAATACCGACCCAAATGGGTACAGTGCGTTTGCAGAGCAGAGCTGCAAGTTCATAATCATTCAAATAGGCTAAATCATTAACAGATCCACCGCCACGAATAATCACAATCAAGTCCGGCGGAAATGTAAATGTGCTGGCCCATTGCCTTAAACCTGCACCTAAAGACTCGATTAAGCTGGTTGCGGCTGTATTTCCTTGAAAAGTAGCAGTGTGATACACAAAATGGCAAACACCATTTCTTTCTAGCGCATCGGCATCTTTTTTAAAGTCACCTAAGCCCGCAGCATTTTGAGGCGCAATCACTAAAACATTTTGAATATCAAAAGGAGTTGAGAGGAGTTTGTTCTTATGAATTAAACCTTCTTGAGTGAGTCGTTCAATAATTTGCTGATAACGTTTAGCAATTTCGCCTAAGGTAAAACTTGAGTCAATCTCTTCAATATTGACTGAAAATCCATATTGAGGATCAAAACGTGCGCGAATTTTTATGAGAACATTTAAGTCACTTGAAATCTCAATACCAGTTTCACGTTCAAACTTTAAAACAATTTTACTTGCCGAAAATTTCCAGATTGTGGCCTTACAACTTGCAATGACTTTATCAGTCTCTGCATCTTTTTCTGCAAGCTCTAAATAGTAGTGACCGCCTTTAATATTTAAATTTCGAATTTCTGCTTTTACCCAAACTGGCTCATCAAAAGCCAAACGTATGACTTCCTGAACTGTGCCGAGATATTCACTAAGGGAAAACTGAGGTTCAGACATACGAACTAAACATTAAAGGACCAACCTAGATAGTATAAAAGCCATCCAACCAAGGCAATTGCTGTCTGTGAATTTAGGGTTCTGTTTAAAATAAATACAACAATTCAAAAGATTAAATTTAAATTTAGCTTGTTCATTACTAATTAATTCAAAAGATAAAATTAATTAAAAAAGATAAAACTGATGAATTACAACAGATTAAAAAATAAAGTTTGCTTTATGAAATATATAAGCGTATAAAGCTTACTTCCAATTGCGGGGTGGAGCAGTCTGGTAGCTCGTCGGGCTCATAACCCGAAGGTCGTTGGTTCAAATCCGACCCCCGCAACCAAAATATTATGCTCTGTGATGTACCACTTTTCATAATGCAAAAATTATGAAAAGCATTAGCTTATAAATAACCCTATATCAAGCTAAATATTAAATTCTAGACTGACTGTCCATACCTTAAATCTAGCGTTCTAATTAAATACCGTTAAATCACATGAGCTCAGTGATGAGTGAATGATTGTGAATATAGTAAATGAGTGGCAAATTGCCACAGCCGTAAATGGCAATGAAATTAATGTGAGAGTGGTTCCTCACGTGCGTAAGCAAAACTCTCAAGATGGTTATCGTTGGGTCGAAGTTGGTAAGAAAGTTCAACTTCAAACTGGTGAAGAAATCGAGTTGAACCAAGATGGTAAAAGCTTTTATGCTGCATTTAACCAGCTTTATCGTTTAAGTACGTATTGCTAATAAAATGTTTAGCTCTCAAGCTAAAAACCTATCTCTTTTAATGGAGATAGGTTTTTTTATATCTATACGATTTATAAATAATTAAAGTTATAAAAAGCAAAAACGTATTAAATTGATAGAATTATTCTTTTAATTATATTTATAACTAAATTAACCTGCTCGCCAGAATTGACGGCCCATGACTTTAAAGTTCTTTCCATTTTCTTCGGTTACACGTCGGTCTCTAAACTTTTCATTTAAACTGTGCAAAATTAAAGAGCCATCTGCTTCTTTAAAAATCTGCTTAATCATTCCTTCCCCAGCAAAGTAAACCGCATAAATCTCGCCATCAATGACTTCAGTCTGAGAGATATCAATGCCGACTAAATCTCCATCTTTAATGTAATCGGTCATGCTATCGCCTTTAGCTTTGATAATACGCATGCACTCTTGAGCAACCCGTTTTTCTTTAAAAAATGAGGCTGGAAAAGGAATTTTTCCATTAATTGCATCGAAGTGAAACTCGATAGATTCACCCGTACCACAAGAAAAGCTAGCTTCTACAACTTCAACCCAGACATATTGATCGGTGGATTCAGCACTCACAACAGTAGGGCTAAATACATCACTTTCTCTAAAAGAATCTTCAGTATTTCCAGTTGTTAGCCAATAACCATCTACACCTAAAAATTGGGCAATTAATGGAAGAAACGCTGATTTCAAATTTTTCCCTGACTCTAAAGCTTGATAGGCAGGCTGAGACATCTTGACTGCTTCTGCTACTTCAGCCTGAGTTTTTTTCGCTTTAAGCCTAGAGTCTTTTAAACGGTCTTTAAGAGCCATAACGGTCACACCTGCAAACTTATAACAAATATATAACTTAAGTTATATCGAGTAAAACAACTATAGTTATTGACTAATAATAACTATAGTTATAATATCAGTTATATCTTAAGATGAATAGATAAAGTTTTAGTAGTGTTTAAGTCTCTATTTATAGCTTTATCAAAGTGTTGAGATGAAAGCTAAATTTATTTTGTTTTTATAGGAGGCAAAATAAAAGGGAGATAGCTCAATTATGATGTGCAGATAGGCTATCAAAACAAAAATTGGAATAAAAAAAAGCCCGATTCCGTGGATCAGGCTTAATGTTCGTCGATAAAGGGTATCAAGAACATGGAGAATTTAACAAAGATTGTGAGTCGTAACAAAAGTTTCCGATATACGGCAAAGCCTTATTTGAACTTTTTGGTCAAAAAATTAAAGTCCGGAAAAGGCTTAAACTTAAGAGCTTTAATACTTTTTTACAATTTCAGAAAAGGAAATATTTATTTTTAAATTAATGCTTTAAACGCATATTGTTTGGTTCTATATGTTTGTTGTACCAGTTGAAACGTTTCGAACACACATTTGTAGCCATAGCTTAGCTATATTGCTCAAAGAATGCGTCAAAACTTCAAGAATAACAAACGATAAAGATGCCTTATTAAACGAGTAAGTTGAGTTGGAGATAGTGAATGACTACAGCAATGCAGAACAGAGCTAAACAACTTAAAAATGCAAAACGTGGAGGGTATGTCCCAACAATTGCAAAAGACGTAAACAAACTTAAGGTACAAAAAATAAAAAGGGCACTTGAAGAGGCGAAGCAAATTGCAAGTGAGCTTGAAGATGAAGCGTTCGAATTTGACGATCAAGTCTCGATGCAAAAAGCGATAGGTGCAATCACCGTGATTGAGTTGATTGAACAAGCCTTAAACAGCGCACACTAACCAGCTTTAGCACACAAACATTCTTTCTTGGGCCCTGAAATTAAGCGGGTCAAGGTAAGTTCGTCTTGCAATTTAGCGCGGCATTAAAGCGTTAGTGTTTTTTATTGACTGTAATAAAGAAAACTAAGGGTATTTATAAAACTTGAAAAACAACAAGCTAGTCATGGTGATGGATTTTCAAGTTTTACCCTTTAAAGCAGGACAAGATTATGAAAACAGTTCCAATGAATGGATTAGCCACATTTTTAAATTTTTATAGCATTGCAATTATGGTGGCTTTAGCAGTCAGCTTAGTTGTCGCAGTCGTGTTAATGATGCGTTTCCCTCGCTCACCGCAAGAATGGATTGTTGGGCTGATCTGCACAGTAGTTTCAAGCTTAACAGGTGGCTCATTTATTATCATGAAATGGAATTTACAAGAATGGGTTTTGGATATTTGGGGAATGATCACACTTTGTGGATTCTTCTTCATTTGCGGTTTGCCTGGTTGGGCTATTGTGAGATGGGTATTTAACTTCATCAATAAACAAGAAGGTAAAACGATTGTGGAAGTCATGAAAGACTTAAAAAAAGCAAAAGATGATCTGCAAAATAGCTAAAAACAGTTGTAATCATATGGGTAAAATAAAATGAATATCGACCAGTACTTAGAAGCAATCATAAACAGAGAAGGTGGGTATGTTAACCATCCATCAGACCATGGACATGCCACCAAATTTGGCATTACAGAAGCAGTCGCTCGATCACACGGCTATCAAGGTGATATGCAGGATTTAACATTAGCTGTGGCTAAATCTATTTATAAGAAACAATATTGGTTTGAACCCCAATTTGACCAGATCAATGAGATTAGCCCGACTATTGCAGAAGAGTTATTTGATACAGGCGTTAACTGTGGCGTCAATTTTGCAAAACCCTTGTTGCAGCGTGCTTTAAATTTGCTGAATAAGCAGGGAAAAGAAGGCTGGTCAGATCTTGCTTTAGATGGTCAGTATGGGCCTCTCACTTTTCAAGCTCTTAGAGGTTATTTGAACAGGCGTCATAAAGAAGGAGAAAAGGTATTGGTACGCGTTTTAAATATTATGCAAGGGCAGCACTATATAGAAATTACAGAGAAGAACCCAAATTATGAAGACTTCTTTTATGGTTGGATCTTAAACAGGGTATCGTTTTAAAGATTGTAATTAGATAAAAATATGCTCAATCATCGAAATGCTTTAAAAGTCTAAACATGAGTTAAGGCTTTTAAAGCATAATTCTTAAAGCAATGATTTATTGTGCGATGAGTAAAATTGCAAGAAGAAAGAAAATAGCCCCACTGATTTTATTGAGTATAGAAAAATTATTTCCAGCCAACATCTTTTCTTTAAAAATTGAAGAGAAATTTGCATAGACTAGATGAATTAAAAAACCAATCAAACAAAAGGTTAAAGATAGAACTAAAAACTGATTTAAAATTTCTTTCTTTATATCGATAAATTGAGGGAAAAGAGCAATAAAAAATACGATTGTTTTAGGGTTAAGCAAAGATGCGAGTAGACCCTGATAAAATAGTTTAGATTTACTGACATTTTTATCGCTTTGCTGATCTGTGATTAAATCTTGCGATGGAATTTTTTTGCTAAAGTTTTTATATCCGAGATACATTAAATAAAATGCACCAATAAATTTTAAAACCGTAAAAATAGTAGGGTTACTCGTAATAATAAGACCTACACCACTGGCGGAAATTACAGCAATTACAAACATACCAATAATTAAGCCGCTAATACCGAATAAAGCGGTTCTAACACCATAATTGATTGAATTTGTGACAGTAAATAAAACACCGGGGCCGGGGCTTAATAGGGTAAGGAATGCAATTGTTATAAAAACTAAAAGACCGCTCACGCTGATATATCCTATTTATCAATTGAGACAAAATTATGCGATTACTTTAAATGAGAAAATAATTTATGTATACAGAAGGTTATGTATATTTAAAATAAATAAATTAAATATTAAAATTTGAAAGTTTCGAAATAAAATATGCATTTATATAAATAGATAATGTATTTAAAAGCATAGCCGTTATTGCAACATAAACATACAACCCCGACAAGTAGGCGTGTTAGTATGTTAAGTCTATACCTCAAGAAATATACAGTATGACGAAAAAAGAACGGCAGTTTAAATCTGGCGAATTTCGATTTTCCTTTTTATCGTTTAAATATTGGGGTCTATGGGTTTTAGCTTTTATTCTGATGTTATTTGCGATGTTACCTTGGGCTATTCAATGGCGTCTAGCCGATTTTCTTTCAAAAATAGCATGGAAATCTTTAGGTTCAAGAAGAAAAACAACACTACGTAATTTAGAAGCATGCTTTCCTGAAAAAACACCTATGCAAATTGAAGTGAAAGCCAAACAGGTTTTTGTTGATACTTTAACGGGTGTATTTGAGGCTTTAAATGCTTGGTATAGTCCAAACTGGTTTAAAAACCGTGTTCACATAGATGGACTAGAGAATTTAACCAACAATCAGGAAAATGGCGTACTTTTACTAGGCACTCATAGCACCCTTTTAGATGCAGGCGGAGCCGCGTGTACCTTATTTTTTAATATGGACGTGGTTTACCGACCTCAAAACAATCCCTTTTTAGATTTTCTGATTCATCGTAGCCGTGCAAGAGTGTATAAAAACCAGATTGCTCGAGATAACATGCGTGGACTTATCCAAAACCTTAAACATGGTCATGCCATATGGTATAGCCCAGATCAGGATTTTGGCTTAAAGCAAGGTGTAATGGCATCATTTTTCGGGGTGCAGGCAGCTACTGTCACAGCCCACCGCAGGCTTATGGATATCTCAAAAGCAGCAGCAGTGCCTTTATACTTTTACAGAAGTGGCAATATTAGAAATCCTCAATATCATGTTCTCGTTGAACCCAAATTAGAGAATTTTCCAAGTGGATGTGAAGTTAGTGATGCTGAAAGAGTAAATAAAATTATTGAGAATCAAATTCGCATCGCACCTACACAATACATGTGGTTCCATCGACGTTTTAAGACACGCCCTGCGGGTGAAAAGAAATTTTATTGATGGTCTTATGGGGAAATAACAAAGGTACTCCTTTCGATTAAAATGAAACAAAATTTGATTTTTAATTGAAAGGAATCTTAATTAAATCAATATGAAAGATGAGTGGGAAGAGGTATAGAATTTTTCTTGCTTTAATTATTTTGAATATCGATTGCAAATGCTTCTGAAGCGTGTATTATCGAGCATAACTAACAAAATATTCTTGTCATCATAAATTTCTATTTGCGCAGTTTTATTTATAATCCTTCGGTTTTTTCAGATATTTAAGTTTTGACGTCTATTTTTTAGTTAAATTGGTTTCCCCAATAATAAGTTATAATATTTTAAGATTTAGGATATAACATATGTCTACTACTACTGGTACAGTAAAATGGTTTAATGAAACTAAAGGTTTTGGTTTTATTGTGACTGATGAAGGTAAAGATATTTTTGCTCATTTTACCGATATTCAAACACCTGGTTTTAAAGTTCTCTTGGAAGGTCAACGTGTTGAGTTTACTGTAGTACAGGGTAAAAAAGGCCCACAAGCTTCAAATATTGTGATTGTTCAAAACTCATAAATAAATAGAGCATTTAATTGATTTAAATATATTATTTAAATAAAATATATTTGAGTCTAAAGCGTTTTATTAGAGTTTAAAAAGCCCACTTTATATTTTGTGGGTTTTTTATAAGTTTTGATTCAACTTATATTTAAAAAAAAGAAGTATAAAAATACTCTTATAAAAGGTTTTAAAAATTTTATGTTATAACATAACTAATTAGGTGTATGGTATTAAAATGGATATTTGTATCGGCGGTATTTTTGACGGTCAAAAAATAGAAAACAATAATGATTTCTTTAAGGTTGAAGAGCATTATTCAGACAATAGTTCTAAATATATTAAACAGCACTTCCACTTGTTTGGACAAATTTTTACTTTCTGGGTTTGTGAAGATGTTGATCTAACCCAAGCCATGAGCAAAGCTGAGAGAATTTTAAAGAATAAAAAAGAAACTAATTAGCTGCTTTTTTAATTAATAATTATGAGTTGTGAATATTGTTGATTGATAAAAGCATTAGCAATTGTTTCATGGAAGAGTAGAGTCTTTCATTCATCATTTTTTTGTTTAGAAAACCTAACAATTTCATACTCTTTATAAGCTATTAAAATAGTGTACAATTTTATAATGATAATTACAGACTTTAACAATTTCTGTGTAGAATTTGCTATAAATAGTTATACATTAGGCTTAAGCTAAAGTTGTTTTATTTATTGCGCAAATAAAACGAAACCCACTTTAATATAGTTTATTTGAGTGGGTTCTTTATTAAGGTAGCCTTTCATTAACTCAATACTTATAATTAAATTATAGATAATATTAATTACTATAATACCCCTAAGAAAGGAAAATATTTTAAATGTTAAATGAAGTACAACCTCATATTTGTTTTGTTGGTAGTAGTAATTTGGCGTTAGCATTAATAGGAGGCTTAGTTTTAAAAGGATTCAAAAAAGAAAAGATCCATCTTATTGAAGAGAAAAAAAATAACGATGAAAATATGTTAAAGCAAAAGGAAAAGGAAAATGGTTTAAAAAAAGCAGATATTGTTATTTTATTATTGGAACCTAAAAACTTAAAAGAAACGCTTGAACCATTTAAAAAGTATTTAGCACGTAAAGTTATTATTTCTATGATGGCAGGGGTTGATATTGCAAAATTATCAACGATTACTGGCTCAAAAAAAATTGTTCGTGTAATTTCAAATCCACCTGTGCTTACGCATACGGGTACTCACGTACTCATTGCTTCTGAGCAAATGGACCAGCTCGATAAAGATGTCATCGAAATGCTGTACTCTGCAACGGGGCAGACTTTCTGGGCAGCTTCGGAAACACAAACTGATGCAATTATTGCATTATCTGGTTCAGGACCGGCTTACTTTTTTTATATTTTAGATAGCATGATTAAGACGGGCGTTTCATTAGGCCTCGACAAACAGTTTGCCTTAGATTTAGCACTTCAAGCCGCTGCTGGTGCAGTTGAAATGATCCGTAAAACCAATGTCCCACCTGCGGATTTATGTGGAAAGGTCACTTTAGCCAACGGAATTACCGAATCTGCTTTACGCATGTTCGATTTAGGAAATGTATCAGATGATATACGTTTAGCTATGAAAGCCGCATATCATCGTAGCAAAGAAATTACTTCAGAAATTATTTCTGAAATTGGTTAACTCTTCTTTAGCAAACTAGGCCTTTAAAAAGTATTCCCAAATAATGAAACCTAAGCCAAACCCAATAAAAGAGTAGAGAGTAATAATAAAGAATACAAAACTGGCCTTATTTTTTTTCTTCAAAATGTTCATGGCGATGCCTCCAACTCAGATTAATTTTATTATGGAGATGAGGAGGCTGTAATCATAGATACAGAATTTTTTAAAAAAAATATAACAGAGTCTAAATCTGTTATGGTTTAAGTTGCTTAACTTAATAAAGATCTTAGAATCAATATTTTAAGTCGATGTGCTATAGGCGCTACATCTTTTATTCAATTAACATTAAATCGGCGGTATTGGCAGATTTAAGAGGGCGTAGGGCAAAGGTTGAGCGTGTGTGTCGAATACCTTTAATTGAATAGAGTTTTTTCCGTAAAAAACGTTCGTAATGATCCGCATCTTTTACGGCTACTTTGACCAAATAATCATAGTCACCTGTAACCAGATGGGCTTCTACAACTTCCGGTATATCTGCTAATGCTTCGCTGAAATTCTCTAACATTTCATCATCATGGCGCTCTAGAGTAATTTCAATAAAAAATACCTCATGAATGCCAATCGCTTTAGGGTTTACGTTTACCGTATAGCCTTCAATAATTTTTAAAGTTTCCAGACGTTTTAGTCGTGTCCAGCATGGTGAAGATGAAAGACCGACTTCTTCGGCTAATTGAGCAACGGTTAGACGGCCATTACCGCGTAAGGCAGATAAAATTTTCCGATCTATGCGATCTAGTGTGTATTCTGTTCTGTTCAAAATATAAACCAAAGAAGAATCTTCTGATAAAATTAAATATACTTTATTTTTATGCCGCGATCATTTAAAAAAAGCAAAAAATACAGGAAACATTTTGAGCTAAAGGTACATACACTATTTCTATGCATTGAACCTTTCTGGATAGGGGTTGTGATGGAGCAAAGAGCACTGTTTCAGTAAGGGTGACTAAACAGTGCTCTTTGCGGATTTCTTATAAATTTTTAAATCTATTTTCATTAATCGTCATAGTGTATTAAAATAAATTAAATAATAACTTTTATTTATCAATTGAAGAAAAACTAATCATTATTTTTTATCTAACTTTTCCTTTATGGTGATTTCATTGCATAGAAGGAAGCAAGGTTATGATCACCCAGCATGATATAAATCAAAAACAATATCAAAATAAGTCCCTCGACTATTTGAATAGCCAAGCTCATTCTGAAGGAATTGAATTTAATAAATTTATTAATGAAATTCAGAAAATTGAAAAGGCTGTTGTTTTAGATTTAGGCTGTGGTGGAGGCCATGTCTCTTATAATGTTGCTCCGCATGCAGACCTTGTTTTTGCTTACGATTTATCTCATGAAATGTTAGACACTGTATCTAAGACTGCCAGCCAACGCAAATTAAAAAACATCTTTGTGCAGCAGGGCATTGCTGAAGATATGCCTTTTAGTGACCATCAGTTTGATGTCGTCATTAGCCGATATTCAGCTCATCACTGGCAGCATGTTCCTAGCGCCATGAAAGAAGTAAACCGCGTTCTTAAGCCTGATGGTATTGTTATTTTTGTAGATATTATTAGTTCTAGCTCGCCTATATTAGACACGTTTTTACAGACGATCGAAACTATTCGAGACCCGAGTCATGTACGAAACTACAGTGTAAAAGAGTGGGTCTATTTTATCGAAGATGCAGGCTTTGACTTGGTTGGCTTAGATAAACAAACGCTCTCGTTAGACTTTGATAGTTGGGTGAAGCGTATGAAAACCCCTGAAGATCAAATCAAAACTTTGCGCTATTTGCAGGAAGGTTCATCTGACCTCGTTAAGAAATATTTCAAAATTCAGAATGACGGTAGCTTTGAAAGCCATGTGGGTTATTTTGTTTTTAAGAAATTAGGGTTTTAAATGGTGTAATAAGTAAGGGTTTTAGTAGATAAGAAATGAATTAAATGCCACTAGAACTCTTTTCTTGAATAGCTCGGATTATATTAAAGATGGGTATAAAACAAATCTAATATCATTTATTTGATAAAACTTAATCACACAATTTTTATAAGGTGATTAAGTATTCAAAAGAGAAGGCGATTTATTTAATTTTCTTTTTATTAATAGACACTTATAAATAATTATTATTTAATACGCGCGCAACATTACCACTAATACTTTTAATAACTTTGTCGGGGAAATAATGCGTAATATTTTAGTAACGGTTTTCACTTTATTGGTAGGAACATCAATTCATGCTAATCAAGAACCTAAAAGCCTTCTAGGGCAAACACACTGCGAGAAAGCAGTAGAGCTACATGGTTTTTTAAGCCGCGCTCAACTTGATTGTAACTATCACTATTATTCAGAAGAGTTAAAGGATGCTGCAGCAAAATGTACTAAACATGAGCTAGGCGATAAATACGGTAGAGAAGTCATGAAATTTGGTATGAAGCAATTTGAAGAGCGCAAGAAAGAAGATACAAAAGGTCAATTATGTAGTCGGGTTTTAAAAGAGTTTCCAAACTATATTAAAAAATAAAATAAGGTTTTAAAAACCTCTTCTAGCAAGCCGATAGAATGAATTTAATTGTTCATTTTATCGGTGTATCACCGTATATAATTCGTCAATTAAACTAGAAAATAAACTTTAAGAATCCACCCAATATCACTTTGACACTTAAAATCTCTTTTAAATGAATAGAACTGAAGAATTAATAGAGATATATTTTAAAAGGTATATTCATTTTTTAATACGAAAAAAGCTATTAGAAGGGCGTAAAATTATGACTATAAAGGAAGTTTCAAGTCCAATTGACCTAAGAAAAGCAGCTGATGCTCTAGAGTGGGCTGAAGAAGTAAATGTGAAACGCCCTTGGAGATATGAATTTTTTAGCATGTATGTGGCTGAGATTAAGTCACTCAATATCAAAAAACCTAAGATTCTTGAGATAGGTGCTGGTCCTGGCTATCTGGCAAAAATTCTATTAGAAAATATAGAGTCTCTGGAATATACAGCTTTAGATTTTTCTGAAGCTATGCATGAGTTATCCAGAAAAAACTTAGGATCATTTGCGAGTAAAGCTAACTACTTAACTGCCAATTTTAAAGATTCTGGGTGGTACAACGTATGCCAACAAGAAACTTTCGATGTGGTCATCATTCACCAAGCTTTACATGAGTTAAGGCATAAAGATTTTGCTAAAGAGTTTCATATCCAAGTTAGAAATCATCTCTTAAATACAAATTCTTTATATATAGTGACTGATCATATAGTCAAAAATGAGGAAGGAATGAAAAATAAAGACTTATATATGACTATTGATGAGCATATAAATACATTTTCTTTAGCTGGTTTTAAGAATGTTGAATTATTAAAAGAAAAGAATGCATTATGTTCTTTCAAAGTTTATTAAGCTGTTTTCAATAATTATTCTATTTTATAAACCAAATCTTCTGTATTAGATTAATAAACCCTTTTACTAAAATTATTTTAAAGCTTTATTTCTAGCC
Organism: Acinetobacter sp. AOR14_HL; assembly: GCF_027855175.1. Classification (NCBI taxonomy): domain Bacteria; kingdom Pseudomonadati; phylum Pseudomonadota; class Gammaproteobacteria; order Moraxellales; family Moraxellaceae; genus Acinetobacter; species Acinetobacter sp. AOR14_HL. Next base: position 58,790 of record NZ_JAKTII010000017.1, on the reverse strand, counting down.
AATATCACATTGACACCTAAAACCCCTCCGATTATGCTTTGCGTGCTGGCCTACATTGCCAGTCGGTTTTAGCAGACCGAGAGCGTATAGCGCATCAAAAAAGTAATTTTTTGGTGGCGAACTCGTTCGTCCCCCATTCGTAGCGGTAGGACGGAAGGGGGACGCCTTGTGCGTGCTGGTTCTATATGCCCAGTCTGCTAACCCTCTTTCGTTCTGCCACCATAATCATTTAGCAGTGATTGGCAGAAATTTTATGCATATAGGATTTCATTCATGCCTAATTTTTCTAAATTGGCCTACGCCAAACTCTCTCTATTCATACCGTTTAAACAGTCTTTAAAACGGTTTAACCGACTTTAGGTTTTCTACGCCTTAAGAATCGTTACGACTAAAAAATCATAGCAACAATAAAACCCGAGATAGTTTAGGGCACATTTTGTGCTGCTTTTGCATGCCTGTTTTTAGCACTCATTTTAAGAGTGACGGCATTTCTATCTCATTTATATACAACAAAAAATTATTTAAACGGTATTCCTATGCCAAATTTAGAATCTTCATTTAGAGCACTCAGAGTGCTTCACACCGCAAAAGACTTATTTAATCAATATGGCTTTCATAAGGTCGGTGTTGACCGAATTATTGTGGAAGCCAAAGTTGCCAAAGCTACTTTTTACAACGACTTTCATTCAAAAGCACGACTCATCGAAATGTGTCTCACTTTTCAAAAAGACGCGCTAAAAGACAAGGTATTTTCAATTTCTAATTCTTATCGTGAACAAATGGTGCTCGATAAACTCAAGGAGATTTATTTTCTACATGTCGACTTAAACGGCTTTTATCATTTACCTTTCAAGGCAATTTTTGAAATTGAAAAGCTCTATCCTGTTGCCTATAAAGTCGTGGTTGATTATAGAAACTGGTTTGTTGGCGAAATTCATAAGTTGCTTTTAACCTTAAAAATGACGGCTTCAATCCAAGATGCTTACATGTTTTTATTTATGATTGATGGGGCAATGGTTCAGCTTTTAGGTGAAAATGGGGTAGATGAGAGCGCACGGCTGTTGGATTATTTCTTTTTAAACTTTGCCTAATTGTTAAAACTTAAATAGAAAAAAGCCTCTTATTAAGGAGGCTTTTTCTTTGAAAGAAAATAGGTTCTTAGCTTAATGTCGCAGGTTTTTCAGAATGGGCCATTTGTTCAAAATGTTGAACCGCAGGTGAACGAGCCATATAAGCCAAAGCCTGCTCAGTGTCACCTTCATGAATTGGATTAAATTTTGGAGAAACCCATCTTAAAGTCGCTTTCCATAAATATTTAATGGTCGGTAGGTTGTCTGAGCGAGTAGCCGTTTTTTCAAATTCACGAATGAAATTAAAGAAGCCACGACGCATCAATTTTTGAATGTCTTCGTGCTCTAAATCCTGCTTGCCTAGACTACGTGCAAAATCAGCAAGGAAGTAAATAAACAGCGGGAAAATAGCGGCCATAATGACTTGGCGCGACACATAAAAACCCAACTTGTTTGTTAAAAGGTGCTGAAATAAATCGTAAGCAACACAGCGATGTTCAACTTCTTCGGCAAGGTGCCAACGGAATAAATCTGCCATTGCAGGGTCGGCGCTATCCCAAGACTTACTATCAAGTGTCCACTGACCAATAGTTCCCGTAAAGTGCTCAATTGCAGCAATAACACCTACTCGGAAAAGTAACCAATATTCTTCAAGTTTTTTGCCTTTCACAAGCGGCAGACCAAAAGGTTTATCGCCCAATAAAATATTAAAAACAAAATGGGCACGGTTGAGTGGATCTTGAATGTCATAGCCATTTTCACGTAAGAAGTCTTGAGCTTTTTCATGGGCACGTGCATGCGCTGCTTCTTGGCGGACAAAGCCTACTACTTCTTGTTTTAATGTTTCATCGGTAATGTAGGGAAGGGTTTTATTAAACACTCGGCAGAACCAAAACTCGCCAGCTGGCAAAAGCATATTGATACCATTTGCTACATGTGAGCATAACGGATCATTCGGCATCCAGCAGACAGATGACTCCGCGAAATCAAAATATACTTTTCGAGCTTTAAGCTGATGATTCCCTGTGATCATATACGTCACCCTATTCATAATTATTCATTTAATGCGAATGCACAATTTTTAGCATTAAGTAAAATCGATCACCATGTGCTTAAGGGACAAAAACATCTTACAAAAGGCTTATAGAGATAAAAAAGGTCTAAGTGAGAGGTTTGGTCAATAAAAAAGGCTCCTTTATTAAAAGGAGCCTTCATTTTTATAATCTAGGCTTTAAATTCTTTAAGCCTATTCATTTTTATAAGCTAAAACTTTTTATTATAAAGCTTACGGTAAGTAACTCGCCGTGCTTAAAAGCCTAGATCGCTTGCCATTGATCTTTAACTTCTTCTGAATTTTTATTGAGTATGACTTGGTTTTCGTTCACTTCCCCAATCCACGCAGTAGGAATGAGATGATGTTGACCACTTTCGTCTCGAGTCAACTTTAATTGATTTTCACCATCGAGATGGTCGACTGTTCCTACTTTAGTACCGCAAGAAGCAATAACATCTGCGTGTTTTTGAATGTCAGTAATATTTAAAGTATTCATTTTAGACCTCTTCTTTGAAAATAGAAAAATGGTAGAAACTAAATTACTTTAAATAATGAGCTAAATGTTGAATTTTTAATAAACCTTACAGGATCGGTTTATAAACTCACTTAATGAATATATTTGAGTAACAATGAAATAATTGGATATAAATCTAATAATAATTATCTTTTTATTACAATTAATGTGTTTATTTAAACAGAAGTATTTAGATATGGTTAAATCAAGTCTTATAAATAATTATTTGCAATGAATATTAAAATACCTATAAATATGACGATATTGAGCATCTTGAGTGAATTTGAATCTGCCTTAGCTGAAGATAAAAGTAAGCTTCGTATAGATTTACTCTCTCAATTGGTAAATTTAGCCAAAAATTTACCTTATCCAGCTTCGGGCCAAACCTATCAACGTTGGCAACTTTTTGCTCAGATTGCTGGGTCAGATTTAAGTTTGGCTAAACTATTTGAGTCTCATTGTGATGCCTTAAGTATTTTAAATGAATTGGGCTATCAAGAAGAAATAGATGACCAGATTTGGGCGGTTTGGGCAGCAGACGGTGGACCAGCTCCATTGCAAATAAAAGATAATCTTTGTAATGGCATAAAACCGTGGTGCTCCGGTGCGGAGTTTATTCAAAAAGCCTTAATGAGTTATAAAGACCAGCAAGGCCAAGCACAGCTTTGTATTGTTAACTTAGAACATCCTTCAATTACTACCGATTTGAGCCACTGGCATGCAGTCGGGATGCACGCCACGCAGACAGCTAGAGTCACTTTTGAAAATAAGACTGTTCAACTGATAGGTCATCCAAACAGTTATTTAGAACGCCCAGGGTTTTGGCATGGTGCGGCTGGAGTCGCTGCTTGTTGGTACGGTGCCGCTGTGCGTTTAGCCAGCTTTTTGCAGGAAAGTTGTCAGGCAAATCCTAACCCTTTTAAGAAATTGTACTTAGGAGAGTTAGCTCAGCAATTAGCGATCACCAAGCAATATTTTCAATACATTGCTGAACTGATTGATCATCAACCATTGCTGAGTCATGAGCGGGAAATACGGATATTACGTGCCCAAACAGAACAATGCTGTCTGAGTGTGATTGAACGGGTAGGGAAAGCCTTAGGTGCTCGACCTTTTTGTGAAGATGCGACTTTCGCTCAGCTCATGGCTGACTTGCCTGTGTTTATCAGACAAAGTCATGCCGCTTTTGACTATGAACAAATTGCAGAACTCTGTTTATCGGAGCAAAGCTTATGGGAACTTTAAAACATCCTTTAGTTGAAGACCGCGTTATTTTTGGTGAAGGTACGTCCAAAGAGCAATGGTTAAAGGCATTTAAAGAACATCCTTTAGCGTCTTTAAATCTTGAGTTATTTCACTCTAAAAGGGTGGTGATTGTTGCTCCACATCCTGATGATGAGGTGCTCGGTTGCGGCGGCTTAATGCAGCAACTCATCGCGCTGAATTGTAAGATTTTAATTTTAGCTGTGACTAACGGCACACAAAGCCATCCTAACTCGACAAAATATCCTCCAGATCAGCTCAATGTTCTTCGCCCGAAAGAAAGTTTAGCTGCCTTAGATTGTTTAGGGGTAGCAGAGTCAACCGAACGGGCAGAGCTTAATTTGTTAGATGGTCAGATCCATTTTCAAACCCATCAACTTTGGCAGAGTTTAGAGCAGACCGTGCAAGCTGACGATATTCTGATTTGTAGTTATACACTTGATGGTCACCCAGACCATGAAGCAGTAGGTAAAACAGTGCAAGCTTATGCAAACGCTAAGCAATTACTATGTTTACACGTATTAATATGGGCTTGGCATTGGGCAAAGCCTTTAGACCCACGAATTGATTGGCAGCGCGCAAAAGCGTTCCACTTAACCGAAGAACAATTAACTAAAAAACATCAAGCAATTTTGCAGTTTAAAACCCAACTTGAAGCAGATGAAACCACGGGTAATACTGCGGTTCTCTCTCCAAGTGCAATTAAACGTCTTTTAATGCCTTATGAGGTGTATTTGAGTGATTCATTCTCGCATGTACTTTGAAGATTTATATCGTCATAACAGTGATCCATGGGGCTATGACTCACATTGGTATGAAGCCCGTAAAAGGCAAATTTGTCTCGCGCTGCTCACAAGACCTCGTTACCCAAAAGTGTTAGAAGTGGGCTGTTCAAATGGACATTTAAGTATTCATTTAGCCCAAAGAGCCGAGCAATTAGTGTGTATAGATGTCTCTGAGTGTGCTGTCCGCTTAGCTTCCGAGCGCCTACAACAATTTGAGCATGTTGTTGTTGAGAATAGAAAAATACCTGAAGACTACTCAATTCAAAAATTCGACCTAATTTTAATTAGTGAGATGGCCTATTACTTGTCGGCAAACGAATTGCATCAGTTTATTGAAAAGTTAAAGCATAGTTTAAATGATGACGGTGAAATTCTGTGTTGCCATTGGCGTCATGAAATTCAAGATTTTGAATTAAACGCAGAACAAGTCCATCAAGCTTTTCAGCAACATTTCCCATTTCATCATTATCTAAGCTTGAACGACCCAGATTTTATGATAGATGTTTGGACGGCGAACACTTCCTCTTTAGCGCAGCAGGAAAAACTAAGATGAAAATAGGTATCGTCATTCCAGTACATAATGAAGAGCAATATCTATCTTCCTGCCTGCAATCGATTCAGGTTGCCATAGATAATATTAGCGGTTATGACGTAGAGGTTATTGTTGTACTTGATAACTGTACAGATCAGTCGCGACTCATTGCACAAAGCCATCAAATCAATTGGATTGAGTGTGGTTATGCTTGTGTGGGGCAAGCACGAGATTTAGGTATTCGTCATTTAATTGGGCGCGGTGTAACATGGATTGCGTGTACGGATGCAGACACGGTGGTCAGTCCTGATTGGCTGCGCTATCAAATAGAGCATCAACCAACAGATGCAATTTGCGGTACGGTGACCCTAGATGACTTGAGCCATCTATCGATATCCAAACGGCAGAAATACTTGGCACATTATAAAGATCAGATGGATCATGCACATATTCATGGGGCAAATTTAAGTTTTAGTGCGGAAGTCTATGTTTTAGTTGGTGGCTTTGAGCCTATTTCATGTCATGAAGATGTATCTTTAATCAAAAAATTTATAAAGCATTGTTGCAATATTACTTGGAGTAATCTGGTTAGAGTGACAACGAGTAGTCGGTTAAATGGACGAGCACCTCAGGGTTTATCTTACTTTTTAAATAACCTCTAATGACTCACAACATTACTTCTCCCAATATCGAAATATTCTTTAAATTTTTAGGATCATATTTAATTTTGATGATGCTACCGATTTTATATTGATCGTGATTTTGTTTAGCAATAAGCACCTTTAAATTTTCAGTCATGATTTGGCCTTGTTCAGCTTGGAATTTTAATTTTATGTGACATAAGGGGCGATATTGAACTTTGACGAGAGAGTCCTGAAAATACACAACTTCGGCAGAAGTAATGATTCCTCGTTTATAAATAAAAAATTTATGAACCAGACTTTTAAGAAAAAAGGTCCAAACAATATAGATAAAGAATAAGCTGAACCAGACCACTCCAATAAAAGTCAAAAAGTCAGAAAATTTCACTCACTAAAACCAGAATTACCCGTTTAATACATTATTTTAAATGAACCGATTCATTCGATCTACGTTATATAAACGATCTAAAAAATAAGTAGCTAAGACATCATAGTTAAGCGTCAAAAATAATGAGATTCGTAATTAAATTTGCGCAGGGTATATAACTTAGTTGTTGTATTTATGACTACATATGTAAACAAGTCTTATTATCAAATGCTTTAACCCTTAAAATTCTAGAAAATAAAGTTTTAAGGGGTATGAGTTTGGATTTTTTAAATTTTTTTCGTGATATTCGGGTTGAACTAAGCCACTATCCTTGGCTAGAAATGTTTGTTTCACTCACGATTTTGATTTTATTTGCAGCAATAGCCAATTTTATTGCTAAACGCATTATTGTTCGGGGCGTTCGTCACTTAGTCACAAAGTTCAAATCACCCAATCAATCTATTTTTGCCCAACATAGTGTCATAAAGAAATTTGCAAATATTGTTCCAGCTGTTGTGATTATGAATGGTATTGCAACAGTTCCTCATCTAACGCCGAAGTTTATTACTTTTGTCGAAATGGGGGCGCAAGCATTTATTTTTCTTACACTCGCGCTTACAGTTAGCGAACTGTTAAATATCTTTAACCTCATTTATCAGCGTAATCCAAAATCTAGAAACAAACCAATTAAAGGTTACTTACAACTTGTTAAATTAATTTTATTTGTTGTGTGTGGCCTTATGATTTTGGGCACATTCCTTAAAAAAGATGTGTTCACTTTACTCGCAGGTTTTGGTGCGATGGCAGCAGTATTAATGCTGGTTTTCCAAAACACGATTTTGTCTTTGGTTGCCAGTGTACAAATTGCATCTTATGACATGGTTCGTATTGGTGACTGGATTGAGATGCCTTCACTGAATGCGGATGGTGATGTGATCGATATTTCACTACATACAGTGACTGTTCAAAATTTTGATAAAACTTACACCACCATTCCAACCAATAAGCTCGTTACCGATACTTTTAAAAACTGGCGAGGCATGAGCAATTCAGGTTGCCGTCGTATGAAGCGTTCACTCTTTCTCGATCAAAGTAGTGTTCATTTTATGACTGATGAAGAGCAACAAAAGCTCAAAGAATTTTTATTATTAGATCAATATCTTGATGCAAAGAATTCTGAAATTGAAGAATTCAATAAACATTTAAGCAATCAATCTCGTTATAACAAACGCCGTTTAACCAATATCGGTACATTTAGAGCCTATGTTGAATTTTATTTGCGCCAACATAAGGGGATTGCTCAAAATCAAACGATTATGGTTCGTCAATTACAGCCGACTAGCCAAGGGTTGCCATTAGAAATTTATGCATTTAGCAATACAACTGCATGGGTTTCCTATGAAGCAATTCAGTCCGATATTTTTGACCATTTAATTGCGATTCTTCCCGAATTTGGTTTACGTGTTTACCAAGCGCCTTCGGGTCATGATTTGCAAAGATTAACGACAGAAATTCATCCAAGTTAAGATTTAATCTGTAAATAACAGGTCTTAAACTACTTTGAAAAAGCGCCCATATGGGGGCTTTTTTTTAATATTGAACTCGAATTCTTCACTGTAGATTATCCAGCAAACCAAATGTTCTGATGATCACACATAGGACTCAAATGTCTAATGCGTAAGTTGTCTTGCTCAAAATCACCACCCCCTCCAGTAATATCTAATTCACTGCCTAGGGAGATGTGCTTGCCTTTATAACTCAAAGATTCTTTTTCAGAATCCCACTGAGCTGTGTGTTCTGGAAAGATAATGAGTATATCGTTCACATAAAGACACTCTTGTTTTAGCTGCAATATTCCTTTTAAGCGTGCTGATGCAGAAACGCCATTAAACTGATAAACAGGGAGTTTTACAGCGCTTGTATTTTCGCTCGCTTCTTGTCGCTGACATCCTGTAAGGAGTACCAACAGAACTGTGCAAATCAATTTATTATTAATACCCAATTTTATTCCTTTAGGGACTTCCATATATTTTTGATAGTAATGGACTAACGTTGCATATCAACATTTAGGTTGTTAGAGAAGATTTCGTCTTATTATATTTTACTAATTTATATATTGTTATCTTTTTCGTCTGTGTTTGGAGGCAAGATATGACGTGTCATCCACCAAAATAATAGCGCCAACAGACTCACACCTGCACCTAGAGCACACACACCAAGCCATCCAGCATAGGCGTAAGTAGCGGTTGTACTGATCGCACCCAGTCCACTACCAATTGCATAAAATAGCATGTAGAGCCCAACAAGCCGGCTATGCGCTTCTGGACGAGTACGAAAAATCATACTCTGATTGGTCACATGTAAAGCTTGTCCGCCCAAGTCTAGCAATACTATGCCAATCATCAGTGCCCAGAGTGAGTATGCCATGAGTGAAAGTGGACCCCAAGCGAGCAGTAATATTACGAGTGCTGCTAAGCTTGTACGCTGAGCATATCCGCGGTCGGCCCAATAACCCGCACGTGCGGCAGCCAGAGCACCAACGACTCCAACAAGACCAAAAGATCCAATAATCGTATGTGAAAAACTATAAGGTGGCTCACTCAATGGCAATACCAGTGCACTCCAAAAAATATTGAATGCCGCGAACATGAGTAAAGCTAAGACACCGCGCACTTGAAGTACTTTTTCTTGGTGTAGCAGTTTTAACATAGAAGCCAGAAGCTGCGGATAGCGCATTAAAACGGGCTGAACGTTTAAATGAGGAAGTCGTCTCCAGAGTGGTAAAGCAATCATGAGCATGATGATTGCTGCACAAAAGTAAACGCCACGCCAACCCGCTACATCACTGATTCCTCCTGAAAACACTCGGGCAAGCAGTAAACCAATGAATACACCACTTTGTGCAGTGCCGACCACATGTCCTTGTTCATCTGGGAGAGCAGCACTCGCAGCATAAGCAATAAGCCCTTGTGTCATGGCTGTACCCAGTAAACCCACTGCAAGCATTCCTGCCAAAAGAACAACAACAGAATGAGCAAATGCAATAACTAGCAATGCAGATACCAAAGCCAGTAACTGTATAGCCATTAATCTACGCCGATTTACAAGATCACCCAACGGCACCAGAAACACGAGGGCCAGCGCACAACCAATTTGCGTGGCTGTAACTACACCACCGATGGCGGCATGACTAATGCTAAAGTCCGTAGCCAATATGTCGAGCAAGGGCTGTGCATAATAGACATTTGCTACGCTTGCACCACTTGCAATAGCAAACAGCAATATGACGCCACGAGGCATGCTCGAAAGCGGTCTATTGTTTTCTGTGGGTGAAGTTGAAGATGCAAGAGAGGCTTTCATAATCCTAAATCCATTCAATCTGGTTTTAAAATGAAACTAGTTGAATATTAGATTGACTAGTTTTAAAATGCAACTAGATATTTTATTCCTGATTATTTTTAAGGAAACCTGATGGCGAACACTACATCTTTGAAAGAAGAACCTTGTCCTGTTGCGCGCTGTGTCAATCTCATAGGAGATCGGTGGTCACTTCTGATTGTGCGTGATGCTTTTGATGGAATGCGCCGTTTTGGAGATTTTCAGCGCAGCTTAGGAGTTGCGCGAAATATTCTGTCTGATCGACTGAAAAAGTTAGTTGATGCAGACGTTCTTGAAATGCAAGATGCTTCGGATGGTACGGCCTATCAAGAGTATGTGTTGACAGCTAAAGGGGAGAGTTTGTTTCCAGTGGTTGTGGCTCTACGACAATGGGGAGAGCAGAACCTATTTGAAAGTGGTGAGCGCCATTCTCTGTTAATTGATAAAAATACAGGTCAGCAAATTCCATTCATGGCGCCAGTCGCGGCAGATGGAACAGTGCTGAGAGCTTTTAATACTCAAGTGCAAAAGGTGAAATAAAAGAAGAGGAAACAAAAATAACCTTTTTTAACTTAAATTGGGGCAGATTAGTTGGTACCCTTGCGCGTCAAATTAAGGTGAGATTATGAGATTTATATTCCTCTTTATCAGCGCAATTTCTATTCCATGTTATGCAGCGTCAGAAGCAATGCAGCTTCATTACTGCGAAACTGTTAAAAAAGCAGCAAGTGGCGTGATGGATGCTAGACAACATGAGGTGCCAGCTAAAGAGTTACACGATATCGCTGATCACCTTGAAGAGGAACAAGCCAAACAAATTTATCAAGAGCTTATCAAATCTGCATATTCTTCAAAATTATTTGAAGACCCTCTCATTAAATCAAAAGCTGTCGAGAATTTTCAAACCACATGGCATGAACAATGTTTGGCAAAAGAATTAGCTAAAAATATTTGAGGTGTAGTGGGGAAATGTCGAAATCGATTATTAACCCATGAAAACTTAATGAAACTAGGACTTCTATTCCATAAATCTGATGATTTAAGAAAAGTTAGACAGTTTGCTGAGAAGTACAAAGCTTAAGCTGGGTTGTATAGAGGACATGTTATTGAAAGAGGCGCATAAGAAGGCTCGGAAAAACTAAACGGCACCTTGTGTCGTTTATTTTTATTAACCTATTGAACAAAAAATTAATAATGTTAAATTACAGCAAATGATAAAATAAAGCGTAAGCGATATTTTACAAGTTTTGGAAAATATAAAGATATGGGCACTTTAAATTTTAGTATCAACATGTTGGAGTGGGCTGCAAACAATATTGGTTTGAGCTTAAGCGATGTTGTAACTAAAATTTCTGAAGCTGAGCGAACACAAAAAAAATTAATGGAAGGTAATTTTTCTATTAAACAGGCTGAAGAATTTGCTGAATTAACCAAAGTTCCATTTGGTGCACTTTTTTTAAATGTTCCACCTGAGAATTTGTATAAGCCAAGCATTCCAGATTTACGGCAAAGTCAAAATGCACTCCCTTTAAGTGAGAGCTTTTATGAAGTTCTAGAAGATGTTAAAACCAAACAGCAGTGGTTTATTGAATTTCTAAAAGAGAATGATGCCCAAAAATTAGAATTTGTAGGCAAGTATAATAAAAAAAGAGATGCTGATATTATTGCTAAAGATATTAGAATACATATTGGCTTGCCCTATGATTTAAATACTAAAAAAAGCAAGGAAGAATATCTAAAAAATCTTATCTCTAAATGTGAAGATATTGGGATATTAATTTTTAAAAATAGTATGGTAAAAAATGCAACCAAGAAGCCTTTAAATACTGACGAGTTTCGTGGATTTGTATTAGTAGATGAATATGCTCCAGCAATTTTTTTGAATGCTCAAGATATGCCTGCTGCTATGATATTTACATTAGCTCATGAATTAGCACATATTTGGTTAGGCGAATCTGGGGTAGATGATTTAGATATATATGGAAATGATCCAAATGAAGTTCTATGTAATAAAATTGCCGCAGAAGTATTAATAACAAAATCCGAATTTATTGATGCATGGGATAGACATAAAGGAGACTTATATTATATTGCACAAGAATTTTGTGTAAGTAAATTAATGGTAGCTAGACTTGCATTAACACATCGTTTTTTAGAAGCTTATGAGTATAAAAAAATACAAAAGGAAGAATTCGAAGCATTTAAAAATATACCTAAAAAAGATGGTAGCCCTAGTTTTGTAAATTTAATACCAGGTAGAAATAGTTACCTTTTAACAAAAACTGTGGTAAATCAGGCTTTATCTGGTAAATTATTATTAAGAGATGCTGGTAAATTGTTAAATGCTAGCCCTCAAAATATTATGAAAATAGGTGGCGTTATTTAATGCATACAAAGTACCTGCTTGATACAAATATTTTTATTCAATCTTTTAATCTTTCATATCATCCATCATTTTGTAATGGATTTTGGGATTGGCTGGTTGGAGGGTTTAATGCAGATAAATTTTATAGTATTGATAAAGTCTATAATGAAATGATCAAACCCACATCATCTCAAGATGAATTATCTCAATTACTGAGAAGTCAAAGCATTCCTCAAGAAATGTTTGTTGAAAGTCTTGCTGATCCTAAAGTGACTACTGAATATGGGAAATTGATGTCATGGGCTTTTTCGAATACACATTTTTTACCCAAAGCAAAAAATGAATTTGCAAGGCCAGATAGTGCAGATGCTCATTTAATAGCAACAGCAATGGCATATAACTATGTAATTGTAACAGAAGAGCTTTCAAATCCAGCTGCAAAAGCACGGATTCTAATTCCAGATGCTGCTGCAAATTTTGGTATTAGTTGTATTACAATGCCCTCTCTTTTAAGAAGACATGCTCATAATAATTTTACATTGAAATAGCAGATACTAAATTTACTTTTAAAATCACCTCTGAGTGGTTTTCCTTTATGTGACATTTAGTGACAGTAGAAAAGCACCCTAGGGTGCTTTAGCCAATCGATTCACTGCGGCTTGAATAATATCGGGTAAAAGTTCTTTTTTAGGACCTTCACGGTCAGCAATAATATTTACGATATTCTCACTATTTAGAATCCAACAATCACTTGGAATGAATTGGATCTGAGGTTTTCCATCAAAATGATTAATAGTTAAAAACATCCTTTTAAATTGCACCGTTCTTGTAATCACTGCTCTTACAATCTCTTCTTCATTAAATTCTGGGCTGTCGGGTGTTACTCCTCCTAACCGAGTGATCTCTCTATGTAAGCTCCAGTAGTGGTCTATGATTTTATTGCAGATTTCTGATTCTATTAAATCAAAAGAAGAGGGGTTATCAGTTTGGATAGATACCTCATTTTTTTCTGTTGAGTATGATGTGGGTGCACCACACTTAGGACATGCATAAGCAAGATTGCTAAATTTTTTCTTACATTCTTTACAATTAATTAAGGCCATTTTTTCTTTCTATAAAGTGGTTCTAGAACCTATAAATTTACTTTGAAATAGTTTCAGATTAATTTTCTTGGTTATGTCAGAATAATTTTAAATATTAGTTATTAAGATCCATTCGATAAGAAACAGTCGGGCGTAGCTGATTTTTTCTAATTCAGAACCAATAAAAAAACCACCTAATTCTTTCGAACTAGGTGGTTTTTAAATTTTGGAGCGGGAAATGAGGCTGGAACTTATAGTCTCAACGTTGGTAAGGTTGTAATAAATTATAAATAACAATGGGTTGTGATTTAATGGTGCCGAATAAGTTTTTACAATTAAAGCGGAGATAATGAGCGATTTGATGAGTAACTTGTTTAACCATGACGCCATAAAAGAAAAAGTGCATTCCAATTTATGAAATGCACTTTTATAAAGTGCTAAATTATCCAGCAAGCCAAATACTTTTATGATCACATGAAGCGCTTAAGTTTTTAACTCGCTTACTATCTCTTTCAAACTGGCCAAAACCACCAACTAAATCTAATTCTTCACCTAAGGCAACTTTTTTATCATTAAAAGTTAAAATTTGATTCTTAGAGTCCCATTCTGCATATCCTTCAGGGAAAATTATTAGAATATCATTTACATATAGACATTCTTGTTTTAGCTGTAACGGTCCCCTTAATCGTGCAGAGGCGAAAACGCCATTAGATTGATAAATAGGAAGCTTTACTGAGGCTAGCTGATCGTTTTTTTCTTGCTTATCGGATACTTGCTGCTGACATGCAGCAAGTAGTCCAGTACAAGCAATCAATAACAATATCTTATTGATATACAAGTTGAGCTCCTAAATCAGCCAAATAATCTACACTAGTATAAATGACTGTATTTGTTATTGTTTTACCTGTATCTTTCCAAGAACAGGCAGACTGAATACCAAAAGCAACATTTAAAGCGAACCAAGGTCCGCCACTATCACCACCAACACAACGTAAAGTGCCTAAGCCAGTTGTATGATTAGTTCCAGCTCCACTTTGAGTATTTGAAACGACTACAAAAGTATTCCCACCTGGATGATGATTCGCACCAGTAATTGATATTACTTCACCACAGCTTTGCATCAATGCTGGATTTGTTGGTGAAGTTTGTCCAAGGTGACAAACATAAGATCCTTTAACTGTTCCACTTTTTACTGCAGTACTTGTTCGATTTCGCTTACCTGTTAAAGCTCGAGCTGGTGATGTGGCATCAGCATAAAACTCTGGTACAGCTTGTTGAGCGGTAGTTGTACCTGCCTTCATAAATGCTAGGTCCATAGTTGTATCGTCACGATACATACCTGCTACTGGTGAAATAGCATATTGAGTTCCATCTTTATCTTTATAATTTAAAGGAACATTTGGATCTATACAGTGGCCTGCAGTTATAACACCGAGTTCACCAGTTGAGATCCTCTTTGCAGTAAAACCAGTCATACAGTAGTTTCCACCTGAATTCGTTACTAACCAAGATCCACCACGTGATTTTGTCGGTAGAATACCGGTAGGAATTTCAGATAAGTCTACTTTGACGTTGAGTAGTCTTTCGAGAGCTTGTTTATCAACTTGTTTTAGAGATTTCACATAGACTAATGCATTTCCTGTTTGCTCATTATCTAAAATCATCTCAACTGTAGGGTACGCCTTTTTAACAGCAGCAAATGATTTATTAAGATGATTTACTCGTTGTTGCTTAGTATTTGAAGCTCCTTGTATAAGGGTAATAGGGGCACTTACACCGCGCTCAATAGCTCTATATGCAGATTCCACTTCAGTTTCAGTTAAATTTGCCAGCTTTCTAACTTGAATACGTTCTTGAGAATTTTTGTTTTTTAAAAGTTTAACTGATGTATCTGGTTTTCTTTCTAATTTAAAAGCTTGTTGAGAATTATTATTTCCAACAACTTTAACTTTTAATCCAAAGTCAGGTCCATTATCAAAATATAGGCCAGAAATAACATTTTTATATTTATCGCTTAAACCTGCTACTTGATTATCAGTGCCATGCATAATGAGTAATCTGCGCATAGCTTCGTCTAATGTGACTCCATAAGATGCTGCATAGTGTTTTGCATCAAATGCTAATGTCTCAGCGACATTCATTACAGGTTTTTGTTGATTTGTATTGCTATCTGCTGCAAATACACTAGTCGAAGCAAATGCAATAAATAAAGTGGTTGAAAGGGTTTTTAGTTTAAATTTCTTGTATTTAGATGACATTTTTATCTCACAATGGAATTAATTATGAGTCTAAAAACTAACATATAGTTTTTTTATAAAATATTAAAGCGTGTAACTAAATATTTTATCAAGTGGTAAATATTTAGAATTAGATTGCTAAATATTTAATATAAATATAAAAATAAATTCATTATAAAATTGTAAATAAACTAATTTATAGGCGGTTTTTACATTGAATAACTTTATTGAAAACATTGTTTTTAAAAATGTGATTTTATTTAATTGTACTTGGGTTTTTGTTGGAATATATTTTTATAAGAAGTAATAAAGGGGCAGAAGCCCATATTAATTTTTTCTTCTCGACTGCCTTTGAATATTCAAGTTTTCAAGGATAGGCATAGCTTCATTCGGATCGTAAAGATGCTTACCGTCTTTTCCTTTGTTGAAAGAATGCAGCCCGTCAAATTTGATTAAAGATAATTATAAGAAGGGATGGGAGTAATCTAACTTTTTTAGCGAACTAATAGACAATAAAAAAACCACCTAATTCTTTCGAATTAAGTGGTTTTTAAATTTTGGAGCGGGAAACGAGACTCGAACTCGCGACCCCAACCTTGGCAAGGTTGTAATAAATATTAAATAACAAGAGGTTATATTTTGATGGTGCCGAAGTGGTGTCGAATAATTTATTACAAATTTTATAGGGCTTCGGTTATTATTTTAGCAAAATTTTAAAGACTGCTTAACTAAAAATGCAAAAATACTTTTTTTACTGTCTATCACTCATTTTAATTTTTCTTATTTGTTTAGGTGTATCCATCCAAGTTAAGGAATTTTATAAAATTGAGGGCGATTATCTTTCCTCTTTTTCAACTCTTATTGCTGCTCTAGTTGCATTTGTACTTTATAAGGATTGGCGAGAAGAGTACGTGCTGAACTTGTATGTTGAATCTCAAAAAAATATTAATTTGTTATTTAAAGATGTAATTGAAACTTCTCGTCATATGAATGACTATTTAAAAAAAATAATTAAATCAGATGAAGATATATTTGATTTTGATAAATATAATGACAATATTATGATGTTTATTGAGAATGCTGAATTACTCTTATTGGAAATTGATAATCAAAAAATGCTGTTTAAAAAACTTCAAAAGAAAATCAAATTAAATAATGACTTATATATTTTTTTAAACGTAATTGATTTAAAAATCATGAAAAGAATAAATGCTATTGGTGAGAATAGAACAGGAACAGCAAAAGAGATGTGTGAGTACGTAATCGCATCCTTTGAGCCCTCTAATGAAAAGCCCTTCGTAAATGAGTTATACGAATATAGATATATGCTTCGGAAGTGTAATGAAGAGGTTGTTTCTAAATATCTTGATAAGTAAAAAGCGCATAATGCGCTTTTAATTTTTACGTCTCGACTGCCGTTGCTGCCTTTGTCTATTTAAGTTTTCAAGGATAGGAATAACTTCATTTGGATCGTAAAGATGCTTGCCATCAGTCCCTTTATTGAATGGACGAAGCTCATCAATAATCAATTTACGAGACAGGCTATAGCGCTCCATTAACCACGCTGCAGTAACACGGTTTGGTATTTCCTCGGCTTTCATTTCGATGACTTTCCCAACATTAGGAATGATTTCATGAATGAATACCTGAGGTGGTTTTTCTGCTTCAACAACGACTATATATTTTCCCATACCTTTACCTATCTAATTACCCCTAAATACTGCAATGTTCTCAAGAGTGACCGCAGAGGGTCAGCAATACAGTCACTCATGTAGAACATCGCAGCTCTAAAATTGTTTTTACTTTCTCCAAGTCGCTTCTTTAAATTTAGCCTCATCCACTAAGTTATCGATTTGAGACGGGTTTACATTGTCGTAGTAATGGTTCATCAGATTGCCGAACACAATGAGTGTTCGGGCAGTAGAGGAGTATCGGAAGCTCATTAGGCAATCTCTCCTTTAGCAAGCTTTTCAATTTCAACTTGAACTGCTGGTAGTTTCGCCACTTCTATTTGCATGAGTGAATCTATTCCTAAGTATTCACACACAGTTTTAACGTTTAATCCACGTTCATCTATAAATGCTTGTAAATGATCACGTTGCTTATCATTAATGCCATTAAACTCTGGTGGACTAATCCATGAGTTCCTTTCTTTGTCGTACTGACAGTTCAAGGCTTTAGCACGCATTAACATTGTTTGACGCATGTTCTGGTAATACATGTGTTCTTTATCAAGTGATTCAGTTAATTGATTCAGATCACCTGCATGTTCAGCTTCTTCACAGCTTTGTTTCCAGTTTTCTAGCTCTTCTTGAGCTTTAGCTGCCGCAAGTTGTGCAGGTGTTAAAGTATTGATATGGTTCTTAGCTTGGGTGATTAGATCAGCTAAGAAAGTTGGATTAGCTTTTAGATCTGGAACCCATACTTCACCAGCTTCACCGCCTAAAGCACCCGAGTTTTTTGCATGATGGGTAGGGGAAGGTTTGAAGCTAATTACACGGGCATTCTTACCTTCGCCTGTAGTAACAGTTGTTAGATATCCCATGATGTCGGCAATACGGTAAAGCTCATTACGGTTTTTACCGCCTAGATCTGGACGATAAATAATTTGATCACCGTTTTGATCTTCAGAAGCATGAGCTATAAAAACAACATCTTTGCCAAGGCTTATCAAAGTATTGATGTATTGCTTGAACGTTTGATTCGCTAAACCTTGAGCCTTTAACTTTAAAGAGCCATCTTTTTGACGGTTATTAGCAGTTAGCAACAAGTGGGTTTTAATACATTCAAGCATTGCGCCCACGGTATCAATGATTACAGTTTTATAAGGTGCTAAGTCTTGAGGAGTCAGGTTTGCTACATCACTCCATTGTTGAACCTGTACAACCGCACCGCGACGTAATTCACCAGTACGGTGAGCACCACGGTCAAAGTCAAATGAAATTGCTTTTTCTGCAGTAAAGCCCATGGATGATTTACCCAATCCTGGATCGGCGTATAGATACACAATAATTGCTTGAACTAATAAAGTTTGCTCAGCAGTAATAATAGGTAAAGCCATTTTTCTTATCCTTATCTTGAACCCGTAAAGCCGCGCTTCTTTTTATAAGCTTTGCGGTCATTTGATGGTATGTGTGAGCCAGCTAAATCCTTAGCAAGTTGCTTTGAGCGCTGGAAGCTAATCTCATTCATTAAGGATGCGTAAACCTTAGGGCGCTTTGCCTTAAACTCTTCGACATTTAAAGGAGTCTTCACTTCACCTTTTACCGTATACAGCACACTGCCGTTTGCATTAGCTGCATACACAGTCCAGCCGATACGGACAGAGTAAAGACCTGTTAAGCGGTCATGGCCGATATAGGCTTTAACACCATCTGGATGTGGTTTGAATTGAGCATTCATGATTAGCCTCCCATCATCCAAGATGCAGCGGCTACAGCAATCACCCAAAGGATGAATGAAAGGGTAATGAATATAAGGAAGTCGATGACATTCGCTTTAATAATAGCGAAACGAGAAGGGCGCTGTTCTTCAACAGTAGGGTGTTGATATAGGCGTGAAGTCGTTTGACTAGGAATAGGGTTTTGTTTCATACTTACCTCGCGTTATGCAAAAGCACCCATGAGTTCGAAGGCAGGGGTGCTTTTTTGTTTTAATGAGAATAATATGAACTATTGGTTCAATTTGGTCAAGAACTATTGGTTCTTTTTTTGTTTTCCTATAATTTAAAAATTATGTACTATTGGGTTTTAAATTTTTTATACAAAACATAATGCATTGTTTTATCTGCAGTTTTTAATAAAATAAAATTAGATAAATTTCTTTTTTTTCAATTATTTAAATGTATGAATTTATTTTGATTAATGGTATATTTAGATTGTATAACTGCAGTATTTTTCTATGAATCAATTTTCAAGCCACAATAAGACATTACGTGATCTTATCGAACATGAGAGTTTTAACTTTAATAATCATGTTGTAAATCTCGATTCGATAGATTTAGTGTTAAGAGAGTGCTTATCAATAGAAGAAATGAGAGAAGCTG
Source organism: Acinetobacter sp. AOR14_HL (assembly GCF_027855175.1). Lineage (NCBI taxonomy): Bacteria > Pseudomonadati > Pseudomonadota > Gammaproteobacteria > Moraxellales > Moraxellaceae > Acinetobacter > Acinetobacter sp. AOR14_HL. The sequence goes on along the minus strand of NZ_JAKTII010000017.1, from coordinate 39,457 downwards.
GTAGCTTTTTTACAGGCCAAAATCTAGCAACTGTAGTTATTAAAACTTTATCTAATGCTATAACTTTTGATTCAATAGTTTTTGACCCGACTTGCGGTGCTGGAAATTTATTAATTGAATGTTCAAGAAGTTTGGGCGTTGAGGAAACACTCTCTCAAACCTTAGCTAAATGGGGTAAGGTTTTGTGGGGATATGATCTTTATGATTCATTCATTGAGTCAACAAAACTACGATTAATTATTGAAGCTTTAAGTCGTGGGGTGGTAAAAGATTGTACACTTGATGATGCTTTAGGTATGTTTCCAAATATTATTGTAAGAGATATTTGGGCTGCAAAAAAAGATGATTTAGTGAGCGTCACACATGCTGTTATAAACCCACCTTTTACATTGATAAAATCACCTAATAAGTTTTATTGGAACGCAGGTAAAATTAATGCTGCTGGTATTCTTTTTGATCACTTTCTAAGAATTTTACCAATTAACTGTTGTTTTAGTGCTATTTTACCTGATGTATTAAGATCTGGAAGTCGATACTCTAAGTTTAGAGAATTCTGTTCATTAAAAAGTTATGCAGAAACTAAAATTATAGGTCGTTTTAATAACAAAACCGATGTTGATGTATTTTTACTTTATGGTCGTGTAGTTGAAGAAAGTGATCAACAAATATTTTGGTATCAACCGTTTAAAAATTCAATACAACTATATGAAAAATATGATGTTTGTGTTGGGCCATTAGTAGCGTATAGAGATCCAGAAATTGGCAATGAGTATTTATATATTCATTCTAAAAATGTACCAGCATGGGAAACAATTTCAAAAATCAGTGAGAAGAGGAAGTTTAAAGGAAGAGTAATATCATCACCGTTTATAGTAGTAAAAAGAACGTCTAGTCCAAATGATAAGAATAGAGCAGTTGCAACAATTATAAATGTAAAAGATCTTGTTGCTGTTGAAAATCATTTAATAATTATTAAACCCAAAAGTGGAAGATTAAGCGAATGTAAGAAATTACTGAAAATACTAAAAAGTAATGGAACTAATAATTTTCTAAACGAAAGAATTAGACTTCGCCATTTAACAGTAGAAGCTTTAAAAAGTATCCCAATAAAAATAACTCCCTAGGCGGGAGTTATTTTTAAGTACTCTTTATTATCAACGGCTGTTCTTATCGCATTCTGGAAAGATTGAATCATAGTTAATAATTCACTTTCTATTTCAGCATACGTGTCTTCAATTTCTTGTGAACTGATAATATCTCCATGAGCGATTGCATTTCTGCATCGAAGGAGTTTAGAGTCTATAAAGTGTTCTTTTAATTCATATAGTTTTGCATCTAATCCAAGTTGGTCTAAAATATTTGATACAACTGGATATTTTAAATTAGATCCTGTATCAACAATCTCTTGCTCATTAATAGAAAAATTTATACTATTTGAAGCTTTAAAATACTCATGAAGTTTTTTTTGTGAAGAAAATTTTTTAATCGAGAATCCGCTACTAAACTCATTTGTAAGACTCAATAATAAAAAATTTTCCTTCATTTGCCCGTATTTTAAACCTAAACAATTTAAGTAATTTAAATATACTAAAGCACAATGCTTTATATGACCCTCCCAGTGAGAATATAATAAGGTAATGGCTGCTCTAAGGAGTATTTTTTTTTCATGATCCCTTGCCTCTAAAATCATAAACTTAATTGTTGTAAATTCACGCTTTCTCCAAGCAATATCATGATCAATACTCTTATCTAACTCATAAGTAGTACGAATTTTCATGAAAATACTTCCCTGCCTAGTGAGATCATTGTAAATGTTCTATCTAAAGGTCTGCTTCTACGAGCCAAGGTATCAATAAAAGTGGTAGTAGAAGTCAATTCTTTAGATTTTAGTCTAATAATATCAATTATTTGATCATCATTTAAATTGCCATTTTCAACTAATATTGAAACACCATAAGTTATTGCTTCAAAAACTGGAAGGGATAAAGGACCTTCATATCTATTTTTAATATGGTGGTATTTTCTAAATGCTTGATCATCTAGTGCTTTATCAATAAGTTCAAATGTTCTTAAAAAAATTGTTTTCTCAAAATCATAATCATAATCATTCTGAGGATTAAAAATTCTAGTCATTTCAGCATTTAAATAAGGCGCTACGTCATTGTTAGCTTTTCGAATATCATCATTATTATTTCTTAAAATAAAAAAACGTAATGCTAATTCTTGAGAGTAGCATTCTTCCTTTTGTTTTTCAGATATTGATATTGAATTTTCAAAATGGGTATTTATCGAAAGATCTTTAAGCCAAAAAAATACATCCTTATTCAACATAAGAAGAATACAGTTACGAACTTCCTGTTCAGTTAACCTTGTTCCACCAGTATTTAATCTTTGGAATAATTCAAATTTAGTATCATCATCGCTTTCACGTTTTATGATTTTTACATCTATTTTCTCTCGTTTGAAAATTCTTTTAATTTCAATATCTATTTCATTATCAGGGTCATCAGGGTTATCCCAAAGTTTATTTTCTAACGCAGGTAAGTACTTCGTTTTCTGTAATTGAAGAGAGGGTAAAGTTTTCCCTTCATCATCTTTGAGTTTTCCTAAAAAAGAAAGAATTGTCGAAATACGTTGAAGACCATCAACAACATCCCAAACACCATCTTTACGTTGTGCGACGAAAATTGAAGGCAAAGGAATACCTAATAGTATAGACTCTATTAATTTACTTTTTTGATCATTTGACCATCGATAGACTCGTTGAAATTCAGGATGAATATCTAATTCTTGGTCATCATATAAATTTACCAACTCTCCAATTGACATCGGGTAGGAGTCAGTATGAACTTGCATACGTGCAGTATCTATTTGCTCTTGTAGTAAAGACATTTCTTTAACCTTTATTAAGTTTTAATTTAAAATTATACATCTCGATATAAACCAACTACTTTGCCAACCAGTTTACAACCTTCGTGTAGATTCATGATTTTTTCACGCCACTTTGGGTTTAAAGGTTCTAAATACATACCATCATTTTCAATTACTAATTTTTTAAAGGTTGCTTCTTTTTCACCATCACATGAAACAATTACCAAATCTCCAGTTTTTAAATCACTTACGGGAATGTCTGGATTAACATAAATTCTATCATTCGGTTCAAATTTGGGTGACATTGATTCTCCGCGTACAATCAATCCATATCCGTTCTTACCGCACTTAGGGTTGGGTGGTAACCACTCATGAAATTCTGTGCCAATCGGAACCGATTCAATAGTTGTCCATGTTCCCGCCTCAACCCAAGATATAACAGGAATTAACTGACCTAAAACGTTAATTTTTTCTTTTATATCAACATTATTATCTAAATTTATACTTACATTATCATTATCTGAATTATTAGTCATCAAGCCAAAACCTGATAATAACCACTCAGAATTAACTTTTAAAAATTGAGCTATTAAAGGAATTTTTGAGGTTTCAGGAATCGCATCACCATTAAGCCATTTCCCTGCACCTTTATCAGAAATGTTAAATTCCTTGCTTAATACACGAGCTCTGCCTCTAAGAGGGTAAGAAGCTTTATCCATTGCTTTATGAAGTCGTTTGGCAAACTCTTGCTTAACTAAATCGGTTTGTGAAGTCATAGCATCACCTTTGTGAACCATTGGTTCAATAATAAATGTTATTGAAAGAACTATCAGTTCCTGTTAAAGTTGAACCAATAGTTCATTATTGGGTTGGATATGAGCAATATAAAAGAAGTTATTAATGATGCTGGTGGAGTCTGTGTAGTTGCATTTGCTGTCCAATTAAGTGAAAGGTCTATTTATAAATGGATTGAAAAGAACTGTTTACCTCGTTCTGAGTACACAGGTGAAAGCAATTATTCAAATTCGATAGCACAGTTATGTAAGAAATTTTCAGAGCAAGAAATTCTGAAGATTGGAAATCCTGCTAAGGCAAAAAATATAGAGCGTAGGAACGAAGTAATCCCTACATGATTTTTATCAAGTAAGGGAGCTGCTCTTTTCATGAGAACCGATGAAATGAATGAAGCAAGAGAATTGGGCTTTCTAGGTGGAAAGCTCGATAACCCTGTAACGGTCAAATTTAATGATTTGACTGATGAATCAATCGAAGGTGTGGCCAATGCCAGCGACATGACTAAAGCAGACTGGATACGAGAAGCTTGCATAGAAAAACTCTTGGTGGAGAGACGCAAGTTCAATCGTATGCGAAAGGTATGGGGTCATCCTAAGGAAACAAGAGATGCCAGAGGATGTCATGAGAATACACAGTCAAATTTAGAGCATTAAAAAGCCTGATCTCGGAAATCAGGCTTCTAGGCATTCAATTGAGGTGAATCAAATGAACATAATTAATTTATCAGAACAACCAGTCGAACTCAACTCACAGGAATTTGTAGTAGGTGACATGGTGGTTGTTAATGAACTGGATCATAACGAAATTTTTGAAGTGTTTGGATTTTACTACAGCACACCTAAACAACTTTTTGTTAAGTCAGCATGTGGTAAGCAGTTAGCTCTACCATTTCAATTCTTTAGATCAGCATCAATTGCTGAGTTAGAAGCAAAACGTCGATTAACTACAGAAGAATTAGCACGGGCGGAGGTGTCATGAATCAACAATTTAAACACCTTCCTGAACATAAGCAGAGAGAAGGTATTCAGTCTTGGTATGAGCCAGCTCTAAATCTCCTAAACAAAATGCTTGAACGAAACAAAGCAAATCTCCGTAAGCGTGGATACAACGAAAAGAATGCAGCAATAACACGCGAAGAGTTTAGGCAAGAACTCGCGCGCCGTGGCCGCATTACTTTGTATTTGGCTGGGGAAATTGAAACGAGTTTGTATAAGGCTCAAAAGATTGAATACATGGGCGGATATGTAAAGCCTAAGGCTGGTGAGTAATGAGTCTGGACGCAACCATTTGGGCTTTCAAAGCCGAGGTTAAAACCTCAAGCCAGAGACTCGTTTTATTGGCTTTGGCTGATAGAGCGGGAGAGTCTCACAAGTGTTACCCAAGCATTAAGCGAATGGTTAAAGACACTGTGCTTAATCGCAAAACAGTAATCAAAGTATTAGATGAACTTGAAGCAATTTCTTTAATTCGATTTACAGGTGAAATCACAGGGAATGGTGTGAAGGTTTACCAGTTAATTGGTGTGATGGGCCGTGAAGAAAATGATTTAACCAGTCCCAAAAAGGGGACTAGTACCAATAACGGAACTAGTTCCAATTTCGGTACTGGTTCCAAAAACGGTACTAGTACCAATAATGGGACCGCAACCAGTCCCAAAAACGGTACCGAGACCAGTCCCAATATTGGGACACAGAACCTATCAGGGAATCTATCAATAGAATCTAAAAATAAAAAAACATGGTTGAGTTTGAAAAAACTTGGTGAAGAAATTCTTTTGGCAACTGATCAGGAAACTTACGAGCAGATCAAAAACGCAACTTGGTTCGATCGTGAGTTAAGAGCATTTGAACTCTACAATGCCGAGAAGAATCTTTGTGATGAACTCATGAATTACCACTTTGCAGATTGGTTAATCAATGCATGTGGCAAATACCAGTCACGTGAGCAAGCTAAAAACCAAAATACTGGAACACAGGTTCGAGTCCCGCAGGGGGAGTCAAACCCCCTCAGTTCAAAACAGATCTACTCATTCGCTCAAAAACTTTCTGTGCTTCCAGAATTCTCAAGTAAATACGCGGAAGGTAACGAGAGCTATGAACAACTTGCTGCACGTATCGCAGTGAAGCTTAGCGATCCAGTTCAGGCCAAACAATGGGAGCCGTATCTTAAGCAAGTCGGGTTCAAAGGCTCATTGCAGGCGGCAGCATGACAGACCTCTACCATGTCAACGTAGCGCTCTTGCATAGTGAGCTTTGTACTTTTGAAAGGGGTTTGCATGTCTAGCATGAGTTTAGCTGAATACCGTGAATTATTTCCAGTGAAGACAAAGAAGCGTCGTTCAGCAAAGCAAGGTGCCAGACAGCCAAGCGAAGGTGAGACAGTACTGGCAACACATTTAAGAGCATGCAAGATCAGTTTTGAGCAGGAATATAAATTCCATCCAAAACGCAAATGGAGAGCTGATTTTTTAATTACGGGAACAAAGATTCTGGTAGAGGTGGAAGGCGGGATCTGGAGCGGAGGCCGTCATACAAGAGGCAAAGGTTATCTAGGAGACATGGAGAAATACAACGAAGCGGCAATGATGGGGTTTACGGTTTTACGGTTCAGTACAGAGCAAGTTAAAGCAGGCGTGGCGATTAAACAAATTGAGCAATTGGTGGGTGAGAAATGAGTGCAGCTTTAAAAACACAACAAATGGAATGGTCAAAATATACTATTGATGGTTGGTTAGAGCAGTTAGGCGCTTGGTGTGAAACAGTTAGAATGAAAGGCGGTGATCTACCAGACGGACTTCATATCAATCAAATTTACTGGTTAATGCGTAAAGCTGGTAATGAACTACCTAAGGGTAAATCTTATATTCGTTGTGAGATAAGTGATTATGAAGCAGATCAAGTGCAAATGCTTTTACGCAATTTACTAAAATCTGAAAAAACAGATTTAACGACAAAGTTTGCAATAATTTGTTTAATCAAAAATAAAGTAGAAAATAAAGGTTTAGTTAAAGTTGCCCAAGAAACAAACCAGTCTAAAGCACAAGCTGCGATTATGGTAAGTTGCGCTAGATTTTATTTAGCAGGACATGATAAAAGATTAAAACAAAATTGAGGCTCAAATGAAAAAATACAAAGTAAGACTATATGAAGGTATCAATCGGGATAAAGTAAATGAGGTTTTAAAATATTTCCCTGATTATGTCGGCAAAATATCTGTTATCACAACCGTAATTAATAACAAGTTGGAATTAACACTAGTAGCTTTTGAAGGAATCAATTTTACAATCGCCAATGATCTTATAGAACAGATTGTTGGCCGATTAGTACTTTTACAATTGGTTGAAAATCATAATTTAAATGAGGGTTGACTGTCTAGACACAATATGTCATATTTGTGATAACTTGGTGATTTTTCATTTAAATCGGCAATTTTAAAGGCTCGCTTATGCGAGCTTTAATTTTATTAAATATCTCATGCTAATATGAAGATACCTTGGTGAATTTGATAATAATTGAAATATGAGCTTTAGTTCAAATGTACAAAAGTATCTTGAAAAGCTTGAGAAAAGTTTTAAAGTTTTTTCTCAATGTCACACACTTAAAGACCAACTTTTTGATTATGGTTGGTATCCAATTAAATTTGTCAGTAGATTCGAAAAAGATTCAAATGAGACTATTGACGAATTTATGGAAAGGTTGATATTAAATAAATATGATCAAATCAAAGAATATTGTTTTGAGTTATTTCCTTTACGCAAGGAGGTTATGGAAGTAGCATTTAAATTGTATGAAGCTGAAAACTATATAGCATGCATACCGCTTTTTCTGGCTCAAACCGATGGTATAGCGAGAGATTACGGAACAAAAGGAATGTTCTCAGGTAAAAAAAATGTAGAACCTAATAAAAGTAAATTCATTCCATATGTGAATCAAATAGCCAATCAAGATTTATCAAAAGCAATATTTATTAGATTTTTTCATAGCGAAAAATTTATTGGTTCTCAAAGCTACGAAGAATTACCAATTTCAATTCATACTGATAATACAACCCCGAATGATAATTATTCCATGAATAGACATGGTATTTTACATGGACTTATTGAATATCAAAATTACGGTACAAAGTTGAACGCTTTAAGAGCTATATGTTTCATGGTTTATACGATAAATGTTGGTGAAGATGTTAAGTATATTTTCAAAAGTAACAACGATATAGATCATTAATATAAATTTCCTTAATTGTATTAAGGCTCATTGCATTAGTGAGCTTTTGTGCTTTGTGATATAAGAAAACCCCCTAATAAAGGAGATGCATATGTCAATTAACTCTAGAAAATGGCTTTGTATTGGTGGAAGTGAATCTGGGAAGTGGATTGAGCAAGATGAATTTCATGAAGTTCACCCATATAACAATAATCCCCTAAGACCTCATATATATCGTCCAAAAAAGTTATTAAATCCGAATACTAATCAGAAAGAAATTTTTTATGTTTTAACTGATTTGCCCGAAGATAGATATGATTATGCTTTAAAAGATGCACTAGCAAACCAAGTAGGTTCTAGCAATTGAATATGTGTATTGGCGGTGAACTAGATGATCAAATTATAGAAAAAGAGGAGAAGTTACTTAAAGCTTCTGATATAGACCCAACATTTATTACTGAGTACTGCAAACAGATTTTTAACCGCGAAAATATCAATTATCAATTCTGGTAGCCTGTAGGTTCTAACTTGCATGATATGTCTAATAAAGTACTAGAAATTTTAAGATCTCCAAAAAATAGGCTTAAGATGTATTGTAAATACATATATTGAAGTGTAGTATTTATATCAAATACTGCGCTGAAAGTTTTTTTGTTTTTTGACCCGTTTCTTTTTTAGAAGCGGGTTTTTTAATGTAAAAATTTGATTTCAATAAGATAATTTAATGAAACACAGAAAAGTTTTTATAACTACCGATATTGCTGGCATGCATCTAACAGAAAAATAAAAAAAACTTAATGTAAATTTTTTATTGCTTCACTATAAAAAATAATTTATTTTATCAATCACTATAATTGTAATTTTTCCTTAGATATTTACATCGCTAAGGGTTTTTTAAAAACAGATACAATTCTAAAAATACAATCTTATAGGAGCCTTAATATGAAGCTATTCAGCAATGAAAAATTAAAGAAGCTAATTAATGTAATTTCCCGGAATATTTAAAATCTTGGAAGTCATTAAATTAATTCTTGAGCTTTAATTGGCGAAGAGACTATCATGAAAATGATAGTCTTTTTTATAAGATATTTAGTCAAAATACATATGCCTTCTTGGTAGAGGGTAGATTCCAGTCCTGCCAAAATCACCAAATAAAAACTTTACTTATTTGCGGAATTTATATGATGATTTTTTAAAATATTTTTTTAATTTTCTAGTACAACATACTTATTTAAATGGTTTTTACTAAACTCATCAAGGTTTATAACTTTTCCCTTTAAGCATTCAATTCTTCCAAAAAATTTATCATTTGATACAAAGAAATCTACATGATCAATGAAATATAGATGACCTAAATCTTGTGAGTCATTACGTGCAGGATGTTGACTGTTTAGTACAGCATTTGCGCCAATATCTTGACAAATAGTAGGATAAGTAAAATTACGTTTATGAGTTATATAGCCGTCAAACGCTTTCATTGATTTTTTTAATTTCTCAATGTGCATTGACTCAATTATTGTTTGAACTACTTTATATTTTTGCAGTAGTTTAACTCTTTCAGAGGGTATTTTTTCTCAGCAATTTGGTTGTTTAAGTCATCTTTCTCAATTTTACTCATATTTTTAAAGAATTTATTTTCATTAATTTTTTTTAATAATTCATTATAATAATTTCCTTCTTTAATAGCTTCTTTTAAATAGTGACTGGCAAAATTATAAGCATAAATTCGGTTTTGTGCTTTAAATCCCGTACATGAACACAAATGGGGGATTGAAATGTATTTATAGAGTGTTTGGCTAACTTCTTTTTTTTGGATATTTGATTCTTTAATCAGGTCTGTTAATAGTATTCTGTGGTCATTAGTATGGGTATTGTCGAATTTTTGGAACAGTTCATAGTCGTAAATTTTCGTTTTATCTGAAATTGAGAAGCTAATTTTTTTGTATTCTTCAAAAGATATACAATCAAGTATTCGGTTATACATTTCTAAAGTAGCTTTAACATCATCATTATTCCAATCTTCAAATGCAAATATCTCTGCGCATAAACTAGATTGAAAATGGGGAATGATTTTGATGTTTGAGTTTTTTAGCTTTTTAAGTATCCCTTTTCTTATTTGAAATTCTTTATCATTTTTAATGCCTGCGATTAGTTCGAAAATTCCCCAAGCGGAAAAGTATAGGTCTAAGTCAGAATTAAAAACATTTGAATTGTTTAGGGCATTTACATCTAAGTAGTAACGCTTAACCATATTTCTAATCCTGTTATATTTGAAGTCAATTCAATTTAATAAATTTAGCTTACCACAACTAATCTTTATGAGCTTATATGGATAATTATCAATACCAAGCCATCACGGATAAGATGCAATACAAAACCAAACTACATTCTAAACCCTTACCAAAAGCTACCCAAAAATATATTGAAGCTGAAGAAGCTCTATTTCAAGAGTTAGAAAAACATCGAATTGGATACCGAAGAAAATTTCAATTTGAATCAACCAAAAATTGGCGGTTCGATTTTTATATTGTGAAGTTGAATCTTCTAATAGAAATTGCAGGTAGTCCATGGTCTGTAGGTAGAGGCGGAAGGAAGATCGCAAATTCATTTTGTAAGTATGATCTAGCTCTAGATCAGGGTTATGTATTTGAGCGTCTTGAGCCTCATCAAATTGAATCAGGTTATGCAATCAATTGGATAAAAAGCGAATTAGCGAGAATTGAAGATGGAACAAATCAGACCATTCCCACCAACTGACTTTATTGATCAAGCTGAAGAAGAGGAAGCAATCCGTATAATTCCAGCACCGGATTTAAAGAAGTGGGTTGTATCTAATTATTTAAAAATTGGTGGGCCTCTTCATAACCCAGATCATGACCATATTGCTGAGTTGCTTCATGATAATGAAGAGTTTTTGGCATTTGCATGGGCTTCAGCTGCATTTAAAAGCAAACAGGCTATGGTTTTAGGCCAATGTGAAAAAGTTATGTTTAATGTTGGCGGCTGGAAGAAAGCACGTCAGGAACAACAAATGCGTGATTGGTTTGGCGCGTTACCAACTTACTTAATTACCGTCGATGCTTCATTTTGCGAACGGGCTAACGATTCTGAATTTTGCTATTTGATAGAGCATGAGTTGTATCACATTGGCGTTATGAAAGATGAAGATGGCGAGATCCTTTATAGCGACAATACAGGCTTACCTAAGCACTATCTTGCTGGTCACGATGTTGAAGAGTTTATTGGTGTAGTTAAACGGTGGGGACCAAGCGAAAATGTTAAGCGGCTTATTGAGGTCGCCAAGAATCCGCCGTTTGTATCGGATCTAGATATTTCAAGATGCTGCGGAAACTGTGTAATCAACTGAGCCTTGCGGCTCTTTTTTTTGACCTGTTTGCTGTACGTAGCTGTACGAAGGGGAATTTATGGCAGCACTAAAAGAGCCTGTGAAAATATTTATTGTTCAAGCTCTTGCATGCCGTGATACGCCTCAAGAAGTGGTTGAACTGGTCAAGCAAGAGTTTGGTGTTGATATTAGTCGTAGCCAATGCGAATGCTATGACCCAACGAAATATTCGGGCAGAAACTTAAGCAAGAAGTTTGTTGAGCTTTTTGAATCGACCAGAGAGAAATTTGATGAAGGCTTAATTGATATTCCAATTGCTAATAAGTACTACCGTCTGAAGCAATACCAAAGACAGCTTGATAGAACTAGAAACGTAAAAACGGCGCTAAAAATTCTAGAGCAGGCTGCAAAAGATATTGGTGGACAATTTACCAACCGCCAAGAAATAACAGGCAAAGACGGCGGGCCAGTTCAAACTGTTAATTCAGATGTGCCTGTTCCAATGGAAGAGTATTTAAAAGCGCGGAGGGAGGTCTTAGATGAGTACTGATGCGGCTCGGGATAAAGCCATCCGGATCGAGGCGCAAGAAGATTTATATTTCTTCACAAGGTACATGTTTAAGGAGCGCCGTGGCTATAAATGGATGCATAACTGGCACCATTTAGAACTCTGTGAGGCTTTAATGAAAGTCTATCGCGGAGAAACCAAGCGGTTAGTTATTAATTTACCGCCTCGTTATTCTAAAACTGAGATTGTCGTAATTAATTTTATGGCATGGTGTTACGGTAAAAAGCCTGATTCTGAATTTATTCATATCAGTTATTCCGCAATGTTGGCAGCTAATAATGCATTCCAAATTAGGGGCCTTGTGCAAGAGGAAGCCTATAAGAAAGTCTTTCCTGATTTTGCTTTGAGAGATGATAGTAAGGCAAAAGACTTCTGGCGCACATCTGAGGGCGGTGTCTGCTATGCGACTGGTACTGGCGGTACCATTACAGGGTTCGGAGCAGGAAAACTAAGAGACGACTTTGGTGGCTGTATCATTATTGATGATCCACATAAAGCACATGAAGCATCTTCTAAAACAATTCGAGAAGGTGTGATTGACTGGTTCCAAAATACACTCGAGTCTCGTACTAACTCACCGGAAACGCCAATTATTGTCATTATGCAACGTTTGCACGAAGATGATTTAGCGGGCTGGTTGTTAGGTGATAGAAAAGATGGTGTACCTGTTGCTGGTGGTAACGGCGAAGTGTGGGAACATCTTTGTCTTTCAGCTATTCAAGAAGATGGATCTGCTTTATGGCCAGCAAAACACAATATCCAAAAATTAAAACAAATGGAGCAAGCTGCGCCTTATGTTTTTGCTGGTCAGTACCGACAAATGCCTTCACCGCCAGCAGGCGGTTTTTTTAAGCCTGACAATATTGAAATTATAGATGCTTTGCCTGCGGATGTAGTGAAGCAGGTACGAGCGTGGGACTTTGGTGCAACTGAGAATGAAGGTGACTTTACGGCAGGTGTTAGGGAGGCTTTGGGCGCAGATGGCTTTACTTATATTGTCGATGTGACCAAAGGGCAACTTGGTCCAGACAACGTTAATAAGCGGTTAAAGCAAACTACTGAGTTGGACGGCAAAAACGTCACTGTTCGTCTACCTCAGGATCCTGGTCAAGCGGGTAAATCGCAAGCTAATGCTTTTGTGAAACTACTAGCTGGTTATAGCGTAATTGCTAAGCCGATATCAGGTGACAAGCTAACAAGGGCACAACCTTTTGCAGCTCAAGTAAATGTTGGGAATGTTCGTATGCTTAAAGGCGAATGGAATAAAGCTTTCTTAGATGAGCTTCGCCACTTTCCGAACGGTACTCATGACGACCAGGTTGATGCTGGTTCTGATGCTTTTAATGAATTACACGAAGGCTTTGAAGTCTTCTTCGCAGATATGGGGTTTTCTCGATGAGTGACGTAACTTTTAAACATCCTGAATATGTTAAAAACTTGCCATACTGGCAAAAACTGGATGATGTTTGTGAGGGTGAGGATGCAGTTAAAGCTAAAGGTGAAAAATATTTACCTAAGCCTAATGCACATGATAAAACGCCAGCAAATAAGAGTGCTTACTTAGCTTATTTGATACGTGCTGTGTTTTATGAAGTTACAGGTACAACATCAAATAGTTTAGTTGGCGCTGCTTTTGCCACAGATCCAAGCTTTAAATTTCCTGCTGAACTCGCTCATTTAGAACGTAATGCTAATGGTGCTGGCTTAAGTGCTTATCAGTTGGCACAGACGGGCATTCGTCATTTATTAAAGCATTATCGCTGCGCTCTTTATGTAGATTATCCAGCAGTAACCCCGGCACGAAATCTTGCAGAGTTTAAACAGCAAAAAGCCTATCCGATGATTCACTTATTGAATGCCATTGATGTAATCAATTGGGATTCAATGATGATTGATAACCAGAAAAAGCTTTGCTTGGTGGTCATCCGTGAATTTACTTCTGAACGTGGCAATGATGGCTTTAGTAAAACAGACGTGGAGCAATACCGAGTTCTTCGTTTAGAGCCTGATAGTGAAGGAAATTACATCTATACAGTTCAGGTTTACACCAAAGGGGATAAAGGTACTTGGATGGGGGGAGAAAAGAAGTCACCAACTGATTATAACGGTGATACCTGGTCATATATTCCTTTCACCTTTGTGGGAGCAATTGATAACTCCGAAGAGATTAAAAAGCCTCCCTTGCTCCCATTAGCTAATCTTAATTTAGCTCATTATAGAGATAGTGCGGACTTTCAAGAGTCCGTTTTTTATATGGGCCAACCACAGTTTTATGCAAAGGGTGTCAATTGGGCTTGGTACGACGAGGCCAAAAAGCGCGGCATTTATATCGGTGCAAAAGTTCTATTACCTTTACCTGAAAACGGTGATTTGGGAATTGTACAAGCAGATCCAAATACCTTAGCTCGGGAAGCAATGAAGGATAAATGGGACCAAATGAAAGAAATGGGTGCTCGTTTAATAGAAAAGGGTTCAGCAGCTAAAAAGACAGCTACTGAATCAAACAGTGATGACGCCGTTCAGCATTCAGTTCTTTCATTATGTGTTGTGAATATGAATGAAGCATTTTCGATGGCTTTAAGATGGGCGGCAAAGTTTGTAACGCCTAATGTTGATGTTCTGACTAAAGATGAACTGATGTTCGAAATTAGTCAGGAATTTAACAAACAAGGGTATCAAGCTGAATTAGCCCGACAATTATATGAGGCAGCTTTACAAGGCCGTTCTTCATTTAAATCTTGGTGGGAATATAACCAGACTGGAATGTTCCCAAAACAAAAGTATAAAGAAGAGCTGGACAACATCGAAGGCGAAAAAGATGGAACAGTGAATCTATAGGTAGGGTGATATGGCTAAAGATAATAAAAATCTTTTGGAGGTACTCACTCAACATCAGGCTTATCTTTATCGTGCTTCTTCGCAATCAGTAAATGAATTATTGGGTTTATTCAATGATGATACGAATGCAATGCTTTCAAAGCTTCGTGATTTATTGGATGAATTAAGTGATTCAGAAAAGATTGCTTTAGCTGGAGGGAAATACCCAACTCCAAACCTTAAGGAAATAAGAGATTTAATTTCTCAATGGTTTAGTAGTGTAAATACAAGCTTACCTGAAGCATTCGCCGTTTCTGCTACAGCTATGGCTGTTTACGAAGCCAGTTATATAGCTAAGTTATTCGGCGCAAAGATAAATAAGCCAGACGGTGAAAAGCTGTTTTCAGCAGCCAAAAAAGTTCCCTTGGCTGGTGGTGCTCTAGTTGATGATCTTTTATCAAGAATTGCAGAAAGTGCTCGCCAGAAAGTTGAATACGCGATTCGTGATGGAATCAGCACAGGTAAAACAAACCAAGAAATTATTCAGCGTATTCGCGGTACCAAACGCCTTAATTTCGAAGATGGTCTGTTAAACAGCACTAAATCTGATATTGACCGTACTGTTCGGACTGTACGAAGTCATGTGGCTAATCAAGCTTATCTAGATAGTTATAAGAAGATTGGCTTTGAATATGTTCGGTTTGTAAGTGTTCTTGATGGCAGAACTTCTAAGCTATGTGCTTCGCTTGATGGTTCATTTTGGGAAATAAACGACCCCGCTAAGCGTGTACCGCCTTTGCATCCTCATTGCCGCAGTATTTTGGTACCAGTTGATAAAGACGGTCGATTAGTCGGAGAGCGTCCATTTGTAATGGATGAGCGCAAAGTCAAAGATATCCCTAAGGAAGAGCGAAGCCAATTAATAGGGCAATTGGATGCGAATATTACATTCAAAGAGTTCTTTAAGAATACAGATGATTTCTTCCAAAAAGAGTGGCTAGGGCTAAAGCGGTACAAGCTTTATAAGGAAGGGAAGTTTGATTTTGATAAATTTTATGATCCAGAGGGACATTTATATAGTTTGAATGATCTCAAATTATTAGATAGTAAATTGGTTAAATAGGAAGGTATATTGAAATATTAATTAAAATATTTTAATTTTATTTTTTCTTTATTAAATATATTTATTATGAAAAAACTTTCTAACTATTCGGGTAAGAATATAAATTTATTAAGTTTAATGTTGGTTGAGCTTTGCATTGTCGTAACAATTAACTTAATAACAATGATATTTTCATATTTTTTCGATGGAGAAAAGGGTGTTGATAAAATAGTTAATTCATTAAATGACCAATTTAATTTTGTTGGATTAGTTGCTGTTGCTATTAACTGCTTAATAGGCTTGATATTTTGGCTTTTACATCGATATTTTAATTTTCAGCATAAGAATTTCTTAAAGGAGGTTTCGGAAGGCTTACTTGATACTTCAATAGCTCTCTTTCGATTGGCTGGAGGTATCTTAATTTCATTTGCAATTATTTATCTTTTTGCGGTGGGGTATGAGCATATTTTAGTGGTATTTATTATCTATGGCTTGATATCAGTTGGTAACTCAACTTTTTTAGTTTTCTTTAAAAAGAAATTATTTTTAAAGCCAGATAGAAAGTTAGTAACAACCCAATAAATTAATATTAATTTTAAAAAGCCCTATTCGAAATAGGGCTTTTTTTATGCCTGCCGAAAGTGGATGCAGACGGCGAACCAGGGTGGATGCCCATTTTTGAAAATATAGGTTGGATGACCCATGAAACTTAAAACAGTAACGATCGACGGTAAAGTTTATGCGGAAGTAGAGGGTGATAAACCTATCTATGTTCATGATGATGGTAAAGAGATGCCACACGATGCCGCTCACTCTGTAGCAACTATTACACGTTTAAACAATGAAGCAAAAACGAATCGTGAAGCTAAAGAAGCGGCAGAAAAAGCCCTAAAAGCTTTTGACGGAATCGAAGATCCAACAGCAGCTAAGAAAGCAATTCAGACAATGCAAAACCTTGACGATAAAAAGCTGGTGGATGCTGGTGAAGTCGAGAAAGTGAAAGCTGAAGCTATCAAGGCAGTTGAAGAAAAATATGCTCCTATTGTTCAGCAGCGAGATGCTCTTGAAGCTCAATTGCATGGTGAGCTTATTGGTGGTGGTTTTGCTCGTTCTAAGTACATTCAAGACAACATTGCAGTACCGGTTGATATGGTTCAAGCGACATTTGGCCAGCACTTCAAAATCGAAGAAGGCAAAGTGGTTGCCTACGACCAAAAAGGCGAAAAGATTTATTCCCGTGTCCGCCCTGGCGAACTTGCAACTGTTGATGAAGCTTTAGAGTCCTTGGTTGGTGGATACCAGCATAAAGACTTAATCCTTAAAGGTGGTAAAGGAAATGGCGGTGGTTTCCAAAGTGGGGGCAAAGGTGGAGCACCTGCAGGTATGAAGCGAAGCGAGATGTCAGTATCTCAAAGAGCCGATTACATCAAAGAACATGGCCAAGAATCCTTCCTAAAACTACCAAACTAATTATTAAATATTTGGAGATAAGTCGTTATGACTACAACAGTTAATTCAGACATGATCATCTACAACCAATTGGCGCAAACTGCTTATTTAGAGCGTTTGCAAGACAATTTGAATATCTTTAATGAGGCATCCGCTGGAGCGATTGTTTATCGCAATGAAATCATTGAAGGTGATTTTAGCAAAGATTCTTTTTACCGAGTGGGGGGAAGCATCAAACATCGTGATGTGAACTCAAATGCTAAAGTTAACCCTGAAAAAATTGGTGCCGGTGAATCTGTAGGCGTGAAAATTCCCTATAAATATGGTCCTTATGCTTCTACTGAAGAGGCATTCAAACGCCGTGCTCGTACACCTGAAGAGTTCGCAATGATTCTTGGTTATGATTTGGCAGATGCCTTGGTTGCAGGACGTTTACAGTACAGCTTGGCTTCATTGAAAGCAGCTATTACAAGCAATCCTGATATGGTTGCAAAAGGCAGTATCGCAGTAGACGGTCGTAAAGCTTTAACCAAAGGAATGCGTAAGTTTGGCGATAAGTTTGGCCGTATTAGTTTGTGGGTAATGAACTCAGACACCTATTTCGATATTGTTGATGATGCAATCACTAAGCAGATTTATGGTGAATCTGAAATCGTTATCTATGGCGGTTTACCAGGTACTTTAGGTAAGCCGGTATTGGTTACTGATGCCGTAGGCGATGATGATGCATTTGGTCTGCAAGTGGGAGCTGTTACTGTCACTGAATCACAAGTACCAGGCTTCCGAGCTTACGACATTAATGATGAAGAAAACTTAGGAATTGGTATGCGTGCTGAAGGTACCTTTAACATGGATCTTCTTGGTTATAGCTGGGATACAACCAAAGGTATTAATCCTGATCTTTCTTTACTGGGTTCAAGTGCAAACTGGCTGAAACATGCAACCAGCAATAAAATGACTGCTGGTACATTGTTGGATTTGTCTGGTACGCCTTAATACCTTAAACATCTAATTTTATTGGAGGGCAACTTAGCCCTCTTTTTTATTATTAAGAGAAAAGTATCATGAAGTTAATTTATACACGTATTGCCGCAGCAGCAGCTTTAGAAGTCGGAACATTTGCAAACCCAGACTATTATGAATATCCAAATCGTAGTGCTGAAGAAGTAATCATTTATGGTGACTATCCAAAAATCCAAAATGACTATGAAGCTTTGGATATTCCAGTTGAAGTTCGCAAATTGGAAGAGCCTGCAAAAACGACTTTGGTCACAGTAAATGTTGCAGTGGGAATTACCCCAGAGCTGCAAGAGGTCATTGATAATACAAAAGCTGAGTGTGAAAAGGTTGTTGAGGAAAACGGGCAACTTAAACAGAAAATCGAAATCTTGGAACAGGCAAGTGGTGATAGTTCAGAATTAATTTCTGAAAACTCACGTTTAAAAGATGCTGTACTCCAAGCTTACAATGCAACTAAAGCAGCTGAAGGAAAGGTAGTTAGCATCCAAGCAGAATTTGATGCTTTCAAAAATGATATTGCTGCTATGCAAGCGCGTATTGCTGAATTGGAAGCTGGAAAAGCGGCACAAAATCCAGCAACTGAAACGGCGACAAATGATTTTGAAAGTTGGTCTAACGATCAATTAAAAGAATATTTGGCAAGTAAAGACATTGGCTACAAACCATCTGCAACAAAACCAGAACTACTTAAGTTGATCCCAAAGGAATAATGAAATGAGCTTTATTACTGTAGATGACGCAAATTCAATTTTGGGCAGCGATTTTGCGCCAGACAGTGATAAAGCTCGTCTGGTTCAACTCGCTAATGTTTGGATGAAAAAACGAATTGGATTTGTGCCGGATCCTATTGATTCACTCCTCAAAGACGCTGCTTGTGAAATTATTAAAGGCATTCTTGCTAAGGCGATCTATAACGGCAAAGAGCAGTTGCTTAAACGAAAGAAAGTTAAAGCTGATTCAGTCGAATCTGAGAAAGAGTATCAAGAAGGTACTGAAGCGATTTCTAGCTTTGAACAGATAGCAATTGATTATATTGATTCGATTGATTTGAAAGATCCTAATGCAAGTTTTAATGGCTTCGGCATTCCACTTTACAGGGCATAAATAATGGGCTTAAGAGATGAGTTACAGGCGGACATTGCTGAAGCATTTAATGAAGATTTGGCTGACGCCGTGCATACCTTTACGTGTGAACGGATATCAAAAACAAATTGGGATCCTAAGACTGAAACTCATGTTGAAGTTAAAGAAAACTATACTGGTCGTGGTGCTCTTTTTGGCTCTTACAAACAATATGAAATCCAAACTCTTGGAGTACTGGCTACAGATAAGAAAGCGACCGTGCTTCAAAATGAAGTGACCATGGTACCTAAAATGGAAGATGAGTGGGTTACACCCTTAGGTACTTTTCGTGTCAAACACATTCAACAAGATCCAGCAGCTACTATCTGGAAATGCCAGTTGAGGAAGGTTTAAATTATTTTTAAATATCCTTTTTTTATTAGAAAATAATAATTAATATCCTTCTTATTTTTGGCTTTTATTATTATGGACAAATCTTGGGTATTTAGAACAGATAATGGAACATTTGGAATAGCAAGGCGCCAAAATGATACAATTAAGTATTTAGTTAAATCTAAGGGTTTATCAGGAAAGAGTAGTGGACAATGGGAATGGAATGATTGGCTTAGAAGAATAAATGACGGCTATGCTACAGGGGATACTACTGAAGTAAGTGCAGATTCCATCCAATATTATTTTGCATTCAATGGCCCTCTTGGTGAAAAGGTTATCGAATTAATTGATTTGGTGCACCCTGGATATTTCTATCCAAGAATTGCAAATGAACGAGTAAATTTTAATTATATTACGGAAGATTTTTATCAAGATATTAGGGCTTTCCAAAATATTCAGCGATCATTAAGTGATTTGTTTAATTATATTGAACCATCTCAGATCAATCTTAGAGCATATGGACACAAAATTAGAGAACTTCTAATTTTAGCATGTACCGAAGTTGAATATTTATTGCTTAAAGTTTTAGTTGAAAATGGGTACACAGTAAAAACATTTTATAATACAAAAGATTATATTAAATGTCGTGATTTATTAAAGCTTGATAAGTTTGAAGTAACTCTTACACAGTATCCTCAGCTTAAGAAATTTCAACCCTTTAATGGGTGGGATGACAGTAGTCCTACAAAATCATTAGCTTGGTATGATGCTTATAATTCAGTTAAACATAATAGAGGCGATAATATTCAAGAAGCGAATCTAGAGCATTTGCTAGATAGCATATCTGCATTACATATTCTTTTACAAAGTCAGTATGGAAATAATATTTTTGATAGATGGAATAGCTATACCGATGACAGAAGTATATTTCATACAAATATTTATCCTAATTGGGAACTAGAGCGAATTTCTGCACCCCTTTTAGAGCAAGTTTATCAAGTTAAGACGTCTTGGTTAGGGTCAAGGAAATTCTTTATTGATAACCCAAGTTATTTATAGTTTTTATCTAAAAATCATACCCACTTCGGTGGGTTTTTTATTGTGTGCAAGTTAGGAGATTAAATGATAAGTACAGATTACGTACCTTTATGGCATATCTCACCCTTCCAACATGTTCAATACACATTAGCTCGAAACCAAATCCATATGGATCTTCTATTCGAGGATATGACTAAGGTTGACCAATTCATGTCTTTTAAAGGGGCAGCGGCGCAAGTTGATTTTTATTCCGATGGAGCTTACGCAATTGTTCAGTTGGGCGATACCTCAGAAAGAAAATTGGTAGAGATCTATGGCTTGCTTTTGCATGAAGCTGTTCATGTTTGGCAGAAGGTTAAGAAGCTCATGGGAGAAAAAGAGCCTAGTTCAGAATTTGAAGCATATTCAATTCAAGCGATTGCTCAAGACCTTTTTAAAATGTATGAAGAAAGCGAGGTGAATGATGGGATGGAAGGGGAAAAGGCCAACTGATTTTAGTCTTGATGTGGCTAAAACGGCAGAAGATAAGGTAAAGAAAATTACCATGGATGCTGTTCAGTCTTTAGTAGTCTCAAGTCCCGTTGATACTGGCGCGTATCGTGCTTCTCATATCGTTTCAATTGGATCTGGTGACTATGGTTTACGTGGACTTGAAACAAACGCCGTGCAAGATGCAGCTATTCAAGCCGTTAAGTTTAAGCTGGGTAATTTGGTCTATATTCAGAATAACCAGCCATATGCTGAACGTTTAGAAAATGGCTGGTCTGATCAAGCACCGCAAGGTATTTACAACACCACGTTTACTTATATTTCTCAAAAGTATGGTGGATAATATGGCAATGACTTTAGAGCAAACAAGGCAAGCTATTATTGATCGAATGCAAAGTTTTACAGGGATCTCACAGGCTAGAATTCAATATCCAAATGCTCCAGGCTTTACAGTACCAAAGGAAGGCTTGTGGTGTAGTCTAACCATTGCAGGCGGTGCCAGCTTTACTTCAGGTGTAGCAGATAAGCCTTGTAACCGTCGTACCGGTAATATTATTGTTCAATGTTTTGATCGACTTCATGTGGGAGAAAAAGCACTAACGATTCTCGGTGATTCTTTATTGGCCCATTTTGAACATTTCTCTTTTGATGATTTAGAATGTTTGAACGGACAATCTATTAAAGTTGGTAAAGACGCTGACTTTGTGCAATACAATGTGACCATTGGATTTATGGTGAATTAAAAGATTGTTTTATTAACAAAAAACAACTAAATATTGTCTCTGGAGTTAAATTTGTTTTACTAATATAGGTTTCAATAAAATTGAAAATCCTTAGGATTCAATCTGATGAATTTTTACTTGATATTCTTTCCATTTTTCATTGTTTCTTTTGTTTCCTTTGTTGTTAAATTTTTTGACTACTCAGAAAAACAAAGACAAGCCCCTTATGAGTCAATTGAATTTGAGGTGTTTAAAGAGAAAAAAAGAGGCTTTGGGTGGGCTATTGCTACAACTGTTTTACTAGCTGCGTTTTTAGTCGTCTTTTTTACAAGCTTTAACTTGATTACTTTGGGAGCATTACTAATATTCATTATGATTTGTAGTAATCAGTCATTTGAGCGGTTTCAACGAGCAGATCATTTATCAAAACTAGCTCATGTTAACAACTCATCTTTTTAGTTTTTATTATATTTAATTCACCACCTTAGGGTGGTTTTTTTATGTCTTACTCACTACCACCTCATCGGTGGTTTTTTTATGTCTACAGGAATCACTTATGAGCAATTTTGTTTTTAAGCGTGGTGACACCTTCAACTTGAATTTGCAGTTAGTTGATATGGATGATGCATTGCAATATCCAGCTAATGATGTACGTCGTGCGATCGACTTAACCGGGTATGCATTTACATCTCAAGTTAAAACTTTAGATACCGGTGCGGCAGTGGCTACTTTGACCTGTGCTGCTTTAAGCCAGACGACTCAGAAAGGATGGCTTAACGTGAAATCAGCAGCAAGTACTGCTACATGGCCATTGGGTTTATGTCAGATGGATATTAAGGCGGTTGTTGGTGGTGTTGTTCAACATACTGAAACTTTAGTATTCCAAGTGATTGATGGAGTAACAGCATAATGGCAAATCTTTTATTTAGATTTAGTTGGGATCATCGGCCCTTTGTTTATAACTCTTCTCAAGGTAAGCGGCAGTTTATGTTGCCTTTTGCATCAGGTATTCCAAACTTAACACCAGACTGGACTCAGGTAATTGGGCTAGGCCCAGCGGCAACAAGAGATGTTGGAGTGGATAGCGGTAATGTTGCTGCTTACGGTTCATATGGTTTATCTAACTTGGGATATGGAGGTACTCCTCAATCAGAAACTGAAAATGATATTGATATCGGTTATAAAGCAGGAGGCCAAAGGACTCGTTTTAAGAATGCACCAGGTAGTATTTATACCAATCCTTTCATTGCTGGTTATGCACCATCGATAGTCATTACACGAGGAGGGCTTACTGGAACTGAGTTATTCTTACCGTATTACACCTCAACCCGTGCCAATAACATGGCCGTAATTGCATGGAGTTTTAACCCTGCAACTAGCACTCTAAGTAAAACAGAACAAATCGTTTATACCAGCAAAAATCCGATTGTTTTTACCACAAGTAATAGTGCTACGAGCGGTAAGTTGGTTACTGTAGATACGTCTGGCGAATTAAGTTCAAAAGGCTTTACTGTCGATTCAAACGGGGTTTATAAGGCAGCTTCACCGATTGCAAGACTTTTTGCTGATTCACTTGAACTCAATGAAGATGCTTCAAAACAGCCGATTAGCTTTGAAAAACTAGATATTGGTGACTACCTGATTAAAGACTCGCTGGGTTTTGCTAAAGAAGGCTGGTATATCGAAATGCCTAAGGATGCTAACGGCAATGTAGTTGTAGCAGTGTCTTATGAGCAGCTTGAAGATGGAGACATTTCAGTAAAAACCTACAAGAAAAAGTTCGATATTGAAACTGCTTCAATTGTGCCGGATTTTGATAATCCTATAGATATTCCTGAGAGTCGCTGGATTGATATCCGCTTGCATGAAGAACCTAAGCCAGAACTTGATGAGCCACCAAGTGAAACACCCGTCGAGTTTCAGCCTACCAACTTATCTGAAGCAGTTTCTGCGGCACTAAATGGTATAGAACCGCCTGAATCCTCAAACCCTGATGAAACTCTTTAAAGGACCGCTTAATTAGCGGTTTTTTTACACCCATTTTTTAAACGACCCGCTGATGAAGCGGGTTTTTTTATGCCTAAATTTTGGAGAACTATAAATGAGTTCAGGCGCAAAAATTCGATTATATGCTTGTGAAGAAGCAGTATTGGGAACTACTCCAGCTAATCCAATCTGGTACGCGGTTCGCCGTGTGAGTGACGGATTATCTGAAAACGTTTCAACTGAAGAAAGTAGTGAAGTTGTTGATTCACGATTCCGTCAAGGTGGGGTAGTCACTGAAGCTGAAGTGGCTGGTCAGTTAGAGTTTGAATTATCTGTAGGGACATTTGATCTGTTTTTAAGTGCTCTTGCATTTAATAACTGGGCAGCAAATGCCCTCAGCTTTGGCGGCACCGTACGTAAATCATTTACCCTGGTTAAAGTCTTTGAAGATGTTGGTCAGGTCTTTATTTATCGTGGTATTCAGGTAAATACGGGTGAAATTACCATTCAGACCACAGGAAAGATCACTGGTAACTTTGGCTTGGTTGGTAATTCGTTTACACGCCAGCAAGTCAATCCGGTTACCAATCCAATAGCTGCATCAAGTCGCCCATTGGTCAGTATGCCTAACGTTGAAAACTTGCTAGTGAATGGTCAGTCAATTCAAGGTAAAGCGTGTATGCAGTCACTTACGCTTTCAATCAATAACAACCTTGAAGCGATTCGCTGTATTGGTTCAGGAAAATACACGCCAGAGTTCTATTTAGAGAAGATGATGGATATCGAAGCGAATGCTTCATTCATGTTCTCTGCCACAGCAGCAGGCTGGATCGATGCCATTAAAACCCGTGATGTTTTCACTCTGACTTTTGATATTAAAGACAGTAAAGGAAGTAAATACTCGTTTAACTTCCCGCAGTTAGAAGTTATGGAAGCAAATCATCCAGATGGCGGTGGTGATGACATCATCACTTTAGATATCAACTTTGCTCAAGTGCGGACAGCTCCAACGATTGTGCGTGCACTTGTGTAATTCAAATTAACAAACCTTAAAGCCTATGGAAATCCATGGGCTTTTTTATTTCCAAAATTTTCGAGGTAGGTATGGCTTTAAAAGTCGGAATTGTACGAAGCTCAGAAGTATCTAAATGGTGCACGTTTGAAACAGCAGATGGGCAGGCGGAATTTAAAATTCGAGGGATTGGTTATAAACCCTTTCAAGTTGCGCTAGAGAAGGCAGGGAATCAAATTACATCCAAAGGCTATGATGTAATGGTGAGAGATGAAAACAGCAAGCTCTATCATGAGCTTTTATTAGATGCGGCTGGCGCTCATTTAATCGAAGACTGGAAAGGCGTTGTTTTCGCTGAAGTTGAAGATGAAGCTACAGTCGAAACTGAACAGCCCTATACAGCAGAGAATGCATCTAAGCTACTTAACCTTGGTGATATTGGACTATTGATCTGGTCATTCATTAAAGAGCAGGCGCAAAAAATTCAGGAAGATGCTGATAAGGACAAGGCGAAGATTTTGGGAAAGTCATCGAACTATACAAGTACCAAAAGACCTATGCGTCAAAAACGCCGCACGAAATCGAACAAATCAAGTTCTTAGGTGGACACATTCCGGATCCACCGCAATACTCTTATGCAGCTGACTCAATCCTTGCAGCCTATAGCACAATTATTAGATCCCGGAGATATGAGCAGGGTGTGCCGTTATCTTTAGATCAGCAGGCTATCAATGTATATGCTGAACATAATGATTTGCCTGTTGATGCTCATATTTTTAATGACTGTATCTTTGCTTTAGATAATTTATTTATTGATGAAGCCCATAAGAAGATTTCAACCAAATCCAAGAAGTAAGAAATAGCTATCTTCATGATGGCTATTTTAGTTAATGAATTTTGATATATGGAAATGTATAATGTTGGCGATAATTTATATTGAAAATTAATATGTTAGGAAAACTTTTTTATACATTGGGGTTATCTATTTCTTTAGCGGTTTTAGTTAGCTGTACCAAACAAGTGGAAAATAAGTCACTTCCACCTTCAGTTGAAACGCAATTCATGAGTGCGGATCAACAAATAGGAAAGATGCTCGATGATTTAAATAGTCAAAATCTTCCACTCGATCGGAAGGGGGAGATATTGTGCAACATATATCCTGATGTCTACAAAAAGCAATATATGCCAGCATTACTGAAGCTCTCACCTAATGTATATACAAAGGAAACGCTCTTAAGGGATTATGAGGCTGTGATGAAATTCTATAAAAAAGCTTTTGTCGTTAATTGCGGTTGAAATCATTTATAATTTCATCACTTTTTATACTTTCAAATAAATATTTTAATACTTGGATCAATATGAAAATTCTCTTAAAAGTTTTATTAAGTTTATCGTTTTGTTTTGCGCTTAATGTGTATGCCAGTGATCCTAATAATTTAGTCGAAATAATGCCTCCAAATTTACATTGGAAGCAAATCCCTAAAATTAATATTAGCGATCAGGAACTTCAAGGATATGACAGAGAAGTTGTTGTAGGTTTTTTAGCGAATGAAAAGGGTAAAGTGGTAGATACGACAATCATTAAAAGTAGTGGTATTGAATCTCTAGATAAAAAAAGCTTAAAGGCTATGAAGAATGCTAGCTTTTATCCTTATCAAGAAAATGGTTTTTATGTTGGATTTTATGGTAAGCAGCCATTTAATTTTGATGTTTCTAGAAAGCCAATATTTGAAGTTTTTCCTGAGATTAAGGTGAATAAAGATGATCTTAAAGGGCAAATCAGATATATGAGTATTTATTCAGAAGCAGATGATAATGGCAATATCACAGTTGCAAAGATTCAAAAAAGTACCGGCTTACAAGAATTAGATAATTTTGTTTTAGATGAATTCCGTAAAAAAGCAAAATTCTTTCCTCTGATAATCAATGGTAAATCTTACCCGATTAGTGATACTACAAATTTGACATTAACTAATTTTTTTACCCATCACTATTGAACTATCATTAATTTAAAAACCACCTTTGGGTGGTTTTTCTTTATGTGACAATTAGTAACCACTTTGTTAAAGTTAGTACATTTTATAACAAATGGTGAAGTGCATGAAGAAGATTATTTTATTAGGTATTGTGTTTGGATTGGGATTAACAACTGCTCATGCAAATGAATGTGGTTATGCAGATATAAAAGCAAGTGAATTCTCTTTAACAGATATGTCAAAACAATACGTGCTTAATTCTTTTTTTGTCGACCCTGATAAGGATATTTTTGCTGGAGTTCAACGTAATTTAAAAAATTACGAATCCTTGAAAAATAATAAATTTAAAGTAATTGAAACAGGGATGCTTACTAAAGCCAATGGAAACCGACGACTTCCAACTAGATATTCTGAGTTTCTTATTAATAATAAATCATATGTGCAAGATAGAGCTTTGGTATCAAAGTTATTAACTTCAGACTGTAAAACTTATTATTTAGGTGGAGGAATGTCTTTGCGACCTGAATCTGCACAATTTATGTTTTTAAAAGCCGATGGTAGTAAGGCTGATGAAGGAAGTTACATTGAATTGGTTGGAAGCGCTCTGGAACAGAAGGATACATCTGCATCTGTAGTGTTTGATCGCTTTGAAAAAATAGTTAATATAAAAACTAAAGATTTCAATAATATGTTATTAAGAGGAACATATAACCCAACAACAAAAAAACTTATAACAACTCAATTATATTTGAATACATCATTTATAGGTAAATGGGGCAATATTCAAATTGCCTATGATACCGATGGAAATACTCATGAAGTTGTGAAAATTGATCGAGATGCAGACTGCTCTAATAGGTATATGGACTGTAAATTAAGTGAGATAATTGGTGTATCATTGTCAGAACCATTTCTAAGAAAAAATAAAAATGGCTTTGAGTTAAAACTTAAAGGTCAACAAGATAGGATCATCAAAGTACCTTCCGATATAGTAGTTTCATTCTTAGAGGGATTGGATGCTGCGAAAAAGCAATATTAAGATAGTAAGAAAAGCACCCTAGGGTGCTTTTTAAAATTGGTTTACTACCCAGCTTAGTAAATATATTTAACTTAAATAGAACCCACTCAATGAGTGGGTTTTTTATTGCCTGGAGAAAAGTAAAAATGGCACAAGAATCTCGTCTGGTCATTGTTATTGATTCGCAAAATGCTGAACGTAATGTCAAAGCCTTGGCAGAAGAATTGTCAAAATTTACTGATCGAGGTGATTCCGCTTCTAAATCATCGAAAGATATGGGGAAACAGCTTTCTGTTACTAATAACATTGTTCAAAACTTTAATACCACAGTTAATAATTCCAATACGTCAGTTCAAAAATCAGTTGAAGTGACTAAACAAGCAACTCAACAAAATCATAAATTTGCTCAAGAAATTAAAGCTACAACCAATGAGCTGGATAAACAGGATAAAGCGGCTAACTCATTCGGTACGTCAATTAAAGCTTTGGCTGGATATATGGCAGGCTTGGCTACGGTCAATGCTGCAATTGGTCAAATAGATGTTTATACAGGACTACAAAACCGTTTAAAGCTAGTTACTAAAGACCAGACGGAGTTAAATAAGGCGACTGAAGATACATTCAGGATTGCTCAAAATACTTATTCAGCATGGGATTCTGTTTTACAGGTTTATCAACGATTTAGCGATAATGCTAAAACTTTAAATTTAACCATGGATGATACAGCGCGTTTAACCGAAACGGTTTCAAAAGCTGTGGCGATTAGTGGCGCGAGTGCTTCCGCGGCAGATGCTGCTTTAGTTCAATTCGGGCAGGCCTTAGCGAGTGGTACCTTACGTGGTGAGGAACTGAACTCTGTCATGGAACAAACACCGGCTTTAGCAAAAGCTATTGCTCAGGGTATGGGAATTACTGTAGGTGAGTTACGTACAGTTGCTGCTGAAGGAAAAATAACATCACAAGAAATTGTAAAAGCTCTTAGAAATGTAGAGTCTGATGTAGATGCATTGTTTGGTAAAACTGATATTACGATCAGCCAGTCATTAACTCTTCTTAATAATGAGATTACTAAATTTGTCGGAGAAGCTAGCCAAGGAAGCGGAGCGGCTCAAGTCTTATCTGGTTCAATTAAGGTTCTAGCCGAGAATTTAGAATCAATCTCTTATGTAGCTATTTTGGGAGGCACTGCATTACTTACCAAAGCAATCGCAACACAAGTATCAGCTTTAAATACAAAAGTAGGGTCCTTAGTTGCTGACAATGCTGCATCACAATTACAAAAGCAAAAGGCGATAGAAAGCGCAAAAGCAGCACTGGCTGAAGCTGAAGCGCATTTAGTTAATGTGCGAGCAACAAATGCCGAAACTCAAGCCAAATTTGGAGCAACTGCAGCTAGTGCCAGATATGTACTTGCAGCCAATAATGTTGAGAAAGCAACGAAGGCCGTTACGTTAGCTCAAGGTAAAAGCGCTTCAATGGCAGGTTTATTGAGCGGAGCATGGGGATTGATTGGTGGTCCAATTGGGGCAATCACATTAGGCGTGACTGCTTTGGCTACGACTTACATGTATTTTTCTAATAAATCTGCTGAGGCTACAGCGAAGCTAAAAGAGCAAGCTGAAGCTGCAAAGTTGACCAAGGAAGAAATTAAAGCCCTTAATGATGAACAGCGTAAGGAAAAATTAGGTGATTTAGCAGCGACAATTGAAGATCAAAACAAGGCGTTAGAACGGCAAGAACTGGCGGTCGGGTCGGCATTGATCAATATCCAGAACTATGCGGTGGGCAATGCCAAAGTTGCTGAAATTTCGAATAAGGCTAGACTTGGCACCATTTCATATACAGAGGCGATTGAGCAATTAAAGAGTCAAAAAATTCCTGCGGATTTAATGGATGCATTGCTTAAACAAGTGAATGCCTATGATGAAGCAGCTGAAACTGCTGCCAAGACCAAGCAAACGTATAGCTTATTTGGTTTTGAGGTAATAATTGCAGGCAATAAGGCGGAAAATGCTATTGTTGGCGTTGATAAAAACACCAAGTCCTTAAATGAAAATGAGAGAGCGGCATTAGCAGCAAAAAATGCACAAAAGCAATATGCCGATTCACTGGCAGATCGTAAATTTGAAGCATTAGTTACCAAAGGTTTACTTGCCAAAGGTTACTCACCTGAGCAAGTGAGGCAAATGGTAGAAACTGCAAGCTGGGCGCGGAAAAGCGGAGTAGAAGTTTCTAATGAGTTATATCAGATTGGTTTGCAGACTCTTTCAATAGAGGAACAAAACAAGAATGTAATTGATGCCAAGAATAAAGCATTAAAGGAAACTACGAATGAGCTATCTAAACAGCAAAAACTATCGAAACGTCTAGTAGGTGTATCAGGTAAATCAGGGATTGGCACAGGCCCTCATCTTGATGTTCGTTATGGTGGTTCAATGTCTGGCCAGAAAGTCTCTAATGAACATCTGGCTAGGTTGCAGGCGGGTGGTAAACCATTGTCATCCTACAAGATCAGTTCAAATTATGGTCTACGAAAAGCCCCTACCAAAGGGGCTTCTTCATTTCATAAGGGTATTGATTTCTCAATGCCTGAAGGTACGCCGATCACAACCAATGTCGCTGTGAAAGATATCAAGACAAGATATGACAGCAAAGGTGGTGGTTATGTTAGTGAAGTGATCTTTGAAGATGGTGTAACACTTAAACTTCTTCACCAGTCACCAAGTATGCAAAGCAAGGTTAAAGGTGGGGCGAGT
This sequence comes from Acinetobacter sp. AOR14_HL, assembly GCF_027855175.1. NCBI lineage: Bacteria > Pseudomonadati > Pseudomonadota > Gammaproteobacteria > Moraxellales > Moraxellaceae > Acinetobacter > Acinetobacter sp. AOR14_HL. The sequence goes on along the minus strand of NZ_JAKTII010000017.1, from coordinate 8,835 downwards.
AAAGGGAGTGATAAAGCATCAGGTGACATTCAATCACAACTTGAACGTCAACTAGATGCTCAGCGGTCACTTGAAAATGAAGTGGCCACTGAAGTACAGCGGATCCAGAATAACTTAACGGTTAGATTAGAGGATGTTGATAAAGCAGGCTTTTCACCAGAACGCACTAAAGAAATTAAAGCAGAATTACAACGTCGTGCTGACAATGATATTGCGATCGCCAAGCAAGCAACGAGAAGCAAACTAGAAGACTATAAGGAGTTCCAGAAAACTGAGACTCAACTACTTAAAGAAAATTTTGATCGCAAAAAGTTTAACGCGGCTCATGATATTGAATTAAGTAAATCGGAACAAAAGCAAGCTGTGGAGTTGCTGGAACAGCAATATCAGCAAGAAAACGCGCTTATGAAATTGGCTCAAGAGCAACGATCATTTCAAGCTCGATTATCTTTGCTTTCCGAAACTCAAGCAATGCAGGAACGATATAGACTTGAAAGAGAGGAGATTCTTAAGAATACAAAACTTTCCATAGAAGAGCGTCAAAAACTTATTGCGTTATCTAAAGCTACACAGGACAAAGAGACACGTGACAAAGTTAATAATGCTATTCAAAACTGGGGTGGTATTCAGGCTGATATGAATGGTACCAGTGAGTTCTACAGACAGGATCAGGAACGGTTTAGTCGCCTGGGTGCTGCAAATGACCTAGCTGATAGTCAGTTTGCTGCAGCTGATTTAAATGAGCAAAGCGTTTTAGATGGTCTGAATGCACAGATGGAAGCAGGATTAATTCAGCAGCAAGACTTTGAAAATCAGAAGACTGCAATTATTCAGACAGCTCAAGAGCAAAGAAGTCAAATTTACAATGAATTTGCACAGAACACTAAGGATATTGAAGACAAATATCAACAGGATCGATTGAACACTCAAATTGCTCTTGGTGGGCAAATGATGGGTTCAGTCACCTCAATGTTTGGTTCTATGTTTGGCGAACAATCCAAAGCCTATAAGCTTATGTTTGCGGCGGATAAGGCTTATGCGATCGCTGCAGCCGGTCTTGCTATTCAGCAGAATATTGCAGCAGCTGCGAAAGTTGGTTTTCCTTACAACTTGCCTTTGATTGCTGGAGCAGTTGCTCAAGGTGTCAGTATTATTGCTAACATCCGGGCAATCAAAGATCAGGGCTTCGCTGATGGTGGTTTTACTGGATTTGGTGGCAAATATGATCCTGCCGGTATTGTTCATAAAGGTGAGGTAGTTTGGTCTCAAGAAGACATCAAACGATGGGGTGGTGTTGGCTTGGTTGAAAATATGCGTAAGAGCTCAGGTCCAGAAGCATTTATCAATAACCACGCCCTGAATAACTCTTCAACTGAGAATGTATTCAATCGTTCTTTCCTCAGTTCTAAAGCATTTAATGATAATCAAAATATCTCGAATATCTTTAACCAACCTACTCGAGAGAATCAGATTATCGTTAATGCTCACAAGCAAAGCAAAGAAGCGCCGTTAAGATCGGGTGATATTCAAAGCATTACTAACCAGTATGCTGGGAATAACTCAAGCTTTAGCAGAGCACTTGATAATTCGATTCAAAGCAGTACCTCTTTTGAAAGTGTTATGAATCGGGCTAATCAAAGTTCACAGGCATTTAACCAAAGTAGAGATATTTCGAACATCTGTAATCAGTCTTATCAAGATGATCAGATTATCTATAAGGGCAATGGCAGCGTGCCTACTGCAGCAACTTCAACAGGTTCTGATCTATTCCACGACGGAAAAGTTTACTTCTCTTCAAATGGTTTAGTTCAGGATCGATCAAATCTTGATGAGGTGCAGGACTTTACTTCTGGGCAATCTCCACGCCCACAAGCTGAGTTTATACCTTCTTTTGGGCAATCTTCTCCAACTATCAATTTCAAGATTGAGGTAGTGAACCAAGTCAGTGGTGCAACGGTTGAGGCTGAACAACTGGATGAGAAAACTGTCCGGATCATTGTAAGGGAAGAACTTGATAAGCAACTTCCAAAAGCGGTACCAAGATTAGTTAGTGAGGATATTAAAAATCCAAACTCTCTAATCAGCCGCTCTTTGACTGAGAATACAACCGCAAGACGCAATCGATAATTAACAGAACCACCTTCCGAGGTGGTTTTTTATTGCTTTAAGGAAAGTTATGTACAAGTTAAAGCTAAATCCTCAAACAAATGGCTATGGCGTAACACCGGGTGATGATGTTAAGCGCCAGCAGATGGATGGAGGGCGTGGACGCTATTACATCGATGTGAAACGTAATAGCCACATTGTCGATGTGAACTGGAATTTAAGTAAAACCGATTTCAATAAAATGATGGCTTTCTGGCGTGTATACCAAAGCAAGCCAGCTTCATTTTATGCGGATCTCGTCATTGACCAAGGAGCGCGCCAGCAATACCAATGCAACTTCATTCCCAACTCATTCAAGACTAATGAGGTGAATGGAAATCTTTACAGAGTAACTGCTCAGATTGAGGTTGTTCAGAACCAGCCGAACCTTACAGCTGATGCAGCATTGATTAAAGATTGGGAGGTCTAATGGATAACGAATATGCCAAGTTCTTTCTCAATCGTAAAGTCGATATCTATCAACTGGAGTGTATTGAGCTATCACACCCATCATTTCTAAATACTTATCGTGTTGTTCGTAATGATGATCGAGGTGTCTATGTACAGCACAAAGAAGGGTCAGGCCAGTTCTATTATGAATATTTGCCTTTAACTATTCAAAGATCTGGAATGCTGGGTGATCTGGACCAGACTTTAACTGTCTCAGTTTCAGGTCTTGGCGATATATTGCCGGATGAGTTTGAGCGAGTGCTGGAAGGCCAATTTGCAGATGTAAAACCTACTGTGAATTATCGGCTCTACAGTTCAGATAATTTGAATACACCAATTCATTATTTGCTTGGCCTTCAACTTGCAGGTGTTTCAATGAACCATAAAGCTGTGACATTTAAGGCTGAATCACCTCGTTTAAATACTTCCAAAACTGGTGACATTTTCTCACTGGATCGGTTTAGTGGACTGAAGGGGGCTGTATGAAAAGTCATGATCATTTACTTGATAAGCAATACGACGAAGAGCACTACAACTGTGTTCACTTTGCACATGAAGCCGCTTTAGATCTATATGGAGTAGACCGGAGCGAAGCTTTAGATTTGTTCATGCAACCTAAAGGCCATATCGAATTTAAAGTCTCACGATTAAAACTCTTAAATCCGCTGCCCATGCCCAAGGAGGGATGCATAGTCGCATTCCATCCAAGACAAAGAAATAAGCCCCCGCATGTGGGGCTTTTTCGTTTAGGGCGTGTACTACATTTAATGGAGAGTGGAGTCACTTATTTAGCTGAAGACGTCATTAAAGCAATGGGGTTTAGTCGGGTCAGTTACTATGATTAAGATTATTTATAAACAGGATCCTTTGTCTGAAGAGAAGATAATTGAGCAAGCCGAAACTATCGGGCAATGGCTTACTTCAAAATATGAATACTTGCCTGAGCATGTCCGTATTTTTCACACTTCAAGCAATATGGATCATGCGGAGATCTCTTTTGCCAATGAAATTACACCTAAGAATGCTCACGACTTAAAGCAGCTTGATTTCTTGCCGGGTACTTTCATTGTGATTGAAAATCCGAAAGGTATGCCTGCGCTTATTGCCGCTATCGTTTCTATTGTTTTAAGTGTGGCGATTGCATTTTTAATGCCCGCGCCGTCAATTGCCCAAACCACTCAGAATAACAACCAATCCTCATCAGCAAATAACGAACTTTCAAACCGCGAAAACAAAATGCGAGTGAATGGACGTATTGCTGATATTTATGGTGCAGCTTGGGATACGCCTGATTTAATTGCAGTTCCTTATAAGGTCTATGAGAACAACGTCGAAGTCGAACATCTTGTTGGCTGTATTGGGCGTGGTCACTATCACATCAAAGGCGCTTACGATGGTGAAACCAATATTGTTGATATTGCAGGTGCGTCGGTAGAGGTCTTTCGACCAGGTGTCGATATTGTTTCTGGACAGCCTTATTTTTCGCTCGGTAGCGAAATTACTACGCCGCCTTTAACTGTCCAGCACCAAAACTCGGTGAATGGTCAGATCTTGCGACCAGCTGACACTCAAAGTCTGGAAGGCACCAATTATCTTCAATTTGCTTATCCAAATGAGATCCTTCGAGCAGCTGCTAACAATACCGATTTAACAACTAAGTTTGTCAGCAATGACCGAGTTGAAATCAGTAATGCTTCTTTTACTTATAACGGGCAAACATACGATTTAAACGGTACTTATAGCGTTTTATCCGTTGCTGATGACCGAATGGCCTTATCAAATCCAGCAGCAGTAAATCCGAACTGGCTAAAGCTAAAAGAACTATCAAATCAGCAAACTGGTGCTTTATCCCCAAAGCTGTCATCCATTGGCGAGAAATGGATTGGTCCATTCATTCTGGATAATATTGAACGTAGTCGCGTCATCTTTAATTTTGTGGCGAATAATGGACTTTATACAGTCTCTTCAGGAGGTAATCAGGCGGCTGTTAATGTCATGATTGAAGTTGAAGTAACTCCAGTTAATGAGTCTGGCGCAGCTATTGGTAATCCAATGCTTAAGCAGATTATTCTCAAAGGTTCAGCTAAGTCACGGCAAACGGTTGGCGCAACGCTGGATATGGTCACATTTCAAGGGCGCTGTAGCGTACGTGCTCGACGTTTAACTCCAACTCCAGCAGTGACGACTGTAGTTGATGAAGTGAAGTGGCAAGCGCTATACGGTGCATTTCCGTTGCAAAGCACGATGTATGAACATGAAACGGTCTTCCGTGCACGCACATATGCAACGACTGGAGCTTTATCTGTTAAATCGCGCAAGATCAATTTTGATCTTCAGCGGATGTTGCCTACTTATAAAAATGGAGCAATGACGACAGAGTTGTTTCCAACTTCAAGCTTTGCAGATGCTTTGGTCTCAATGGCGCTCGATGACAAGATTGGCCGCCGTATGATCGACGAGATTGATATTGAAAACATCTATCGTACTTATAACGATATTGTCGATTACTTCGGTACACCTTTAGCAGCCGAGTTCTGTACGACGATTGATGATACGAATCTTTCATTTGAAGAACTGGTTACCAATCTTTGTGATGCAGTGTTTTGTACAGCTTATCGTCAGAGCAACAAGCTAAAGATCTACTTTGAGCGACCAACTGATAATTCGGTATTACTGTTTAACTTCAGGAATATCATTCCAGATAGTTATAAGCATGATCTAACGCTAGGCATGATGGATGACTATGATGGCTTGGTCTATGAATATACGGATCCGGCCGATGATAGCCGTATCAATATTTATTTGCCGGATAAGGGAGCCAAGAACCCTAAAGAAGTTAAATCTGTTGGTGTGCGCAATAAATGGCAAGCCCGTTTTAATGCGTACCGGCTTTGGAATAAGCTCCGCTTTCAGCGCAAATCCATTACCTTTGATGCAGCGCCAGAATCGGAATTACTGGTTTTACGTGACCGTATTGCTGTAGCTGATTATCGAAATGGCATCCATCAAAGTGGTGATGTGGTGAAACAAGAGGGCTTAATTCTCACTCTAAGCCATGATGTTGATTTCATAGCAGGCAAAAGTTACGTGATTTATTTGCAAATGGGTGATGGTACCGTTGATCTACTTCCTATTACTGCTGGATCTGCTAAGAACAAAGTAGTTTTAGGACGGTTGCCAAATGGCGCTTTAAAGCTGAGTTCCGATGATTTTGTGAATACGATCTATACAGTTGTTAATGACGATACAAAAGACTCATTACCTTACTTGGTCGCTAAAAAAGATCCGGTTGATAAGTTTTCAAATACCGTTACAGCAGTAAATTACGATGTTCGGTATTACCTCAACGATAAAGACTTTATTGATGTACCAATTGATAATTCTCCGATTTACATCCGTTATGACCAGCTAGATATTAATCTTGCACGGCTATATCAGATGCAAAGAGGTGACTTGCCAACCTCGGGAGAAATTAGCTTTATTGTTGAAGCCGGTGCTTTGGTTTCGAGTTCTAGTTCACTTCGGCCAGAAACACGAATGGTTTATAAGTTTGACCATAACTCAAGTCCAGCAAAACAGGAGTTCATTGTTCCAGCTGCTCCTGAATTTCCTGCGATTGATACAGGAGAGTTTCCTCCTGGTCTTACCGTAAATCTTACGATTAAAGGTTCAGTGGTTGGGCGTGGAGGGGATGGCGGTTTGCCCCATCTTGCATTTGGTGCACGCTCAAGTGATCCGGATTATAACTTTGCCAAAACTCGCCGTGATGGGTTTCAAGGCGCACCCGGTTTAATGAATCGGCACAGTAAATTGAATCTGATTATTGACGGAGGAACTTTAGCTCGAGGTGGCTCTGGAGGCGGGGCTACACCAAGTGGTATCTACACAGAACTTGGCTATGGAGTGCAGGGTGTTCCTGGTGGAGCTGGTGCTCCGTTTGGAAGAGTCATGACAGGGCAACCAATTTACAATGATACTCAGGATTGGCGCTGGTACTTTACTGGCTATTTTATGGTGGTTAAGGTTACGGATGCTGAAGCTTCAGTAACTGGTAAAGGTTACCGAACTCAAAATGACCGCTATGGATCACCGTTATCAGGTGATGGTGGTGGCTGGGGCCAACGTGGTACCAAATCCACAAATGATGGAACATGGAACTGGAATTACCATGGAACAACTGAAGGCCAACCCGGAGCAGGTGGTACTGCAATTGTCGGGGTTGCACCACTCACAACAAAATTGATTAATGGAGGGAGAATCCTACAAACCCTTTAATACTTTGAAAGAACTTAGAGCACCCATTTCGGGTGCTTTTTTATGATTGGCCCAATGATGGATTGGACAACGAACAACTACCGCTTTCTAGCGGTTTTTCTATTTCTGGAGAAATAAATGGAACCAGTTTCCACTAGTGGTGTAACAGCAATTTTAAAATTTTATGGTGCAGCAATTATGGTGACTTTAGCGGTCGCGTTAGTTGCAGCAGTAGTATTGATGACACGTATGCCGCGCTCACCTCAAGAATGGGCCGTTGGGCTCATTTGTACAGTCGTATCAAGTTTAGCCGGTGGCTCATTCATTATCGTGAAGTGGGGGCTTCATGAATGGGTTACTGATGTTTGGGGAATGATTGCCTTAGGGGGCTTCTTCTTCATATGCGGTATTCCCGGCTGGGCTTTAGTCCGTTGGATTTTTAACTTTATTGATAAACAGGAAGGCAAGACGATTGTTGAAGTAATCAAAGAAGTTAAAAAAGCCAAAGATGATATTCAAAATAGTTAACTGCCTTCGGGCGGCATTATTAAATAGCTTAATTATATTTCTGTCATCTGTCGGAATTAGTCAAATTATTTAAAGACTTGTTTATACTAAATGTTCAAAATAAAAATAGGATAACGCCGTGAAAAAGATAATTTTAGCAACAGTAATGGGTTTTAGTGGAATAAGTAGTGCTTTTGCTGAGTGTACTTATAGCTTTGATGCAACTTTACAGGACTTAAAAGCTTATGAAGCTGCGAAAGGAGGAGGCTCTGTCAATAATCGCTATATTGAGCAAGTTGCTAATATTAATATCACTAATCAATCTGGTTACGACCTCATAAAATACTATTCAAATAAATATGTTGAATTATACTTAGCTTCCAAAAAATATGCTCAATTTAAAACACAGTATGTTTTTGATACTCCAGATAATGTTCCTTTAATTGATAAGACTGTTGCTACATCAGATATCTTTGTTCAGGAATTTATTTTTGATGTGAATAACATAAATATTAATCTTGGTTCCAGCTCCCAGATGTACGATTATGGTTTTTTTCTCACAGGATCTTCTCAAAATAGAGCAGAATTCACTTTAAATGTGGTCTTTAGTAAAGGTAATAATTATTCTGGGGTAATGCAGGGGCACTCTATTAATTTAGTAGGGTTAAGTTATAAATCTGATGGTAAAGGTATGTTAGAACCTTTTAGCTTAGCTAGAACAACTAATCCAGTAGATGTACCTGCTGATGGAAAAGTAAGAGTTGGTATTTATGTTAATCAGAATACTAAACAATTTGGATATATTATTAATGGAATGAATTATGGTTATACAAATCTCACTATGGAAAATAAATTAAAGTATATAAGCTATACAGGTGTAATCAATCAAGACAAATTCGCTAACTCTGCTCTGACTGGAAAAACGGTTGGTCTTCAATTGGTAACCGATAAGTCAAAAATGCAGTTTACTTATCCTACTGGAGCTAAGGATATTTGTGGGGTAGCTTTGTAAAAAGCAAATTGAATTAACTAATTTTTCTCAACAGCCACCTTCGGGTGGTTCTATTTTATAAAAGAGTAGTTTTGGTGATTTAATTAATTCTTATTAAGTGTTTGAAAATATTGTATTAATTTTTATTAATGGTTAAAATCTTCGTCACTTTTAATAATATTAATTTTATTAAAGTTTCATATAAATATTTGATTAATATAAGGGTGTTTTAAATGTTGAGATGGCTTATCTTTCTTGTTATTCCTATCATGCTTCCAGGTTCTTTATACCCTCTATTGATTGAGTTAACTAAAGTATTTAATGACATAGCTCAAAGAGTTGTTGCCCTTATAATTATGTATATTGTAGCCGCTTTTATTGCTGCGACAGTAGCTTATGAAAATAATCCATATGATAATAAATTGAAACCTGTCATTGTAGTGTTATCAATTGGAGCATTATTATTTTTTATTTCTTCCAAAACTTTA